>NZ_DDQF01000002.1:0-142267 GCF_002342555.1 Fibrobacter sp. UBA2449
TACGCCCGCGCGAAGCACCTCGTATTAAAGGAAAAGTTCAACGTCCCCGCCGCGAAGAAGCGCGCGACGAAGGAACTGCTTTCCGTGTTCGGCGGCAAGGGCGACGACGACCTGACCGCGACCGCGCTCAGCCTCTCCGACACGACTTCTGCAGGCCAGGCCCTGCTTTTCGCCTCCATCCTTTTGCAGGGAGACCTCTCGGCGAGCAAGTTCGGCATCCTCCTCGGCGGAATCGAGGAGTTCTTCGGTTCGACCGGCGGCCTCGACAGCGCGGAAGCGACCGCCGCCTTCGCTGACTGGGCCTCGAAAGTCGACAGCACCGACAACTTCGCCGCGATCCGCGAGAACGTGAAGGCGATGAAGCTCGTGGCGGCCGTCCCCGACTTCGAATCGGCGCTCTATGCGTTCTGGACAAATGAATACGGCCTCGGCGCATGCACCGACAGCCTGGAATCCACCATCGAGAAGAACAGCAACAAGAAGAGCGAAAACTACGGCGCGGGCTACGCCTGCACGGCGAAGCGCTGGCACAAGGCGACCGCCCTGGATACGGAACTCGGCCTCTGCACCGGCAAGATGGAAGGCCAGTTCAAGGAGTACAAGGGCGGGAAGTCGACCGAATACTACGTGTGCAAGGCCGGCTCGTGGAACAAGATCACCGAGACGCAGTTCGAACTCAAGGAATGTTCCGAAAAGCGCGAGAATGAATACGTCAAGGCCAAGTCCGGCGAGTATTTCGTCTGTAGCGGCAAACAGTGGATTGAAATCGATTCCGTTGCCTACGAACTCAAACTCTGTACCGAAAAGCGGAACATGGAAGTGGCCTCTACCAAGAAAGCGGGGACTTACGTCTGCCATTTCAATGGCAAGGACGGCTCCTGGGATAAGCTGAGTGAACTCGAAGAGGAAATTGGCGTATGCGGCAGCGAGGATGTCGCGGATAGCACCCTGAAGAAAACAGAATCTGGCTCTTATTACATGTGTTCCGGAAACACATGGGTGGAAACGGACGGAGTTACTTTCGGACTGGGCGTCGTGTGTACCGAAGGTCGCGAGGGAGAACGCAAAAAACTCGACAATGAGCACTTTTATGCTTGCGAAAGCGGCTCCTGGACCGAAATCACGGGAGAGGTGTTCGAACTTGGGTTCTGCACGACAGACAGGGATGGCGAGATGCAAATGACGTCGGATAGTGCCTATTGGTATTGTTCCGGCGGCAAGTGGAACGCCATATCGGAGGCTGAGTTCGTGACAAAGAAATTCTGCAACAAGGATATCGACTCGACATTCGTGAACGGTTATGCCTGTGTACATACCAACCCTGGTTCTGGAGCCGTTTATAACTGGCGAAAACAGTCCGAGGCAGAGAAGGCGAATAACGCATTCTGCACCAGGAGGAATATGGACAGCACCCGTGTACAGAATGGCTATACATGCCTTATCAAGGACCAAACGTTGAAATGGCGTACGGCTTCCGAAGAAGAACTTGCGACAGGGAAGCCTTGCAATACTAAAGTTGCAGAAAGCGTGGGAGACAACGTTGTGAACGGCTATGTTTGTGGGTATGATAGTAATGGTACTAGCAATTCTTATTCGAATTATCACTGGCGAGTTGCTACAGCGTACGAAATTGCTGCAGGCAAGGTTTGTTCCTATAAGATGAAAGACTCCGTGTTTGGGGAATGGACTTGCTTGTATCTTTCATCAACGGGATATTTCTGGCGCCCAGCCAACGCCGGTGAAATTGCAACAGGGATGGTGTGCAGAGGCAATCTTAATAGCCGACTAGACACGATAGTGCATAAATTTATATGCGCATATGACGGAACTAATTCAGATTGCGGCAAATACGATGTCTGCCAACACTATTGGCGTCTTGCTACAAGTTCCGAAATCGCCTTGGGAAGCGCATGTGGATACTATTCCTCTCACGATTCTGTTTACGCCGACTCCGTTTGTACGAGTGACGGTAAATGGCGCGCGGCTACCCAGTATGAAAAGGAGACGAATAAAGTTTGCAACAAAGAAATAGCATACACAATCGCCGATAGCATTGTGTGCGATGTCTCGAACAGCCAATACCAATGGCGCCGCATGACAAATACTGAAAGTAAGGTTGGAAAGGTTTGTACCGGAGAAACCTTTAAACTTTTTACCCGATACAAAAGTGGTTTATTGACGTGGAATTATCGCTGCGTTGACACTCTTGAACATAAATGGGATGCTTGGGTCTATGACACAATCCTTGACTCCCGAGAAAGTGGCGAGCCCAAGTCATACAGGATCCTGGACGCCCTTATTCCCGGCGACAAATACAAGAGAACCACCACAATCATGGTAGACAACTTCAATTTCCATGGCGATGGCGCTGGCAACCACAATCAGGCATGGTGGTGCTACAACAGTTCCAGCAATACAAGCAACGCCGCTGATTGCGAAGACCAGGGATCCCTTTATCACTGGACTGCCCCGGTTAATCGCGGCACAAGCTACTTAAACAACGAGGCGAACATCGTTTACCCGGAGCGAGGAATATGCCCCTCGGGCTGGCATGTTCCAAGTGAATCAGAACTGGAAAAGCTGGCTTTCTCCAAGGAATACGGGACGATGCCGTCAACTGTGTACGGAAGCTACATATACTCTCCGTCGCCAGGTTCATTCAACAGCGAAGCCTGCTGGTGGACGACGCAGCAACTCATACGCAACGGGGTCAACGAACCCAAAAAAGCAATCGCATGTTCTGTAAACGAAACCTCCAATATAACGGGAAAACTAGAATGCACGTCTCGTGACAAGCACGACGGCTGCTACCTCCGCTGTATCAAGGACGAGTAGCCCGTTCGGGCTCTTTTTGCCCGCTTTGGAACATCATTTTATTAAAAAGGTAACCTCGTCCGGGGTGCCTTTTTTCTATTTTTTGTGCCACTATGGCAAAAATTCTCTTTAAAAAACAGTTATCTCCTGCGGTATTCCAATTCCGCGTCGAGGCCCCGCTGATCGCCCAAGAGCGTAAGGCCGGCCAGTTCATCATCCTCCAGACGAACAAGGACAACGGCGAACGCGTGCCCCTCACCATCGCCGATGCCGACACGACTGAAGGCTCCATCACCCTGATTTTCCAGACCGTCGGTAAGACCACCACCGAACTCTCCAAGTTCGAAGTCGGTGACGATATCCCGGTGCTCGTGGGCCCGCTGGGTTCCCCGACCCACATCGAGAATTTTGGCCACGTGGTTTGCGTGTGCGGTGGCGTGGGCATTGCCCCGATGCACCCGATTGTCCAGGCCATGAAGAAGGCCGGCAACAAGGTCACCATCATCATGGGTGCCCGTAACGAGAGCCTCTTCCTCATGAAGGAAGAAATGACCGCCCTCGCCGACGAAATCATTTTCATGACCGACGACGGCTCCTACGGCCGCAAGGGTCTCGTGACCGAACCGCTGAAGGAACTCTGCGAAGACACGAAGGGCAAGCCCGACATGGTGCTCGCCATCGGTCCTCCGGTTATGATGAAGTTCTGCGCCCTCACCACCAAGCCCTACGGCGTGAAGACCGTCGTGAGCCTCAACAGCATCATGGTGGACGGGACCGGCATGTGCGGTGGCTGCCGCGTGACTATCGGTGGCAAGACGAAGTTTGTCTGCGTCGATGGCCCGGAATTCGACGGCCACGAAGTCGACTGGAACAACATGCTCCAGCGTATGGGCGCCTTCAAGCCCCAGGAACAGGAAGCCTTGCACCGCTTCGGTGCCAATGACGGCCACAAGTGCAACATTGATAAGATGGCTGACGCAAAGGCCAAGGAGAGCAAGTAATGTCTGAACATTTGACTCGTGAACAGTTGGACGCCGCCGCCAAGGTGGAACTTGAAAAGATTAACGCCCTTCCGAAGCCGCTCAAGCCCAAGGACAAGACTGCTATTCCGGCCCAGCCGATGCCGCAGCTCGAACCCAGCTACCGCGCCCGCGTGATGGAAGAAGTGGCCCAGGGCTACACCGAAGCCCAGGCTATCGTGGAAGCTAACCGCTGCCTCGCTTGTAAGAACCAGCCTTGCGTCGAAAGCTGCCCGGTGCACATCGACATTCCGGCCTTCATCGCAAAGATTGCTGAAGGTGACTTCAAGGCCGCTATCGCAAAGATTAAGGAAACCAGCTTGCTCCCGGCAATCTGCGGCCGTGTTTGCCCGCAGGAACGCCAGTGCCAGATGAACTGCACCATGGGCAAGATGCACAAGGACGTGAACCAGGCTGTGGCTATCGGCCGCCTGGAACGCTTTGCTGCTGACTACGAACGCAACAACGGTGGTGCTTCCGTGCCGGCCGTCAAGCCCGCTACCGGCAAGAAGGTTGCCGTTATCGGTTCCGGTCCTGCCGGTCTGGTTGTCGCTGCCGACGTGCGCCGCGAAGGCCACGACGTGACCATCTTCGAAGCTTTCCACAAGCTCGGTGGCGTGGTCCGCTACGGCATTCCTGAATTCCGTTTGCCCAAGAAGATTGTTGACAACGAAATCGAATCTCTCGCAGCCATGGGCGTGAAGTTTGAGACAAATTTTGTCATCGGTCGTACCCGCAAGCTCAAGGACCTGATTGAAAAGGATGGCTTCGATGCCGTTTTCGTTGGTACCGGTGCTGGCCTCCCGCTCTTCATGAACATCGAAGGTGAAAACCTCGTCGGTGTGTTCGCCGCTAACGAATACCTGACCCGCGCTAACCTCATGCGCGCCTACGACAAGGAACACGCCGATACCCCGATGTGGCCCGGTAAGAACGTGGTCGTTCTCGGTGGTGGTAACGTCGCTATGGACGCTGCCCGTATGGCTCTCCGCTTGGGTGCTGAAAAGGTCCGCATCGTTTACCGCCGCAGCATGAACGAACTTCCGGCCCGTAAGGAAGAAGTTCTCCATGCCCAGGAAGAGGGTGTCGAATTCTGTGTCTTGCAGAACCCGGCCAAGATCCTTGGCGACGAAGCCGGTCACGTGCGCGGCATGCTCGTCGACAAGTACGAACTTGGCGAACCCGACGAAAAGGGCCGTCCGCGTCCGGTCAAGGTCGAAGGTGCAAGCTTCGAAATCGAATGCGACACCGTGCTCGTTGCTATCGGTAACGGTTCCAATCCGCTTATCAGCAACACCACGCCGGAACTCTCCGTCGACAAGAAGGGTCACATCCTTCTCGAAGATGCAACCGCCAACAAGACTTTCATGGAAAAGGTCTACGCCGGTGGTGACATCGTGCTGGGTGCCGCAACCGTGATTCTCGCCATGGGTGAGGGTCGCAGAGCCGCGGCTGGAATTAATGAATTCCTGAAGAAGTAATTCTTCCTCAAATCTTGGATTTGAAAAAAAGATGGCCTTGCGGCCATCTTTTTTTGTGGAACGAACAGTTCCGGAAAAATGCCCTTTTTTGATGTTCTCTTTTACAACGGAGAATGCTTTATTAACGCTTCTTTACAAGGAATTTCGGGAGTTTTTATCTATTTTTCGGATGAAACGTTATTATAATGGCTCTTTGTTGACCCATTTTTACATGAAATTGCTCTAAAAACGGCATTTTTTAAGTAGATTATGGGGACAAATAGCAAACCTATACGGAGTCCAACATGCTTGACCTTCTTGCGGTCCAATCCAGTACGACCAACGCGACGATTATCACGTTGATCTATACGCTAACCTTGGCTTTTATCCTCTCTTCCATGATTGGCTGGACGTACGAAAAGACGTTCCTCGGCCTTTCCTATTCCCGCAACTTCGTCCAGGGCATCGTCCTGAGCTCGGTCGCGGCTGCGATGATCATGCAGGCCATCGGCGATAACGTCGGACGCGGTCTCGGCATGATGGGCGCACTCTCGGTGGTCCGCTTCCGCACGAGTTTCAAGGACCCGCGCGATATCATGTTCATATTCGCCTCGCTGGGCGCGGGTATCGGATGTGGCGTGTATGCGTGGGGTGCCGCTGCCGGCGGTACGGTCGCCTTCTGCTGTGTGGCTTTCCTCCTTTCGCGCACGGGTCTCGGCACCAAGCACTTCTTTGATGGCATGCTTCGTTTCGCCCTCCCCAACGAAGGCCCGGTCCGCGAACAGGTCGAACATATCATGAAGACGAGCCTCAAGACGTTTATTTTGATTACCATGCGCGAAGTCGATGGCGGTTCCCGCCTCGATGTCGCCTACCAGGTGCGCTTGCGGGCCACAAAACCCGCCGCTGAAATCCTGAACGAACTGTCAAAGCTCGATGGCATCTCGGACGTGCAGTTCATGATGCAAGATGCTACCACGGAAATGTAGGGGAGGTCGGGAATGAACAAGCTTGAAGATCTCCTCGACAACTTCTGGAACACCCACAAGAACAATGCGGGCGTGGCCTACGTTTACAGTCACAAGCTCTCCATCGCCTGGATCCTGTGCGTCATCATCGCCGTGGTGCTCGGTGTCGTCTACCAGGGCAAGGTCGCCATGTTCAGGGGTATCGCCGAGGCTAGCGAAACCATCATCAGCGTGCCTTCCGCTACCGAGATTGTGAAGGTGCACGTGGTTCCCGGTCAGGAAATCCATGCGGGCGATACGATTGTCCAGATCAACCGCCCCGACCTGACCCTCCGCATTGCCGAACTTACCCGCGAGATTGACGCTCTCGAAGGCCGCAGCAACCTGAGTTCCGCCGAAATCGACCAGAAGGTGGCCGACGTGAAGGCGAACCTCGAAACCCGCCGCCTGACGCTCACCGCCGAAATCCGCAACCTCGAATCGGAATACCAGAGCAACAAGGCGATTTCTGCAAAGCTCAAGAGCCTCTCGAACTCTAAGTCCCAGAGCGACGGCAACGACGCGATGGCGATGCGCATCAAGAGCCTCAAGAACGAGCTCGCCCTTGCCACCAAGAGCGCGAACGAGCAGATTGCCCTCCTCCGCGGTAGCAGCAAGCTCCAGAAGGCGAGCGGCAAGAACGAAGCCGAGAACCTCAAGAAGGAACTTGAGGAAATGCAGAAGCAGCAAGAAGAACTTATCCAGATTGCGAAGGAAGACTGGGTCGTGGGTGACGTGAACGTGCGTGACGGCGAGAAGGTATCCAGCTTTGCTCCTATCGTGACGCTTGCTCACAAGTCCCCGACGCTCGTGCGCGGCTACATCAACGAACAGATTTACCAGAACATGGACCTGGGCGAGGCCGTGAAGGTCACTACGCTTGCCGGTACGGGCAAGGCCGTGGTGGGCGAGGTCGTCGGTCTTTCGAGCCGTATCGTTGCTTTCCCGGAACGCATGTGGAAGATGCCCGAGATGCCGGTCTACGGCCGTGAAGTGACCATCAAGATTCCCGAAAACAATCCGTTCCTGCTGGGCGAGATGGTGACCATTTCTGAAACTAGCGGAAAGAAACTCAAGAAGAACGAGAACAAGTAATGAAACGCATTGCAGTCCTCCCCGCCATGCTTGCGGCTGCCGTATTCGCGGAACCGCTCACATGGGAAAAGCTTGTAGAATCGGCCAAGAACGACCCCCGCTACGAAGCGGCGCAGAAGCGTTCCGAGGCCACCTCGGGCGAACGGAATACGAAACTCTGGGACAAGCTGGAACTCCGTTACCAGCTTGACGGGTTCAGCTTTGCAAAGCACGATTTTGAACTGCGCATGAGCCCGAAGACCTTTGGCGAAAGCAGTGCCGACAAGGAAAGGGCCGATGCCGTAAGGAATTACGAGAAGGCGAGGTTCGGCGTCGAACGTTCGCTGTTGCTCTACGACCGTTACGAACGCGGCGTGCGTTACGTGATGCGCAAGAAGATAAATGCCATCAATCAGCAGCTGCTGCAGGTGAACGCCGACCGCATCGAGGTGCTGCACCTCAAGTCGGGTTCTGCCTCGTTTAATGCCGAAGACCTGATGTCTACGCTCGAAAAGAGCGCCACCATCAAGGCTGACCTGCTTTCGGACAGCACGGCGCTCCGCGATGCCGAACTCAAGATGAAAATCTGGGTGCCCGACTTCGAAGGCGTCGATCTCGATTCCTCGTTCCTCCCGACCATGGATGAGCTGGCCCAGAACCTTTCTAACGGCGTGGAAGTGAACGAGAACTTCCCGCTGGTGGCCATGGCGCGCGGCAAGCGCGACAGCGAAGTGGCGCAGGCCAAGCAGGACGTGAGCAAGGGCCGCGACTATATTTCGCATATCGGTATCGGGTATTCGCTGCAGATTGAATCCCTGATGGAAAAGTACAAGGACCTGTATGCCGATGATGTTTATGGCACGGGTGCCTACGCAGACTACAGGGCGGAATTCGAAAAGAAAACGGGTTGCGTGAGCGCCTTGAACTGCGACGGCTTTGCCAGCGTCCTCGTCCCCGACAAGGACAACAGGAAGACTGCCGACAAGTTCTTCGTGAACCTGGCCTTCCGCCTGCCGTTCTTTGACAGCGGTAAGGATTCCGACCTCAAGCTACAGGTGGCAAAGCTCGATGCCGAGAGCGACTACCTCGCCGACGTGCGCGATATCAACCAGAAGGTGGCACGCCTTACCGAAGAAGTGCTCGCGCTGATTGGCCAGTGGAAGGTGCAGAAGGAATTCGTGGAGCAGGTGGGCGCGAGCGGCTTCATGGAACAGTTTGCCCGCAATGCCGGTTCCGACCCGCTGTTGCTCCTGCGTGCAAAGGAAAGCGCGCTCGAAAGCGATATGAAGGCGGTCAAGCTCGAATACGATATCTTTGCCCGCTATCTTGAACTGCTCAACTATGCGGGTATCCTTGCCCGTGAGGGCGTTGTGAACCACCTGCGCGAGGCTCTGAAGTAATATGGCAGAAGCCCGCGGTTTTAGCCTCCTCGAGCGTTTCGAGCTCAAGTACCACATCCCCGTCGAATGGGCGGACCGGATTGGAGCCTTCCTTGCGCCGTACTGCGAGGAGGACTACTACTCGAAAATTACACCGGGTGGCTTCTACTGGATTACTAACCTCTACCTGGACACCCCGAAGTGGACGTTCCTCGGCTGGAAAAAGAAGCAGCTCCTGGATCGCTTCAACATGCGTATCCGCACTTATGGTGAACACCCCGCACAAGACGGCACGTTCCATTTCGAAGTCAAGCGCAAGATCAAGAGCATCTGCTACAAGAGTCGCGCGACTATCAAGGGAATCAACCCCGGCGAAGTCTGGCACATGAAACCCGATGAATGGCCCTGCAAGGGCGAGAAGGACCGCATGTATCTCAAGGATTTCCTGTACAAGACGGAACTTTACGGGGCGCACCCGCGCCTTTTGACGCAGTACAAGCGCCGCGCCTGGTTCGGGCTCCGTGAAGAATATTCCCGCGTCACTATCGACACGGGCATGCGCTTCCGCGAAGAGAATGGATTTGACTATACGGTGGACCCGCACTACATGCATTCGACGGGTCTCCCGAGGTTTTTCCAGCCCGGTGCCGATGCAGTGCTCGAATTGAAGTGTCCTTGCTCACAGGTTCCTTACTGGATGTTCGACCTGATAAGATTTTTGAACCTCAAGCACGCCGCATTTTCTAAATTCGGTAATGCGGCAGCCGAATGGAAACGCGTTTACGAGAACCCTCGCCGGTTCAAGTCCCCGTATTGGACAAAACTGGCTGGCAATTTTTAAGTATTTTATTAAAGGCATGGACTTTAAAAAAGGATGGCCCTTATGAACATGAAAAAGTGGCTTTTGACAGGATCCTGCATCGCGGTGCTCGGTGCGTTTTCGGCTTGCTCCGATGATCCTACGGCCCCGCAGCCCGAAAGTTCGGCTGCAGAACCGACCAGCACGGAAAATCCCACCAGCAGTGGGGACGTTGGCGCGAACAGCAGTTCCGCAGCTACGGTAAAGTCCAGCTCTTCGGTAGCGAGCGGCGCGAAGGTGCAGATGGCCTGCTCCGAAATTATGTACAATGCTCCTGATACATCGCCCCTTGAATGGGTGGAAATCTACATCGCGAGCGGCATGGACATGGATAACATGCAGAACTTCCTTCTCCACCTGAGCGGTGCCGTGGACTACACGTTCCCCGGAGAGCCTCTCAAGAAGGGCGAGTACGTGGTGGTCGCGAACGACACTGCCGAATTCAGGAAGATGTACCCGACCTTTGCGGGAAGGCTCTTTGGCCCGTGGGTTGGAGGAACGTCCGCGAAACTCGTGAACGAGGGTGACGTGGTGAACGTGAAGGTGGACGGCGAAGGCGACGTTAGCTGCGCGTTCAGCAACGAACCTCCTTGGCCGAGCCTTGCCGATGGCAAGGGACGCTCGCTTGTTTATGTGGGCGGAAATGCGGCTCAGCCCAATTCTTGGGCGGCGAGCAAGGTCGATAAAGGCACCCCGGGTGTGGGTAATGACGAATGGGTTGTTCCGACGAAAGTGCGCATTAACGAAATCAAGCCTTTCAAGATTGGCGAGGATTCCTGGGTCGAAATCTATAATGCGGGGGACGAGCCCGTGGATATTACGGGATGGAGGCTCGATGTCAAGCGCCGCGGGGACAAGCTTACTATCAAGGAGGGCACGGTCCCTGCGAAGGGTTATCTCGTTCTTGATGCCAATACGGCATTTGACGCCGAACTGATTGTCGCTCCCGATGGTGGCGAGTTCTACTTGCGCGGACCGCAGGAAGGCGACGAATCGAGTATCTGGGTCCCGGCGACGAATTCGACAAGCGGCATTGTCGACCTTTCCGACGGTTCTACGGCACAAGGGCCGCTTGCCGCAGCAACCCCCGGCGAAAAGAACTCTGCTCTCCAGGTGGGTTCTCTCTACATCAACGAAATCCATTACCATCCGGCAACGGTCAAGACCAAGGTCCCGTTTGAATTTATGGAAATCGTAAATGCTTCGGACGCCGCCGTCTCCCTTTACAGTTCTTCCGTAAAGAAGGGCTGGAAAGTCGAAGGCATCAACCTCGAATTCGCTTCGAATGCGACAATCCCTGCGAAGGGCTTGATGCTCCTGATTCCGGAAGTGCTCGAAGACGTTGATTTGGAGTCGTTTGGCATTTCTGCATGGAATGCGGATGTTGTCCGCAGTATTTACAAGATACCGGAAGAGGTTCAGATCGTTACCTACAGCGGCAAGCTCTCTAACCGCGGTGAAACGATTGCGGTGAAGGAACCCTATTCTAAGGAAACGGACGCCCTGGATCCTTCGATAGTCAAGTATTTTTATACTTGGCACGACGCGACCCTCTATTCCGATGGCTGGGATGGCCTTGCTGAAGCGGATGGCCTGGGTTACAGCCTGCAGCGCGTTGACGTGACCACTATGGGTTATGAAGCGAAGGCCTGGAAGGCCGCCGAGCCGACCCCTGGCGTGAAATAACCTTTGATATGAAATCATAAGTTTTTATGAGGAAGCCCCGAAAAATGGGCCTCCTTCTTTTTCTGATTTTCTGCGCGATTATCGGGATGAGCGGAGTTATTTTTGGCTGGAAAATTTGTATTTTTTTACATGCTATGAAAAAGAGCTTGGTCTATATTGGTTTATTCAGCATGGCTGCCATGGCGACCCCGCTTACTCTGCAGGACGCCCTCGAAATGGCGAAGTCCAACAACTCGCAAATCAAGGCGGAACGCGCCAAGGTCGAAATGGCCGAGAGCGGCAAGAGCGAGGCTTTTTCCCGATTCTTACCTAAGGTGTCCCTTTCTGCCGGGGTCACGAAGATTAACGAGCCGATAAAGATTGATTTGAGCCGCCTGCAGGAACCCCTTGGCGAGGTGGCGAGTGCCGCTGCCTATTCCAAGGCATATCTCTCCGTGTACGAGAAGGCTTACGAGAAGGCATACGGCGATGCCGTGAAGCAGACGATGGACGCTTACGGACTGGACGAGGCGACCGCGAAAAGCATGGTCGACCAGAAGGCGGGCGATATCCGTAGCGGCGTGATGGGGAGCCCCGAAGTGGGTGCCCTTGCCCAGCAGGCCGCCGATTCGTATGGGGAATCGGCCTCGAAAAAGATTGGCGATACCGACTTTAGCATGAAGGTGCAGGATGACCTGTTCTTCAATGCGCGTGTGACGGTCGTGTGGCCCATCTTTACCGGCCTCAAGATTTATTCCGCCTACGATGCCGCCAAGGAGAATGTGAACGCCCGCAAGGCCGAATTCGACATGGCACAGAACACCATCTTGATGGATGTCGCGACGAAGTATTTCACGCTCCGCCTTGCCGAAGAACTCACGGTGATGCGCGAGACGACGATGAAGAACCTCGAAGGTCACCTGGAACGTTCCAAGAAGCTGGAAGAGGGCGGCCAGATTAGCAAGGCCGAACGCCTCCGTGCCGAGGTGGCCCTTGCCGAAGCGCAGAATGCCTACGAAGATGCCTTGCGTGACCAGTCGCTTGCCCGCATGGCGCTTGCGAGCCTCTTGAAGACGGATACGAGCATCACGGCGACAACCCCGGTGGAAGCTCCCGAGGTGGTTCGTAGCATGGAAGAATTCAAGCAGCTTGCCCGTGAAAAGCATCCGGGCCTTCGCCAGTTGCGCACGGAACGTAAACGCAGTCAGGATGCCGTTCGCGCGGCGCGCGCCGACTGGTTCCCGACGGTCGCCCTGTTTGGCTACCGCGAACTTTACACGAAGGATTTGACGATTCTGGAGCCCGAATGGGCGGTGGGCGCGAAAGCGCAGTGGGACCTCCCGATTCTGGGGGGCAAGGAATCCCGTGCCAAGGTGAGCTCCGCGAAGTCCATGGAACGTTCGCTTTCGAGCAAGGAAGAGCAGACGCTCGACAATATCAATTTGCTTGTCGAAAAGCGCTGGCGCGAACTGGAACATGCAAGGGGCCGTCTGACAAGTCTTGCGAAGACCCGCGAACTTGCCGACGAAGCCCTCCGCAGCCAGACCCGCGCTTACGAGGCGGGCCTTGCGACCGGCCTTGACGTGGTGGATGCGGAACTTGCACTTGCCCGCTTGCAGGTGGGCGATTTGAAGGCGCATTTTGATGCGGTTGTCGCCTGGCTCGGGCTTCTGGAAGCGTCGGGCGAGGTGGCCGATGCGGGAACGATGCTCAATGCGACCCGCCCTGTGGAAAAGGCTGAACCTGTTGCGGAGCCCGCTGCGGAACCTGCCTCAGATACGACGGCTGCCACGGCAGATGCGGTTGCACCGGCTGCTCCTGCCGATATGCAGGCTGCACCGGAGGCTCCGGCCCAGGAAGGCGCAAAGCAGGCTGAAACGGCGCCTGCAGAGAATGAACAAAAGGAATCTTCGGCTGAAAATTCGGAGGCTAAATAATGAACGTGCTTAAGACTCTCGGAAAGGTTATCGTTGTCGCGGGCCTGATTGTGCTCGTGGTTTTGGGCGTCATGCAGTTGCAGAAGTTTGCGACTGCCCCGCGTGAACAGTTCTTGCAGGGGCAGATGGAAGCGCGGCGCGTGCTCGTGGCCGGGAAGGTTCCCGGCCGCATCGAACGGCTGTTCGTGCACGAGGGCGACCTGGTCGTGAAGGATTCCATCGTAGCCGTTATCTCCAGCCCGGAAATCGAGGCGAAGAAGATGCAGGCCCAGGGTGCCCTCGGTGCCGCACGCGCCCAGGCGAGCAAGGCCCGCAACGGAGCCCGAAGCGAAGACATTACAGCGCTCAAGGCGATGGCCGACCGCGCCCAGGATGCGGCGACGCTTGCGAAGAACACCTACGACCGCGTGCAGAAACTCTTTAACGAGGGCGTGCTCCCGCTCCAGAAGCGCGACGAGGCCGAAACCCAGATGAAGGCGAGCCAGTCCGCTGCCGATGCCGCGAAAGCCCAGTATAACCAGGCGCTGGCCGGTGCCCGCAGCGAAGACAAGGCCGCTGCGAATGCGCTCGTGATGCAGGCCCGCGGTGCCACCGCCGAAGTCGACGCTTACCTCGAAGAAACCAAGATTCGTAGCCCCATCAGCGGCGAAGTCTCGCTCAAGCTTGCCGAGGAAGGCGAAGTTGTCGGTTCCGGCATGCCCGTCATCGCCGTCACCGACCTGGACGACGCCTGGGCGGTATTCCACCTGCGCGAAGACATGCTCAAGAATGTCTCGAAGGGCAAGAAGTTCGTGCTCCGTATTCCGGCCCTTGACAAGGATGTCGAAATGGAAGTGAGCTACATCGCTTCCGTGGGCGACTATGCCACCTGGCGCAGTTCCAAGGAAAGCGGCGGGTTCGATCTCAAGACGTTCGAGGTGCGCCTCCGCCCGACGGCAAAGGTCGAGAACCTTCGCCCCGGTATGAGCGTTCTCCTTTCTGCCGATTCCATCAAGTAATCCGGTCGCGCCATGATTCTGAATGGCCTGTTGAACACCATCCGCAAGATTTATTTCAGCCACAATATCGTGTTGTGGATGACTCTTGTAGTGTTGCCCATTGGCGTATCCCTCTTTACGATAGGGATGTTCTCGTCGCAGATTGTGCAACACGTGCCTATCGGGATCGTGAAGCAGGACGATAGCCAGCTTGCCGATAAGCTCGAAATGAAGTTGCGTTCGAGTCCGGTGCTCGACATCAAGATGATTTGCACGGACATGAGCGAATGCGAGCATGCGGTTGTCCGTGGTGACCTGCAGGGATTCCTCGTGTTCCCCAACGACCTGGAACGCCGGGCGCTCCGCCTCGAAGCGCCTGTCATTCCCGTATATTCTAGCGGCCAGAATTACCTCACCAACATGTTCGCGACCAAGGAAATCCGCTCCGTGCTTGCGTCTGCAGGCAGCGAACTCTTTACCGCCCAGATGGAAGACCCCGTGAAGGTGCAAATCCATTCGGTAGGGAACCTCAAGAGCAATTACCAGGGATTCCTCGCGTTCGGCCTCGTGACTGCAATTTTCCATCTCGCTGCGATGATTGTCGGGGTGTACGTGACCTCGTTCCCGCTTCGAGACCACCGCGTGACCGAGATGATCCGCTATGCGGGCGGCTCGCGCCTTACCTTGTGGGTGGCTAGCGTGTTCCCGATGAACATCGTGCTCTGGCTCGAAACCGTCGGCTGCTATGCTTACTGCCACAGGTTGCTGGCTCCGCTCACCTTCGATGAATTCGTGATGTCGGCTGCGGCCCAGCTGTTCATGATATTCGCGTGTTCCGGCGCGGGAATTGTTTTTGTGGGCGTGTTCGGCATCATGAGAATGGCGACAGGTGCCGCAGGCATTATCGGAAGCCCCGCGTTCGCCTTTGCGGGCCAGACTTTCCCGGTGATGGCGATGCCCTTTGCCGTGCGCTGCTTCGCGTTCATACTTCCGCTGACGCATGTGCTCATGATTCAATCGACGATGCTCCTTGGCGATGTGGATATGGCCCCTGCGTGGGAGAGCATGAAAATCCTTATCGGGATGGCGGTGTTCTGGAATGTGCTCGGTGCGCTCCTCATGTCGATGCGCTGGAAACAGCACCTGCGTCGTGAAGCCAAGATGAAAGAAGTCAAGAATGCGGAGGCTCAAGCATGATCAAGCGCCTCTGGAAAGTTGCCTTCGCCGAATGGAAGTTGATTTATACGGACCCCGCCGCGGTGCTCCTGCTCGTGGTGGCCGGCCTCATTTATGCTTTCTACTATCCGGTGCCCTACGTTTACCAGACGGTATCGAAGGTTCCCGTAGCCGTCGTCGATCTCGACAACACGTCCATGTCCCGCGACCTGATTCGCATGGCGTCCGCAGCCCAGCAAATCGAAGTCAAATCCATCTATCCCGAAATGCGGCTCGCCGAGGAGGCGATGGCCCGCGACGAGATTTACGGGTTCATGGTCATTCCCGAAAACATGGAGAAGGATATTCGCGGCAAGCACCAGGTGACGGTAAACATCTTTACGCATGGGGCCTATGCCATGTTCCATGGCGCCATTGGGACGGCGTTCTCCACTTGCGCATTGACAGTGGGCGCGACAAACAAGGTAAAGCAGATCGCGCTTTCGAAGAAGGTTCCCTCCACCAAGGCGATTGCCATGCGCGATCCCTTCCCGATAAGCATTCAGACGTTGTTCAACAGCACCGGCGGCTATGCGAACTACGTGGTGCCGAGTGTTCTTGTGGTTATCTTGCAGCAGTCGCTCATTATCGGCATCTGCGTGCTCGGCGGTTCGCGTGCGCACAGGCGTTTCCGTAAAAAGTTCCGCGACAGCCCCGTCGAGAACGAGTCGGTGCCCTACCGCTACTTTGGCCGTTCCATTGCCTACTTTGTCCATTATTGTTCCTTTATTCTCTTCTACCACTGTATTGTCTACAACCTGTTCGATTTCCCGAGGCGTGGGGAACTGTTGCCGATGGTGGTTTTCTCCATCGTGTTCTTGGCGTCCGTCATCAACTTCGGCATGGTGGTCTCGCAGATATTTGTGCGTCGCGAATCCAGCATGCAGCTGTTCCTGTACCTTTCCATCCCGATTCTCTTCCTTGCGAATTTCAGTTGGCCCAGTTACCTGATGCCCCAGTGGATGGTCTCGATATCGTACATACTGCCGAGCACTTTTGCCATACCGGCGTGGCTCTCCATCGAGCAGATGGGGGCCGATATTTACGATGTGGCGCCCAAGCTCTACCAGCTTGCCATTCAGGCTGTCGTCTACATGGTCATAGGGCTGTTGCTGACCCGTATCCGCGACAAGGTGAAGATAGACGTCGGTGACATGTAGCTAGCTTTTTTCGATGGAATGCGAATAAGCCGGATAGGAAACTACCTTTTCCGGCTTTGTTTTTATACATTTAGGGTGTAAAACTTTATCAAAAGGAATTCAGATGTATTTCGATCCTTTATACATGATGATTCTCGTGGTGACGCTCGCCCTTTCGGGCGGTGTCTCGCTGCTGGTCAAGGTCCGCTTCAATGCGGGGCAGAAAGTGAAAATTTCGAGCGGGCTTACCGGTGCCGACGTGGCGAAGGCTATTCTCATGGACGCAGGCATCACCGACGTGAAGGTGCTTGAACACCAGGGGTTCCTTTCGGACCACTACAACCCTCTCAACAAGACGCTCAACCTTTCCCGCGAAGTTTATCACGGGCGCAGTGCTAGCGCCGCGGGGGTTGCCGCACATGAGGTGGGGCATGCCATCCAGCATGCGCAGGGGTATTTCCCGATGTGGTTGCGTTCGTTTATTGTCCCTGTGGCAAACTTGGGAAGCTCGCTCGGACCGTGGCTCGTGATTATCGGTATCATGCTCATGAGTTTCGGGAAGGCGATTGGTCATCCTGTCGCTCTTGTCGGTGTGTTGCTGTTTGCGGCAACCACGCTGTTCACCCTCGTGACGGTACCTGTAGAATTCGACGCTTCTAGCCGTGCGAAGAAGGCGCTTGCCCGCATGGACGTCGTGGCACAGGGACGCGAATACAATACGGTTTCGGGCGTACTGTTTGCTGCGGGCCTTACCTACGTGGCGGCTGCCATCAGCTCGATTCTCCAGTTGCTCTACTGGGCGTACCGCGCAGGCCTTATCGGCGGGCGCAGGGACTAGGGGGCTCTATGGCCGTAAGGACGCTTACCATCGAATGCCCCATGTGCAAGGGCGAAATCGTCGTGGACGCCGATACGGGCGAGGTGTTGAGCCATAAGGAATTCAAGAAGGAGGTCAAGTCCTTCGACGATTTCCTCAAGGAACAGAAATCCCGCAGTTCCGACTTGGAAGCGAAATTCGCCGCAGCGAAAGAAGCGCAGAAGAACCGCGCCGAGCTCCTGGAAAAGAAGTTTGAGGCGGCCAAGCAGAACAAGGACCTGAAGGACCCGCCCCCGAGCATCAACTGGGATTAAATTTTTGCACCGAAGGTACCCGTGCGAAACCCTCCCTTGTCGCATTATTTTTCGCCGGAATGCACTTCTATGGACGGGAAGTCGTCATCATCATCGCCGGATTCTCCGGCGATGTCTTCGTTTGAGTGAGTTTCCTCGGCCTGGGTGTCGTAGAACGCCTGGGCTTTCTTCATGAACGCCTCGAATTCCTCGTCGCTCATGTTGTCTGACGGCTGCGGTTCTTCTTTCACGTCATCGTGAGCCGTAGGCGTGGCGAACCATTTCTCATTGTCATGCCCGACTTGTTCGGGCATCTCCATTTCTACTGAAGATTCCGCAACCGTTTCGGTTGTCGGCGACTCGCTTTCAACCGGTACATCGGTTGGTGAGCCCGTCGAACCATCCGCTGGTGCGGTTTCGGCAGGAGCGCCGGACATCGCCGCCTCGGCGGCCTCGTCTTCCTTCATCATCTCGGCGAACGGGTTCTCCTGCACTTCGCTCAGGTCTTCGCGCCCTTCGAGCATGGCCTGCAGGTTCTCCTCGGTCACTTCGCGCCCGCGGGTCGTCCAGAGCACGGCTTCCTTCATCACGGCGGCGATATCGCCCACGCTGCCTGCTTGCGAGCGGGCCAGCGCCATGTTGCGGATTTCTTCGACGAGTCCGGGCTTTACGTCCGGGTCTTTCGAATAGAAAACGGTTTCGTGCGCCATTTCTTCGGCGTAGTCCGGGTTGTTCTTCTTGCGGTAAATCCAGATGGGGCCGAACAGTTCGCTTTGGCGGAACACCACCTCGTCGGTCTTTATCATCTCGAGAAGCGCCATGAAGGTCACTGCGGCTACAATCGGGTGGCTGTCGTTGTCGAGCAGTTCCTCGAAGAGCGCGCGTCCGTTTACCGAGAGGTAGTTGTTTATCGCCTGTTGCCGGTCCTGGATGGTCACGTAGTCGAGTTCGATGTGGTGGACCGTATCCGAAATTTTTGTCTTGAGGCTTTTCTGGTAGGCGCGGAAAAGCTGCCAGATGTTCGCGTCGGCAAGAGTATCTTCTTCGTTCTGCGTTTTTTCGAGGCGGCCACGACTGTAGGTACCGAAGTTCTTGCCTTCCATGTCCTGGAGCCCGCCGGCGACCTGCTTGTAGCGCTGGTACTCGAGCATTTCCTGCATCAGTTTTTCGCGGTCGGCGTTGTATTCCTCGACAAGTTCCGGGTCGCGTTCTTCTGCCGGGAGCAGTTCCTGAACCTTGAGGGCCATCAGGCGGCTCGCCATATACAGGAAGTCGCCCGCCTTCGAGAGGTCGGTCACTCCAATCTTGTTGACCCATGCGAGGAAGTCGTCCGCGATTTCTGCAATCGGGATCTGGTCCAGCGACATTTCCTTCTTCTGGACAAGGTACACGAGTAGGTCCATCGGCCCGTTGAAGGAGCCGATTCGGACTTCGTAATCTTCCTGTTCCTCGATTTCGGTCATTATTTCAAATCTAGAAAATCAAATAGCCTCGGGGCTTGCTTTACTCCACCGTCACGCTCTTTGCGAGGTTGCGCGGCTGGTCCACGTCGTTTCCGCGGAGAACCGCGATGTGGTAGGCGAGGAGCTGCAGCGGAATGCATGTCACGATCGGCATGAGCATCGGGATGGTCTTCGGGACCTTGATGAGGTGGTCCGCAAATTCGTCGAGCGGCTTGCAGTCTTCGGTGGTGACGGCGATGACGCGTCCACCACGGGCCTTGATTTCGCGCACGTTGCTGATGACCTTGTCGAACAGGGCGTCCTTCGGGGCGATGACCACCACGGGCATATTCTCGTCGATGAGGGCGATGGGACCGTGTTTCATTTCGGCGGCGGGATAGCCTTCGGCATGTATGTAGCTGATTTCCTTGAGCTTCAGGGCGCCTTCCATGGCGACGGGGTAGTTGAAGTGGCGGCCCAGATACAGGAAGTTGTTCGCCTTCGCGTATTTCTGCGCAATGCCCGCAATCTGGTCCGAAAGCTGCAGTGTCTGTTCTACGAGTGCGGGGAGTTCCTGCATCGCCTTCACGATGTCCGCTCCGGTTTCGAAGCTGAGCCTGCGCTGGCGCCCGAGCAAGAGTGCAATCATCGCAAGTACGGTCACCTGGCTGGTGAACGCCTTGGTGCTCGCCACGCCGATTTCGGGGCCTGCGTGCAGGTACACGCCGCCGTCGCTCGTGCGGGCGATTGTGGAGCCCACGCCGTTGCATATCGCAAGTGCGGTCGCACCCTTCTGCTGGGCCTCCTTGAGGGCGGCAAGCGTGTCGGCCGTTTCGCCGGACTGGCTGATGGCGAGCACGAGCGTGCCCGGCTTGATGATGGGGTTACGGTAGCGGAATTCGGATGCGTATTCGACTTCCACCGGAACACCCGCCAGGTCCTCGATCATGTATTCGCCGACCATGCCCGCATAGTAGCTTGTGCCGCAGGCGGTGATGATGATGCGGTTGATGTTCCTCAGTTCCTTGATGTTCGTGTCGAGGCCCGCGAGTTTCGCGTTCCCTTCGGCGGCGAGCAGGCGGCCGCGCATGGTATTGCGGAGCACTTCAGGCTGCTCGAAAATTTCTTTCAGCATGAAGTGCGCGAACCCGCCCTTCGCAATGGCGTCCGCATCGAATTCCACATCCTGAACGTCGCGCTGGACTTCGTGGCTGTTCATGTTCACGATGGAGTAGGCACCGTCCTTAATTTGCACCACGTCGTTGTCGTCGAGGTAGACGACTTTCTGCGTATGGTTGATGATTGCCGAAACGTCGCTCGCAAGGAAAAATTCGGAGTTGGTCCCGATTCCCAGGATGAGGGGGCTTCCGCGGCGGGCTCCGATGAGGGTACCCGGTTCTTCGCTGCAGATGACGGCGAGGCCGAACGTGCCTTCGATCTTGGCGAGAGTCTTGAGCACGGCTGTCTTGAGATCGCCGTTGTAGAACCTCGCGATGAGGTGGGCGACGACTTCGGTATCGGTTTCGGACTTGAACTGCACGCCTTCGGAGATGAGTTTCGCCTTGAGGGTTGCGTAGTTCTCGATGATTCCGTTGTGGACAATGGAAATCTTGCCGTCGTAACTCACGTGGGGGTGGGCATTTGCCTCGGTCGGTGCTCCGTGGGTGGCCCAACGGGTGTGGGCGATGCCGATGTTTCCGCCAATATGGGTGGTCTTGAGCTTGTTTTCGAGGGCGCTGATCTTGCCCGATGCGCGGACAATCTCTATTTTCGCGTTTTCGATGAGGGCGACGCCCGAACTGTCGTAACCGCGATATTCCAGTTTCTTGAGACCGCCAACGAGGATGGGTAAAGCATCATTTGGGCCGATGTAGCCGACTATTCCGCACATGTTCAGTATACCTTGATTGTTTTTGCCCATAATATATGAAAAAGGCCATGTAAAAAATAGTTTTGCATGATAAAAAACATGCTGGATTTGCTATTTTAAGAGTGTGATAAGAAACACACAAAAAAGAGGACTCTATGAAGACTAAATTTATAGTTGCTGCTGGAACGCTTGCCCTTATGATGACGGGATGCGACCAGTTTTGTACTCAGGGCCAGGCCGCCAAGACCTCCCTCAATACGGACAAGGAGAAGTACAGCTACGCTCTCGGTGCCCATTTCGGCAACCAGGCCCATTTCCAGCTGGTGACCCGTGATTCTATCGACCTGGATGTGGATGTGTTTATCCAGGCATTTAAGGAACGCTACATGCAGGATTCCGCCAAGTACCTGATGACGGACTCTGTCGTGTTTGCAAACCTGATGGAACTCCAGCAGAAGAACCAGGAAGAAAGAAACAAGAAGGACAGCATCGCCAATGAAGAACGCAAGGCCGCTGGCGAAGCGTTCCTTTCCACCAACAAGACTGCCGAAGGTGTCGTGACGACGGAAAGCGGCCTCCAGTACAAGGTCATTACCGAAGGTACGGGCGCCGTTCCTAGCGATTCCGACGTTGTCAAGGTCCACTATACCGGTACGCTTCTCGACGGAACCAAGTTCGATAGCTCCGTCGACCGTGGCGAACCGCTCGAATTCCCGATCAACGCCGTCATCCCGGGCTGGACGGAAATGCTCAAGCTCATGAAGGTGGGCGAGAAGGTGACCGCATGGATCCCGAGTGATCTTGCCTATGGCCCGCACGGACGTGGCCCGCAGATTCCGGGCAACAGCGTGCTCGTATTCGAAATGGAACTCATCGATACGCATGCCGCCGCCGCTCCGGCCGCCGCTGAACCTGCCAAGGAAGAAAAGCCTGCCAAGGCAGCCCCGAAGGCTAAGGCTGCTCCCAAGGCTGCAGCCAAGCCTGCCGAAGCCCCGAAGGCCGAGGCCGCTCCCGCTGCTGCAAACTAAGCAAACGGAAATCAGTAAATAGGAAAGGACCCCATTCGGGGTCCTTTTCCGTTATGGCGTGAAGGCTACTTGAGCGGCGCCGGTTTTGCAATGGGCTTGCGGAGTATCTTGAACGCTCCGCCGCGTTTGGGGCTCTTGTTCCCGCGTTGGGATTTTTGCAGCGTGAAGTGTCCCAAGTCCGTCGTCCCGTAGCTTACGGTTCCGACGGCGGTTGCATCCTCTGCCAGGGAATAGGCCTTCTCGAGAGCCTTGTCCGGGTCCGCTTCCTCGTAATCGGGGGCAAACCCGAACCGGTGATAGCTCTTGCCGTATTTGTCCATGATTCTCATGCTGGTGATGCCTGCGATTCCCCCTGCGTAGGTTCCAAGGTATGATTGACCGATTCCCTTTCCGTAGGTGACCATGCCTACAATCGGGGATTTGGTATTGTGCGCAACACCCGCGAGCATGATTTCGGCACAGCTGGCGCTACCGGTGTCGGCGAGGAATACATAGTAACGTCCCTTGCCGAGACCGTCCGAATCCGCTGTGTAGGTGACCGTATCCACGACGGCTTCGTAGTCTTCGTCGAGCCCGTGCTCGATGATGGTGACCAGGGTGTCGTTCTTGGAGACGAGTTCGGCGGAAATATTCAGACAGTGATCGACGCTTCCGCCGGGGTTCCCGCGCAGGTCGATGATAGTGGACGGCGCTCCGTCGGTTTCTTCAAGAGCCTCGAGGAATTCGCCATAGGTGCCGGAAGCGAGCGTTGTCGTGTCTGTAAATTCGGAAATGGTGATGACGGGAATGCCTTTGTAGTCATCAACAAAGACGGTGGGCGAGATGTAGGGCGCCAGCGTGATTACGATTTCACGGGAGTCTCCATCGCGGGAAATTTCCAGGGTGATTTTTTCGCCTTCCTGGCCGGTGGTCAGCTTGTCAAATGCGTCTACCGTGTTCGGGACTGTCCCATTGACGGAAACGACAATGTCGCCTTTCTTGATGCCTGCGGCTTCCGCCGGCCCGCCCTTGTAGACTTGGGAGAATTCGAACACGGTGACCGAATCGCTGCAGGTTTCATCCGTCTCGGCGCAGGAGGGGCTTGTATACGGCTTGACCTTTGCACCGATGCCGATTGCGGTCTCCGAGTAGGTCAGCAGGTTGATAATCCGGTCGGCAATGCGGGGGCTGTAGTAGTTGGTGTAGTTGTCGTTTATGGTGCTGTACATGTACGATACGTCGGGGTATTCGTAATCGTCCGGAGAAAAGCCGTGTGATGCTCCCTTGCCATCGTAAACATCGGCGTCCCTCAGTTCGGTCGAGGCGTTTACGTAGAAAGACTGAAGCAGGAATCCGTTGTAAACGAGTTCTTTTTGATCTTCGGCCAGGTTGTCGAAATCATTGTTGAACGGGTCGTCCAGCCATGTCCCCGATGTCGTTGTGCAGGCGTTTATCGAAAATAGCGCTAGCGATGAAAATGCTAAAAAAGCAATGTGTTTGAATGCGTTCATGCGGGTCTCCTTTTTTCCTAAAATAGCAAGTTTTCCGTCCATGCGCCACCGGAATAGGCTGTGTCGGGAGAATTAAGCCTGAGTATGGTGGGTTCTTGTGCATGGAGGCCGTGATATCCCTTTTTTAAGGATTTTTGAAAATGGGTGCCTATAGCGTCGACGGCGCAGGATATGGTTGCACCTTCCTTGCAGGGGTAATCGGGGACGATTCCTTTTTTGTGGTAGGAATTCCCATTGGGAGTCTTGAACTCAAGGGTCGTGATGGTCGCGAGCCCGCCTGCGACGGTGGTCCATGCCGACTGCCCGATGCCCTTCCCGTAGGTGGTGGTTCCTGCGACGGGAATATCCGTAAGCTCGCGGACGGCTGCAATGAAAATCTCTGCGCAGGAGGCACTTCCGTTGTTGGCCAGGATAATGAACTTGCCCGATTCTCCGGGGTCGCCTCCCTTGGCATGGATAGAGCGCTGCATGTGGATGCGGCTGCCGCTCGCGTCGAAGGTCGACCATGACCTTGTCGATAGGGTCCCGGCTCGGACGAAGAGGTCTGCCATGGGAATGCACTGGTCGACATGCCCGCCGGGGTTGCCTCGCAGGTCGATAATGCGGACCGAGGTGTCGCCCTTCGTGGAATCCAGGTGGTTTCGGAGTTCGCCGTAGGTTCCTTTTTCGCGGTCGATGGTGTTCGGCTTGAATTCGCGGATGGAGATGACTTCCGTTCCCTGGATGGTGTCGACGAAGATGGTCGGCGCGTAGATGCTCTCACGGTGCATGCTGTAGACTGTGACGCTGTCGTCGAATGCGATTTCGAGGACGATATCCGCTGATTGCGAGAATACGGCACGGAACGTGCTGTAGGCGTCTTCGCCTTTAAGTTCGGTCCCGTTGATGGATATGATATTCCCGTACCTGGGGACTCCGGCCTTCGCTGCCGGGCTTTCGGGATAGACGCGATAGACAAAGAGCGGGTGCTCGAACCTGAAATCTTCCATGTATTCGAGTCCGATATCGCCCGTGATGATGCTCGTGTTGCGCGATTCGGTGACGGCTTCGCTTCGGGAGGGCTCCACGTAACGTGTGTAGCGATCGGAAAGCGCTCCGTAAAGAGCCTGCACGGAATCGCCGTTCTCGGGGAGACCTGCAAGCTCGTCCTCGTAGAGGTAGGTCCTTTGCAGGAGCCAGTAGTTGAACTCGTATTCCGTCGGTTCGGGCGTGCTCTCGACAGGCGAAAGGAAATCGCTACAGCCGACAAGGAGGGCTATAGGTAAAAGTGGCCACAGGCGCATGCGCATAGGCTACTGGTCTATCTTCAGACCCTTCTTGTCGAGGAGCTGGCGAGGGACTCCGTCTTCCATTGGGTTCTCGACAATGGATACGGTTTCCAGGGAATCGCACTGGACGAGAGTGTCCGGCAGGGAATCGAGCTGGTTTGCGTCCAGCACGAGTTCGCGGAGCTTTTTCAGGTTGCCCAGTTCGGAAGGCACGGAGCCGAGGCTGTTGCCCGACACCATGAGGATCTCGAGGTTCTCGAGGTTGCCGATGGATGCGGGAATGGCCGTCAGGTCGTTGTTGTCGAGGTAGAGCTTCACGAGACCCTTCATGCGGCCGATGGAGGCCGGAATTTCCGAAAGCATGTTGTCGTGGAGGGACAGCTTCACGACCTTGGTCCACTTGCCGATTTCGAGGGGCAGGTCCAGCATCTGGTTCTTCGCGATGTTTACCGTGCGGAGATTCTCGAGGTTGCCGACGGAACTCGGGAGTTCCGAGAGGCTGTTGTAGCCCAGGTAGAGGTGTTCCAGGTTTTTGAGCTCGCCGATTGTCTCGGGAAGCTCCATCAGGTCGTTTTCGCTCACCGAAAGGCTCTTCAGGTTCTTGAGCTTTGCAATTTCGTCGGGGATTTCGACCAGCTTGTTGCGGTCCAGGTTGAGCTCTTCGAGGGTTTCGATTTCGAAAAGTTCAGGCGGAAGCAGCCGGAGTTCCTTCTGCGAAAGGTCCAGCACTTTAGCTTTTTCGGCCTTGGCTTTGGTGATGATATCAAGCAAATTCATACGGCACTCCTAGATCGTTTTGGTTCTCGTCTAAATCATAGCTTTTTTGACGAAATCCGCGGGGGAAAATGCCCGGAAAAGATATTTTTGATTGGAATTTGCTCATTTGTGCATTATTTTTAGGGGTATTCTTGGTCTTTTTACAAAAAGATTTATTATTTTTTTACTCAAATTGTAGTTTTGAAACTATTTTTAGTGTGCGAAATCCGAAGTGGTCTATTATATATCTAAATATGGTGGGCCGCAAGAAGAATCATTGAGGAAAAAATGGAACTAACAAAATCGCAGGAACGCCGCTTAGCATTCGTCGCTAGCCTCTTGAGTCTGAACCCCAACGATCCCAACGACCGAATCAAGGCACTCCGGCATCTGAACCTAGACGAGAACGGCTGTTTCCACGGCTTCCAGTATTCACAGGGCTTCATGGAGTTCTTCATCTTCCTGGATGAGGATACCCCCCTCGAAAAGGTGGTGGCCCACTTGAATTCCGACCTCAAGCAGCTGCAGATTGCAGTGTTCCGTACGAGCGACCCCACGAACCCGTTCTTCCTTTCGCTCCGCGAGGAGGCTGACCCGTGGGATGTAAAGAAGATTTCTGACGGCGACGAAGAGGATGACGAAGATACGCCGGCTAGCCGCCCCTACATGGAAACGCTCCAGATTACGGTTCTCCGTACCAAGGCAAGCCGCGATCTCACTGATTCCGAACTCGAACGCACCCTCAAGGACATGCGCCGCAAGCTTGCCATCTGGAAGAACGAAGTCAAAGCGAAGCTTGAAATCATGGCCGAGCATGACGACCTTACCAAGGATCTTCGCAGTGCCGACGACAAGCTCGAAATCGTGATGGAGTCCGAACCGCTTCACCTCACGAGCGACCACGGTGAACTTTTCCTCGGATTCTGCCCCATCCGCACGATTTTTGATTATCACGTTGCTCTTGGCAAGCGCCTCAAGACGAAGCACAACATGGCGATTGTCTCGAGCAACATCCGTACTTATCTCGGTAACCTCACGCATACGAACGCGGCCCTCATCGACGCCTTCCAGACCATGGAACGTAACGACGACGAGAACGTGAACGTGGACGATTTCCCGTTCCTGCATAACGGCATGACCCTTACGGGCGATGACCTCCGTGCGAAGGAACGCGACGGCAAGAAGGTCCTCGTGATCGAACGTCCGAAGATCATTAACGGCGCCCAGTCGCTCTTTACCTATGAAACCTATGCAAAGAGAAGCAAGAAGCCGGTGAACCCGCAGGTCCTGGTGAAGGTCGTGGTGCCGTACCCCGGTGCCGACAACTTCCTGAACCAGGTGACCATGGCCAACAACCGCCAGAACCCGGTGTTCAGCTATCACCTGCGTGCCGCCGACGACCTGCAGTTCTTCATTTGGCAGCGTTACCAGGAAGAAGGCTTTACCTACGTGTACAAGGACGGCGTGCGCCTCAAGGCCCGTACCCGCAAGCTCGAAGTGCGCATGCGCCCGGAACTTGCGAAGACTCTGTTCATGATGGACGGCAAGCTCAGCGAATGCCGCAGCAGCGACTGCATCTTCGACAAGGAAACGCTTTACCAGCGTTGCTTCGGTGCCTTCGTGCGCGTTTCGCCGGACAAGGAAAAGGACTTCGTGCGAAAGACGATTGCCTTCACGAAGGCATGGCAGCTTCTTAGCCGTCTCCCGATCAAGATTCGTCGCGTAACTCCGGGCAAGGGTGTCTCTATCGAAGCCAACGACGATAACCCGCTGACCAAGATTACCTGGAATGGCCGCCTCGAAGACAAGTTCATCTTCCGCAGCGCCGTGAGGGATCTCGTCGTGGCTCTCGCTCTCAAGCACTGGCTCGTCTATGGCGATCCTATCCAGGATTTCGAATGGCTCGTCGAGAACGAACTCAACTTCAACGAATCCATCCTCAAGTACGCTTCCAGGATCTATACGGAAGACTTGAAGGGCATCCTGATTAACGAGTTCAAGGATAATCCGGCCTACTACGACACGATTACCACGATTGACAAGGATAGCGGTGAATCCGTGGAACGTCGCTTGTGGAAGGGCTTCTCGAACACGGCGACCTACGACAAGATGATGGAACTCCTGTGCAAGAAGAATTCGAGCTGGGAGAAGTGCAAGGGCGGTATCGAGGCGTTCATCTAACGTCTCGGAGCAACCTCCCGATTCAAGGATTTAATCCCCGCATTTTGCGGGGATTTCCTTTTTATGTAGCTTCTCCCTTGTTATAATTTTCTAATTTACCGCAAAATCAACTTTTTTACTGGATTTGGCGCCGCCGAATTCTGTATTTTAAGACTGTTGCTTTTTAGGAAGTTTGGACATAAAGCCCCGACGGGTTTGCTTGCCCTTTGCCTTGCGGCGTTCGGCATTTCGTGGTCTCAGGAGAGCGCTCCTGCAGACGTTGCTCCTGCAGCGGAAAATGCGGATGAAGCCCAGCCCCAGGATCCTGCCGAAACGGAATGGCAGCCGACACTGGACTATTTCCCCCTGCCTCCATCCACATATCCCCTGAACAGTCTTTTGCCTTTTGGCGGCGTGGGTTCTTCGCCCATGCTCATGAAGTCGAACAGGGGGCAGGTGTTCAGCCATGACATCAACATGGCGACCCGCGAACTGGATGTGAGCGAGAAACGCGTGAACAGTGTCTCGCGCGACACGACGACTCTTTGGACGGCGCATTACCCTGAACTCACGGATTACGTGGCCGACATGTACGACATTGGCCGTAAGAACCTTTGGCTCAGCAGTCTTGTTGGCCAGCGTGACGGCGGGTACGAGGCTCCGGAAACGGGTTCTATGTTCGATATCACCATCCCGGTGAACATGCCTGCGTGGATGAAAACTTTCGGCTTCGACAAGCCGAAGCTCATGCTCCAGGGAACGATGAACGTTCGCTTCAAGGGTTACGGCGAACTGGATGACGCGGAGGGAAGCACCAAGACGAGCCTTTGGCCTTCGCCGACCTTGGAATATGAACCGAGCTTCATGGTGAAGGGCAAGATCGGTCCCTACATCACGGTCGAGGTCAACAATGTCGAAAGCGGCCTGGGGGTGCAGAACCAGGTGCGCGTCGTCTACGAGGAATCGTTCAAGGGAGAATTCGAAGATTACATTCTGCAGCGCGTGGAAGCGGGTACGACTTCGCTTTCGCTTTCGGGTACCGAACTGACGGGTTACTCGGAGAACCATCAGGGCCTGTTCGGTATCAAGGCTGACTGGAAGCTGGGCGACTGGAAACTCACGACGATTGCTTCGCAGGATGGAGGAAGCCAGGAAGAATACACCATCAATGCGAGCGAGACGACGACCGAATTCCAGGTGCTCGACAAGCAGTTTGTTGCCTACCGCTATTACTTCTTGAATCATGAAGCGCGTAGCGCCTACATCAATGCGGGTATCGCGGGGCGGACGACTTCCAACTATCCGGCGACGAACCTCAAGCTCTACAAGCGTAGCGCGATGAACGCGTCGAAGGATGTCATCGACAATATCACGGTCGTCTACAAGGCTCCGAACGGCAAGACGGTCGAGAAGACTGTGGAACGCATGGTCGAGATTCCGTCGAGCGATTTCACCTACGACCCCAAGACGGGTATCGTGAAGGTGAACGGGGTGACCCGTTCTACGCTTCTCGCTGCGAGCTGGAGCAACGACGGGACGGGAAGGACTGGAACAACGGTAAATGACGGGGCGCGAGTCGTCCTTATCCAGTGGGATGCGACTCTTGCCGAACTGACCGACATCGACAAGTTGATGCTGCGTAACGTGTATAGCATCGGTATCTCGGATGCGAGCGCCAGCAGCTTCGTATTGCGCATGAAGAACAAGTCGGGCGTGGCCGGTTCGTTCCTCAAGACTCTAGGGGTGGCGGACACTTCGACCGGAAGTCCCCTCGTGAGCGACGCTACGATTTTCAAGAAGGACGCGAGCGGCAACTATACGGGTGAAATGTGGCTTCCGTGTAAGCCTCTGTCGGAGTATAGCGGACCGAATGCGACGGAGCGCGCTCGCGCGAACTGCCTTGAACCGTTCCGCCTGCTGGATTCCTCGAACGCAGTATCGCAACTGTATACGCTGCCGGTTTACAACCTGAACCGTTACACGAGCCAGTTCTATTTTGAATCCGTCGGCAAGCGCCGCAGTTCCACCATCAGTGTCCGCGACCCGAATTCCAGTTATTCCGTGAGCGGAAGCGCCTGTATGGATATTTCGCCGGGAACGGAAAAGCTGACTTCCGGTTCCACGGTCCTTACGCGCGGCGTCGACTACGAGGTGAACTACGAATTGGGACAGATTGAGCTCCTGAGCGAACGTGCCCTTGACCCGAACAAGGAAATCAAGGTGAAGTTCGAATGCGAGCCTCTGTTCGAAATTGACAACAAGCTTTTGCTCGGTGCGCGTGCGGAACTGCCGCTGGAACGTTACGGGTTCGGCACCGGCTCCCTCTTTGGCATTACGGCCCTCTACAAGAGCCAGAGCACGACGGCCAAGACGCCGACTCTCGGCAACGAACCCTTCTCCAGTTTCCTGTGGGGCATGAACCTGAGGCTCCAGGATACGGTCCAGGTGTTTACGGACCTCGTGAATAAGATTCCGGGCATTAACACGGAAGCAAAGTCCAGCTGGAGGTTCGAAGCCGAATTTGCCGGAAGCCGCCACAATGCGAATACGAGCGAAGACGCCGAAGCGCTTGTCGAAGATTTCGAAGCGACCTCCTCGGGGCTGACCTATCCGCTGTCGAGGCTCTCCTGGTATCATGCGTCGCCTCCGGGCGGTGTGTCCGCTAATCCTTCGACTTACATCGAGAATCAGGATTACCGCCATAAGGGCGAATTCATTTGGCACAGCAATAACACGGAACTTTACAAGTACATCTACCCCAATGTGGGCAATTCCGATGTCGACAACCAGCACTTGACCGTGCTGAAGATGACGCTCCGTGCGAACGACAACCTGGTGGGAAATTCGTGGGGCGGCATCATGCGTCCGAACAGCGCCTACTACCAGGACATGAGCGAGATGAAGTATATCGAGATTGTGGCTCGCGGAAACGTAGGCTCGCTTTACCTCGATCTCGGGCAGGTCAGCGAAGACCTTTCCATTAATGGTTACGAACCTGACGGGTTCTATAATGGCGAAAATGACTTGGGCTCTACGACGGCACTTCATGACAAGGGCCTGGACGGGACTAGCGGTGCAGACGAAAAACGCCAGGTGTGGGATTGCCGAATCTCTGGATGTATCTCCTCGGAAGTCAATTCTCGCAATGCGGGACCGACGACGGATATCTCGCTGGACAACTTCGACGAGAACCTGGATGACGACAGCGACCCGCCGGTAACGATTAACGGTACTGAAAACAACTCGGGTGAACGCACCTACGATACCGAGGACATCAACAAGAACGGTTCTCTCGATACCGACATTAGCTTCGTCCGCTACCGCATAGATCTTTCTGATACGAACGAGGCGAACTTTGACCGCTTGAAGAATGGCTGGCGCAAGTGGCGCATCCCGCTGAACCAGTATGATACGCTCGTGTCTTCGACGGGGAGCAGCTACAAGTCGATCCTCGCTCAGGCGCTCTACACTCGTCTCTGGATTGGAAAGCTGAATCCGGGTGTCGCGGAGGCGAAGGTCCAGGTCGTGGGTCTTGCGGTCGTTGGCAATGCCTGGGAAGAAACTACGGTTGCGGATTTCTATAAGACGTCTTCCAACGAGAATTCGCAGGTGGTGAGCGTAAATGGCAACGAGATGAAGGTTTCGGAAAATGTATCGACATCGGATACCAGCTACATAAAAGTTTCGACCATTAACAGCCGCGAGAATGCGAATACTTATTTCAAGTCGCCGAATACCAAGACGGAGCGGGATTCCGAAACAAACGCGCCGCTCAAGGAAACATCCCTTGTCCTTGATTACCAGAATATGAATCCGGGGCAGGAAGTGGGCGTGACGCGCCTGTTCGAAACGGACAAGAAAAACCTTGCGTCTTACAAGTCGTTGAAGATGGAAATACACTATGTAACCGAGGCCGAGAAGGTTCCGGTGCGCTTCGCGATGCAGTTTGGCTCGGGATCTCTTGAAGGTTCTTCGGATTATTATGAATGGAGCTTCCGCCCGGTGAAATACGAATGTTCGTCGTCGGAACGTGACCAGGATTGCCATGAGCAGAACTGGCTCGACAACGCGTTTGCGATGAATGTCTCGGACTTCTCTGACCTGAAGCAGGGCCGGCATCCGCCGTTTTTGGAACCGGTCGTGAAGGAACTGGGCGGTGACCGCGATGAACGCATTAAGCTGGTCGGTAACCCCACCGTGTCAAGCATCGACTGGATGCGCTTCGTGATTATCGCGGATTCGAATGCCTCGCCGGCGGATCTCAAGGGAACGTTCTGGATTGATGACCTCAGGCTGTCGGATATGGATACGGAATGGGGCTATGCGGCGCGCACCTCGGGACAGGTGAACTTTGCGGACTTCCTCTCCGTTTCGGGCGCCGTCCGCTATCAGGATGGAAACTTTGCGACCCTGTCGACGACGGGTGGGTCCCCGAAGCCGAAGGCGTCGCAGGCAGCTTCGCAGTTGGACGTGTCGGCCGACGTGTCGGTCAATTTGAACAAGTTCCTCCCGGATAGCCTGGGATTCCGCATCCCGATGAATTTGGGCTACAGAAGCTCGACGAAGCGGCCGTACATGAAGCCCTCCGATGACCTGACGCTCGAACATAGCGGATTTGGCAACCTTACGAAGGACATGTTCCAGAACGAACTCTCGGTGACATCTGACAAGAAGGAACAGGAACTGCGTGACGAAGCCAAGTCTAAGGGCTATGAATCCTACACGCGCGAGAAGAACTTCAGTATCAGCTACAGCAAGAGCTACAAGGCTTCTGAATCCAAGGTGGGCGAGGTGCTGTCGCAGATGCTTCTGGAACGCCCCGCGGCGAGCTACTCTTTCAAGCAGAGCGAAGGCCGCGCGACTACGGCGGCAGATTCTACGTATGCTTACCATACGGTTTTTGAATACAAGCTCGGAACGTTCAGCCTGTTCAAGATGAAGCCGTTCGGATCGCTTGCGAATTCCGAAAACGCAATCCTGAAGGCGCTCTCCAAGACGGAGTTCGAACCTTGGCCGCAGACGTTCGATGTGACACTGTTCGATTTGAACTATGTCCGCTACGTGAACCAGGTGCGAGATCCGGATTTCGTGGAACCGCAGGTGGACAAGGTCGTCACCTATACGGCGGACCTCACGCATAAGCTCAACATGCGCTGGAACATCCTGTCGTTCCTTTCTACGAGCTACTCGTTAAATATCAAGCGCGACATGTATGGTGGCGGCGACCGCGAAGGCTTCGTGAAAGAAAACTTCTTTACCACCGATGAAGGCGGGCTTTTTGCTAGCGGGTATGTTTTCGATTACGACCATACCGACAGGAAGGTCTATATTTCGCGCGACAGCCTCGTGATTATCCCGACGGATACGATCCCGAAGAAGGATGCTTCGGGCAAGGATATGGCTATCGACATGTCCAATCCGGATTCTTACACGATTCTTTATGATAGCACCACGTTCTACAAGGTGGATAGCGTCGGTAGCCGCCAATATGGCAAGTCCTACGGCATTCTCCGCAACGAACGTTCTAGAAACCAGCAGTTCAAGGTCAATTTCAACCCTCGCCTGATTCCGTTCCTGCCGTTCAACATGGGATTTACTTCTGACTTCAACCAGCAAAAGACAATTCCCGATGACTTTGACTTCATGAACCAGAAGACGCTCGAAAAGAATTACTGGACGATTTCGCAGACGAACCGGTTTGAATTCACACCCACGCTCAAGATTGTCGACCTTGTTAAATTGTTCGGAAAGGAATCCATGGCTGTGAAGGCTCTTGAAAAAATCAAGTGGCGCGAAATTCGCATGAACTGGACGGCCAGCACGAATACCATCGGTGAAAACTTTACACTTGCGCAGCTGTACGAACAGCAGGGCGTGACACCCTTCCAGTATTACCTATACGGATTAGGCCTTGGTAACGGCTACCGCAATCGTGGCCTGTGGAATATTGTATCCGGGGATATGGGACTTACTTCGCGCGGTGATTTCGAAAGGTTCGGCCAATACCGCAGCAAGGATGTCGATACCCTTGTCTACCAGGGCAACTTCCGCCATGCGGTTTCCCGTAGCTTCCAGATTGGTTCCGGCTTTACCCTGCCTATTTGGGATATCGGCATTACCGGCGATTTGCAGTGGAAAGAAGATTTCGCGCAGTCCAGGGAATACCCGCTTTACATAGATACGACGACGGTGTGGCCGAAGATCGGTGTAGGCGTGACGGTCCCGAACTTTGCGCAAAGGATTCCTCTGTTGAATAGCTTCAAGAGTGTGAGCACGGTCCATCGGTTTGACTATACCTACACGACGACGGTGAAGCCGTTCCAGAGCGCAGAAGATTCCTGGGCGCATCAGATAAACTTCAATCCGCTCATCCGCGTGACCTTCTTGACTCAGAAAAACCTGAAGATAGAGAATAGCGTTCGATTCAAGATAGAGACAACAGACAGACGTCCGAAGGAAGAAGTCATCGGGCTCCCATGTTGGCCGGATTCTACGGGCAATATCGCCGATACCTCCGATTACTTCTGGGAAACTCCGTGGATACATACGTCGCTTTACAACGATTTTGCCATAAACATCGGGGACGACTTTACGATTTCCTATCCGCTCAAGCTCAAAAAGGGCTTCCAGATTTGGAAGTGGTATTTCAAGCTTGAAAATAACCTGGACCTGAAATTGACTGCGGGCTACGACTACAACAAGACGATTCGCAAGGAATATAATCCCGATCAGAACTACAGCATGTGGAATAAGGAGTCCGGTACGGACGGGGTGTTTAAGCAGTGGCATTTCGATTCCAGCGTCAACGCTCCCGATGCAGCCTACAAGCCCGAGCTGAAGCTTACGGACCGTACGGTGCCCTCGCGGACACACGAATGGTTTATCCGTCCGAGCGCAAGTTACCAGTTCAATAAGATGGCCTCGATGAGCAGCTACATCGAATACCGCCAGATTCACGAAAAGCTTGATGACGAGACTCCGCACCTGCGGCAGATACTGCAGTTCGAAATTGCACTACTGCTGAAGTTTAATTAATTGTGGGTGCGCGAGGCTAACGTAGTTAGCCGAAGGTCTTATTTTATAATCCCCACTTCGGAGAGCTTTACGAAGCCCTTGATCTTTTCGCCGAGGCGGATTTCTGCGAAGTTGCCTTGTTCGGAAATGACTTCGAACGTGGTGCCTTCGGAAAGCGTATTGAGCGTCTGCGACTTGTCGCTCGGGGCGCTTGTCACGTCGGCGTCGGTTGCGGTGACAACTCCACAGATGTCTTTTTCGAGCACGAAAATCTTGTAGGCGGCACTGGAACCGATGACGCAGAAAATTGCAGTGAGCACGAATATGGCGCCCGTGCAGATGTTCTTGGCGCGTTCACCGATGACGATGCGGCCGGCAATGCCGATGAGCGCAATGAACCAGAAAATAGCAAGCAGCGTGATGAGCTGGGCCTTCAGGGAAAGCGCGTGGTGTAACTTGAAGAGGCCGGAGAGGATGGGGTTCTCTTCTTCGTCTTCGTCCACCTTGTCGCGGGTCATGGCCTGCGCAAACTTGAGGTTGTGCTGGATGTCATCGTCACCCGGGCGCAGCCTGAGGGCCGAACGGTAATAGAAGATGGCGAAACCAATCTTGCCGCTCCTGAAGTAGGCGTTCCCCAGGTTGTAAAGCAGGTCGGCATCAGGTGTGCCGTTGTCGGCACAGGTGCGCCATTCGTCGATGGCGCGCTCGAAGTCGCCCCCGTTATAGGCCTTCGTGCCGGCGTCAATGCCCGCGCAGTCGGGGGCGGCTACGGCCGATGCCGCAGCGATGCAAAGTGCCAGAAAAATGTACTTCATGAAATTCATACGTCGATCTCCTCGCAAAGTTTTTCTACGTCGGCAAGCATCTGCTTCTGCTCGCTTTCGTTCGGGTTCACCGGGGCAAACCGCGCAAAGGCGCACTTTTCGAGCCAGCTGTCGATGGCCTCGATGGTTTCTGCCTTCACGCCGAGTTCTTCGAGTTTCGATTTCATCTGTGGGCGGGTCATGCCCTTGAATTCCAGGTTGGTGCGGTCGCTCAGGTAGCCGATGAGGCCGTTTTCGAGTGCGGCGTACAGAGCCTTCGCGTCACCCTTCGCCAGGGCGTCACGGGCGCTTGCGAAGCGGGCCTTGAGCATCTTGTTCGCCTTGCCCTTGCGTACCAGGGCCGTGTCGCTATTGTGCTTGCGGCGCTTGCGGATAATCCATGTCACGACGAAATAGAAGGGAAGGGCGGCCGCCATCAGAACCCAGTAAAGGATGCTCTTGTACGGTGCGGTATTGCCTGTGCCCTTGACCTGGTGGATAAAGCGGATGTCCGAACCTAGCGATTCGATTTCCTGTTTTTGCACGGCGGCGGGGCCGCTTGCGGCGACGGGGTTCTGGAATACTGCCTCGGGGGCATTTTCACCCTTCTCCACATGGATGTTCCAGGGGCCTGCCTTTGCTGTCTCGTACTTCTTCTTTGCGGGGTTGAACCAGCTGTAGGTAATCTCGGGTACGGTAAAGTCGCCCTTCTTTTTGGGGTAGAGGAAAACTTTTATGCTCTTGCTGGTAATGACCTTGCTGCCCGCGACCTTTTTGCTGATGCTGTTTTCGGGCGGGACGGAGCGGAAGTCGCTGAAGTCGGGGAACTTCGGGTCGGTAATGGTACCGGGCGTTCCGTCGCCCTTGATGTCCACGGAGAGCGTGAGCGCTTCGCCCACCTTCACGTCGGTGCGGTCAAAGTCGGCACTGAAGCTGTAGTTACCCACCATCCCGCTGAAGTCCGCAGGCTTGCCTTCGGTGGGAAGCGGCTTCACGGTGATGTTTACTGTGGGGGTCTGGGTTTCGGCTTCGACGGATTCCTGCCGGATGCTCTGCGAATGGAACGACATGCCGCCCATCTGCTTGTTTTCTTCGACAATCTTCGGTTCGCCGCGCTTGGTGTACTTGAACTTGAACGGCGGAATTTGCAGGTTGCCGCTCTTGGTGGGGCTGAGCCATGCGAACTTTGCACTCGCCTGTAATTCGCGGCGGTTATTCTCAACGGGTTCGAACTTGATGCCGGCTATATCGCTCCTGTGGACGATGAAGTCGTTGCCCGTGTTCATGTCGGTCGCCTGCAGGTTGCCCTGGAAGTGCTCGTAGGCGTAGAATCCTAGTGTCACGTAGAACTGTTCGCCTTCGTAAATGGTGCGCTTGCTTGGGGTGAGGCTTACTGTGAGCGCATCGTCGCTATAGGCTCGCTGGATGTTGACGGGGATTTCGCCCGAGATGGGTTGTTTTTGCCCTTCAAATTCGATCATGACCTTGCCGATGTTCAGGCGCCCTGTCTTTTTGGGGGCCCTTAGCTTGAAGGTGTAAATGCGGGCCTTGTAGGCGCCGCGGCTTCCGCCTCCCCAGAAGGAATTGAACATTTCTTCCATGCTGGGGCGCATCACCTGGTCGGTACTGTCCATGCCAAGGAACGTGAAACCGTTCTGCGTGTCGATGGAAAAACCGCTCCTGTTTTCGGGCAAATCGCTTAACGGGTATACAAGCTGCAGTCCAAAGGTCTTGCCCGCTTCTACGCGTTCCCTGTCGAGTTGCAGGGAAGGCCGCGCGGAGGCTATGGCAGCCAGGACGAGGCAGAATACGATAATCTGTTTCATGCCCCAAAAATACCAATTTTTCAGGGAGAAAACCAACGAGAAGGATTCGAATTGGGCGTTCGGGGGAAGAGGGCGAGGGATGTAGGGATGCGAGAAAAAATGGAGTGGGTAAATTATTTAAATATATATAATTTTTCCCCTTGACGCGTTAGTAAATTTTTGTTAATTTTGGCGCGCTGTTTGGAAAAGAAGTGAAAAACGGCGATAAAAAGCAAAAATAAAGGATAGAAAGGTTAATATGTACTGCATTCTCGCTGCCCTGCTGGTCAAGAGCTTCAAGAAGTACGCCAAACGCGCCTAATCGACGCTCGGCTCTTTTTTTAGATATCTCTCTCTAGTGATTTCCGGTGCCGTTGAAAAAACGGGCCGGTTTTTTTATGCTTTAATCAAAATTTAAACTGCGCCGGTACGGGGTAAAACCGGCGTCGGTAATGAACTTTTCAGCCGCCTCGATGGTGGTGAGGCCGTGACTTTGCAGTACGTTTTCTTCTATCACGATGCTGTTGATGTCGTCGGCGCCGGCATGGAGCCCGAGTTCCCCGAGAGAGAGGCCCATCCCGAGGAGCGAAACCTCGATATGCGGGATGTTGTCGAGGAATATGCGGCTGAGCGCGAGCAGCTTGAGGTATTCGTCGCCGCGCACGTGCCGGATGGGGAACTTGTCGGTCTGCGGCTGGAACGTCCATACCACGAAACTCTTGAATCCGTGGGCGGCGTCCGGCGCCCTGTCCTGCGTGCTCCGCACGTAGTTCAGGTGCTCGATGATTTCTTCTGCGGTCTCGACGCTCCCGAAGACGATGTTCGCGCTCCCGGGTAAACCCTTCCTGTGGCAGGCGGCGAGAGTATCGCACCACTGTTGTGCGGGGAGTTTTCTCGGGCTCAGCATCTGGCGCATGCGGTCGCTGAGGATTTCGGCGCCTGCTCCCGGAACGGAACTGAGGCCCGCTTCTTTCAAAACGTCGAGCAGTTCGTCCAAAGTAATGTTGTTGGATTCCGCGATACGCACGAGTTCGACCGGCGAAAAACCGCGCACCTTCACGCCCATTTCCTGCGTGAGCATCTTCAGCACGTCGGTGTAATAACTCAGGGGAATTTCCTTGTTCACGCCACCCTGCAAAAAAATCTGGTCGGCGCCTTTCACCTTCGCTTCAAGAGTCTTCCGGCGGATTTCGTCCAAACTAAGCACGTACGCTTCCGGGCTATGCGCCGGCCTGCAAAAACTGCAGAAGCTGCAGGTCACCTCGCACACGTTCGTGTAGTTCACGATGCGGAACGCGGTATAGCCCACGCGGTTTCCGGGGTTCATGCGCCTGCGAATCGCGTCTCCCGCTTCCACCACTTCAGTCCACGGGGCGTTTTTTAGGATATCGAGCGCTTCCGCCGGAGTGATGCGGGTTCCGTCAACCGCTTTTTGCAGGTTCCTATCCATCGTGTAACCGCCTACCCCGCCTGCCTGCTACTTCTCCGCGTCGTTGCTGTCTAGCACCGGAATGTTCTTTTCTTCTTGGCACAGGTTCTCTTCGCGAATCTTGAAGGTGAAGTCGACCAGGTTGTTCTCGAACATCTTCTGGTAGGGCTTTTTCGCCTGTACGCTCTGGAGGGCGCAGGTGCAGTAGTTGATGCGCTGCACGAGTTTCAGGTCATCGGAAGGCGTACCCTTCGCGAACACGCATTCGTGCATGATGGCGTATTCCATCGGGCGGTCGTAACGGCCCTTGCACTTGTTCTTGAGGTCGGGCTGCGCTGCCACCTTCTCGATGATTCCCTGCGAGGGCACGTCGTTTATGACCTTGCTCACGATAAAGCCCGCAATGAAGAACAGGAGGCACACGGCAGCGTTGATAAGGAATCGCTTGCCGCGGCTTATCTTGTTGTAGCTGCGTTCGACGGCTTCGAATGTCTGTGTGGCATGCAGCCTGACGTCTTCAAAATCGTTACTTGCCATCGTCTTCCTCCATCGTCCAGATTTCGGGGAATGTGCGGTAGTCGCCCGCGTAGTCGAGCCCGTAGCCCACGACAAACTTGTTTTCTATCTCAAAACCCACGAAGTCGGCGGTTATGTCCGCGGTACGGCGGGCGGGCTTGTCGAGCAGCACGCAGGTCTTGATTTCCTTCGCGCCCATGCCGGCAAGGGCCTGCTTGATTCCGAACATCGTGTTGCCGGTATCGAGAATGTCGTCTATCACGAGCACCTTCTTGCCGCGGATATCGATGTTCTCGAGCCCCGTGATTTTGAGGCTCCCGCTCGATTCGGTGCCGCTGCCATAACTAGATGCCCGTATGAAGGCGAGTTGCAGTTTCGGCGTCGCGATACGCTTGCAGATATCGGCGCTGAAAATGAATCCGCCCGAAAGTACGGTAATTACGATATCGCACCCGAACGCGGCCACGTCCTTGCCGAGCGTGTCCAGCCGTTCGTTTATCTCCTGTGCGGAAATGAGCGGTTTGCTGGACTTCCTATACATTGTCCACCTCGAAGTTGAGCCAGCCGAACATGGGCTTGAGCGCAGCAAGTTTGCCCTTCGGGTCTTCCTTGAACTGCTTGTAAATCTTGAATACCTTGTTCTCGAGGCTCGTCTTGTCGATGCCGAGCTTGAGCCAGTCGGCAACCGTGATGAGGTCGGTGATGTACTTGACCGTAGATTCGTCGATCTTGGCGTAAACGTCGTCGATGAGGGCACTCAGCTTGCGGAAGAACATACGGCCCGTACCGCCGAAACTCGGGTTCGTGTCGAGCCTGTTCGCCTCGTCCATGAGCCCCTGGATTTCCTTCACGAGGTTAGAGTCCGGACCTTCGAGCAGCTTGAGCGCCTCGTGGTGAATGCGGGCGTTGAGTTCGAGCGAGAGAATCTTTCGCATGGTGTCGGGCAGCGTGTGATCGGGGTCGGCAAGGCTGTCGATGGAGATGCCGTGATTCAGCGCGAAACTCGAGAACGATTCCGTGAGGCTCGCAAGGTGTTTCTGCGTGCTGCGCTTGTTGATGGTCTGCAGCGAGTCGCTCATGAGGTCGCGCATGCGCACTACGTAGGCGGTCGGGAACAGGTTCCTGAGCTCGATGGTCCCCATATTCGGGTTTTCCACGAACTTGAGGCCGTTCTCCTCGATGCTCCCCATCGCCACCACGATGTTCACGCGCCCGAGGGCGTCGGTAATCACGAGGTTTGTCGTCTCGCGCTTTTCGCCGATAAACTTGTCTTCGTAAGTCACGCGCACGAGGGTCTGGCGCCTGCGGCTAGAAATTTTCTCGGCCTTCATGCGGGAGTTCGTGTTGTCGGAATCCTGTTCAAGTTCCAGGTGGAATATCGCGGCGCGTTCGGCCATTTCCTTGAGGATTACGGGGACCGCGTCTTCGGCGTAGCGCGTAAAGACCTCGGCTCCGTTCCACTTGTGTTCGTTACTCGTGGCGCGGGCAAGGATACTCAGCACCTCGCTCTTGATGTTGTGCCCGAACGGCAGGAACGGTTCCAGCAGTTCCATGGCACGCAGGGCGTAGCGCATGTTCTGTACGGGTTCCAGGCCCTCGATGTCGTTGAAGAACCAGCCACAGCTCGTGAAGCTGAACAGGCAGAACTTCTGGATTTCCAAGAGGCGGATTGCCTTCGCGCTCATGGCCTCGTTTTCGGGTTCCTTGACGGTATCCTTGAGGAACTGCTCCACGCGGGACTTGTCTTCGGGTGCGACGAGCGCCTGCACGTAGTTGTTGCGGGCATCCCACGGGCCGATTTTCGAAATCTTCTCGAACTCGCGTACAAAAACGTCGTCGGCAAGCTTTTTCAGGTGGTTGAACGCGTCACGCAGGGGTCCGCGCCATTTCTGGTTCCAGTCGGGTCCGCCGCCGGTCGAACAGCCGCAATCGCGGTACCAGCGGCCCACGCCGTGGGCGCAGCTCCATGCACATCCTTCGCCGTAGAAGTTCTTGAGCATAACCTCGTGCTGCGGCGGGAACTTCTCGAGGAACCAGCCGTAGTTCACCGGCACCATCTTGTGTTCGGGAGCGTAGCGGTTGTAGAGCCAGGCGGCGCACATGTCGCCGAAGGGCTCGTGGTGACCGTAGCTTTCGCCGTCGGTACCGATGCTCACGAGTTGCGCGTCTTCGCGGTTCTCGTCCCAGGCGTCGGCAATGCGCCTGCCGAACGTGCCTGCATCGCGCAGAAGGTGTTCAAACCCTACGGCAGAAGAAAGCCACGGGTTGTAGAAGAATACGTCCAGGAATCCGTCGCATACGAGATTGCCGTCCTTGTCCCGCGGGTACACGCGGTAGGGGCGCGTCGTATCGATGTCGGTGTTGCTGCACCCGGTCCATTCCTCGTCGTCGAACTTGCGGAAGCTATCGGCCTGCGTGGGCGAAAGGATGGTGAACTTGATGCCCGCCTTGATGAGTTCCACCACCGTCTCGAAGTTGATGGCGGTCTCGGCAAGCCACATGGCCTCGGGCATGCGACCGAAATGGAACTTGAAATCCTCGATACCCCAGCGGATTTGCGTGCGCTTGTCCTGCTCGCTTGCAAGCGGCATGATGATGTGGTTGTAGACCTGCGCAATCGCGTTGCCGTGCCCGAGACGCTCGATGCTCTTCTTGTCGGCTTCCTGGATGCGCTTGTAGGTATCCGGCGTGTTCGTGCGGATCCAGCCCATGAGGGTTGGACCCATGTTGAAACTCATGTACTCGTAGTTGTTGACAATGTCTACGATATGCCCGTGCGGGCTCAAGATGCGGCTCGCGGAATTGGGACTGTAGCACTGGCTCGCTATTCGGTCGTTCCAGTCGTGGTTCGGCCTTGCGGAGGGCTGGTTCTCGATGACGCCCGTCCAGGGGTTTTCGCGGGGAGGCTGGTAAAAGTGACCATGAATCGTAAAATAGAGAGGGTGCTTCTTTTCCATGCGGTCAAAGATAGATTTTTTTCGGGGAGCCTATAAAAATTAATGTATATTCATGCATGTTTAGCGCAGGAATGTTGTTTATGGCCTTGAAGAAATTCTTGATGGTTAGCTTTGTGGCGGCGGTGCTGGTTGCTTGTGGCGACGACGACAGCAGTTTTGCGACGCGCCCTTCGGACGGGTCTTCGTCCAGCGTCACACCGAAGTCGAGCGATAGCGAGACAAGTGTGTCCAGTAGTAGTACTAAACCCAGCAGTAGTTCTGTGGAGTCTTCGTCGAGTGATGGGTACGTAGAACCATCGACTGTAGTTGCGGGAACTATGACTGATGAACGCGATGGCAAGACCTACAAGACGGTCACCATCGGTACGCAGACCTGGATGGCAGAGAACCTGAACTACGCATACATTGGTATTCCCTATAACTATAGCGGCTACACTTTCGATTCCACTAGCTGGTGTTATGGCGATAACCCTGCCAACTGCACCAAGTACGGACGCCTTTACACCTGGGCAGCAGCGATGGACAGCGTGGGAACATGGAGTACGAATAGCAAGGGCTGTGGCTATGGTACAACATGCTCTCCTACTTATCCAGTACGCGGCATATGCCCTGAGGGATGGCACCTGCCAACAAAAGCGGAATTTGAAACTTTGTTCACTGCAGTTGGCGGTTCCAGTACAGCGGGCAAGATGCTCAAGTCCACAAACGGTTGGAACAGTAGCGGCAACGGGACGGACGCCTACGCCTTCTCGGCGTTGCCTGCTGGCCGCAGGAACTACGATGGGGATTTTAACTACGAGGGCGACCGCGCGTACTTCTGGAGTTCTACTGAGGGCGATAGCAGCGGCGCGAACGGCATGTGCTTGGACTACTACAGCGACTCTGCGGGCCCGGGCAACTACTACAAGTACTACGAGTTTTCTGTTCGTTGCCTCAAAGACGTGCAAGCCGATTGAAGAAATAAAAAATCATCAAAAACACACGTAGTTGCTATTTTGTTTGAAGTTTTGGAGAATATATGAGGACAAGAAATTTTTTGTTGATTGCCGTAGCCATTTTGTTCATGGTAAACGGTTCGCTTGCCGGGGAAGTACCTAATGTCACGAAGTCGGTGTTGCTAAGGTCTAAAGAGGTGAAGCCTTACACTACAGAGGTGAAAGTTTATAAAAACGGCATGGATGAAGCCAAGTTTGATCGATTGATTGATAGTTTATTTATGGCCGATGATCATTTAGACTTAGACTCCCTCTATGAAAAGTATGTTGACCGTAAAACAGTCGAGAAACAGAGGTATGAAGAATATCTTTTAAAAATTGAACTGTATTACAACGAGGAGGCTGAGGCTTTCCTCAGTAACCAATATTTGCAGGAGGATGTGGCGAATTTCGTAGCGGGCGCTAGTAAATATGATGACTCTCTTCAAACTTTAATGTTTGGCGAAACAAAGGGTGCGAAAAACCTTGATGAAGTAGTGGCCAAATTGAGTCAAATGAAAGGCTACGATGTTTTTGTTCAGGGCTCGGACACGGCCGCGTTTAATGCTGAAATCAATCGCTATTCTGATAGTAAAAGAAAGACTTTTACTAGAGGCGTGAAAATTTCAGCAGCTCATGGAATTGTAAAAGCAAAAGTGCTCCGGGACTGGGGCGATGATAATCAAATGTGTGAACTATACGACGTTGAATCCGGAAAACGAATACAAGTTTCGGACTTGTTGCCGAGCAATAGGGTGAAGTTTGAATATGGTAGAGACTCTGTAACTTTAGTAAAAGTCGACAAAATTGACAAAGACGGTATAGTATTTTATGATGACTCGACTGATTCGCATATTGTCGATAAGAACGATAGTGTATACTTTGTACTGACGGATTACGCAAAATCCTTGATGGCTAGAGATAAGGGCTATACCATATCGATGACGACAAACGCATATGGCGACAAGATAAAGAAATATCATTTTAGGAGAGTTAACAGTTCTCCTCATGATAGGGATGTTTTCATTCCCATGGAACTGAAGGGCTGCTCCAATACCAAGAAAATTCGAAATCGTATGCTTGATATTATGTTCGGCCATAATAAAGGAGACTTGGACACATTGGTTATCGAAGGTGTCAAAAAATGGATTCCGGAACACAGAGATGGAAAAAGTATGTTGCTGCAACTGGGTGATGGCTTGATTTCCTTTGGTTTCGAGGATCAATCAATGCGGGGTAACTCAAATAACATTTTTGCTGTTTTTGATAGGAAAACAGGAACGGAAATCTCTGCAAAAGATCTCATAAAGGACAAGGCTGGATTTATGAAGTTCGTCAACTCCCACAACCTATATTTGGCAGGATTTCTTGTTGATACAACAAGAATAAAAGAGCAGTCAAAAAAGTTTGGCGAGGAATTCCGTAGCTATTTGCGCCATTCCGTTGCAATGGGCCCTTTCTCGGGGATAAAGGAATTTCCGACTTCTTGGTGGTTCTCTTTCAATAAAATGGATGAAATTGTCCCTGTTGAGTTCAATACTCCAACAGCCAGAATATTCCTGGATTATGCAGACATCAAAAAATATATAAATCCTAAATATCTCAAGGCCATGGATCGTGCAGTGAAATCGGCGGGGAAGTAATTTTTTTTGAATATGTTTGCAAAAATATTGATTAGCGTTTTTAGTGCTTTCTCGCTTTCGGCTGCGTGTGATGCCGGGCTTTGGTTAAATGCTGTTGATTTGAGGAGAGACTCGACGATTGCCTCTCTTTTTAATGCGGTTGATGATTCTTTATACGAAATAAACAAAACGACAGAATGGAATGAATTGTCCGGTTTGTGTGGATGCGCCGGTGGTGGTATTTTCCTGCAATCGAGGCATGTTGATTTGATGGGTGCTGGTTGGCATTTGAATTGGTGCGGCAATCCTGATTCCGTTGTTTTTTATGCGGAAAAAGTACAATACCATACGAAGAATCTGATTTTAAAAACAAGCTCTGTTTTGTTTGGCCAGGTTCAATCATTGAAAAAGTTCATTGTGGAGAAGGGATGTGAAACTGATTCAGTCTATGAGTTTTCAAATAAAGAGCTGATTCCCGAAAATGTTAAAAAAGGAATTTATGTTGTAGATATTCCGGTTCCGAGCGAAAATGTCCTTGTGCCGCAGTCAGTCCGCCTTTTAAAAACTTATTATCCTAACGGAAAGCTAGCTCGCGAAATTCAATTTTCGCAAGGGCTTAGGAATGGATATGACAAACGCTATTTTCCTTCGGGAAAAAAGTACATTGTTAATCATTACAAAAATGGTTTGATGGAAGGAATGCAAATTAAACATTTCCGTTCTGGGAAGAAGTCTCTTGAAGTGAAATACAAAAATGGAAAACATGTAGGAATTGTAAAATACTATTCAGAAGAAGATGGCTCGGTGACTATAAAAGAAATTGACGAATTAACAGGATTCGAGTGGTAATACCCAATATTTCTTTATTTTTTCATGATAAATTGAGCCAAAAACGCATTTATAATTGTATTTTTTGTGCGGTACCGAATGATACCTTTAAAAATGCACAAACTGCAAAAAAGGTTAAATTATGCTTGATTTGAACACTGTCGATTGGAAGACGCTCCCCTTCGGTTATTACGATACCGATTACAATGTCCGCTGCTACTACCGCGATGGCAAGTGGGGCAAGGTCGAACTTTCTTCTTCCAAGGACATCAGCATCCACATGGCCGCCACCTGCTTGCATTACGGCCAGGAAGGTTTTGAAGGCCTCAAGGCTTACACGGGCAAGGACGGCAAGGTCCGTATCTTCCGCGTCGACGAGAATGCCAAGCGCATGCAGAACACCGCGAACCGCGTGCTCATGGCCGTGCCGCCGGTCGAGCTGTTCCGCGAGATGGTCCACACAGTGGTGAAGGCCAACGCCCGCTTTATTCCGCCGTATGGTCATGGTGCAACGCTCTACATCCGCCCGCTCCTCATCGGTACGAGCCCGGAAGTCGGCGTGAAGCCCTCCGACGAATACCTGCTGTTGATGTTCGTGACTCCGGTGGGCCCGTACTTCAAGGACGGTTTCAAGCCTGTCGATATGATGATTAGCCGCAACTTCGACCGCGCCGCTCCGCAGGGTACGGGTACGGTGAAGGTCGGCGGTAACTACGCTGCCAGCTTGCTTTCCCTCGCCGAAGCCAAGAAGCTCGGCTACTCCAGCACGATTTATCTGGACGCGAAGGAAAAGAAGTACATCGACGAATGCGGTCCGGCAAACTTCTTCGGCATCAAGGGCAAGACCTACGTGACCCCGAAGTCCGAATCCATTCTGCCGTCGATTACGAACAAGAGCCTGCAGCAGCTTGCTGAATACCTCGGCTACACAGTGGAACGCCGCCAGGTCCCGTTCGAAGAACTCGCTGAATTCTCCGAAACTGCCGAATGCGGTACCGCCGCCGTGATTACCCCGATTAAGAAGATTGTGGATCCGGTTGCCGGCAAGGAATTCACCTACGGTGACGGCAAGAATCCGGGCCCTGTCTGCACGGAACTCTTCACGAAGTACACGGCTATCCAGTTTGGCGAAGCGGAAGACCCGTTCGGCTGGACTGAAGTGGTCGACGTGTAATTGTCGCGAACATGACGAATGTGAAAAATCCCGCGGAGAAATTCGCGGGATTTTTTGTTTTGGAAATTAGTCCTGCATGCCGCGGATGATGTCGCGGAGGCGGGCCGCTTCTTCGAAGTCGAGGCGCGCGGCGGCTTCCTTCATCTGGCGCTCGAGGTCGGCAAGTTTTGCCGATAGATCCTCGCCTGCGCGAGGATGACGTGTTGCGGTGGCGCCGACGGCCGCACTCAGTTTGGCGTTCTCCGCGCGCTTGGAGTAATTAGAACCTTTCTTTCGTCTAGAACTGGGCTGCAGCGGTTCCATCGGACGGATTCCGGGTTCGTTCCCTTCGGCAGGTTCAGGGAACTGATCGTCGTCGACGGAATCGTCGCCGTCTATTCCCAGCGGGTCGTTAATCCTCAAATCATCTTCAATCTTGCGGGTCACGGACTTCGGCGTAATGCCGTGTTCCTTGTTGAATTCTTCCTGCACGGCCCTGCGGCGGGCGGTTTCGGAAATAGCCTTTTCCAGGCTGTCGGTCATGTTGTCTGCAAAAAGCAATACGGTACCGTTCACGTTACGGCTGGCACGTCCCATGGTCTGGATTAAACTGCGGTAGTTGCGCAGGAACCCTTCCTTGTCGGCATCGAGAATCGCCACCATGCTCACTTCGGGCAGGTCCAGGCCCTCGCGCAGCAGGTTGATGCCCACCAGTACGTCGAATTCTCCGGTACGGAGTCCGCGAATCAGTTCGTGACGTTCCAAGGTCTTGATATCGCTGTGCAGGTAACGCGCGCGGATGCCCGCTTCCACAAAGAAGTCGGTAAGGTCCTGCGCCATCTTCTTGGTGAGCGTCGTGACCAGCACGCGGTCGCCGTTCTTGACGACTTCTTCGATGCGGTAGAGCAGTACGTCCATCTGGCCCTTGATGGGGAACATCTCGATTTTCGGGTCCAGAAGTCCGGTCGGTCTGTTAATTTGTTCGGTAACGACGCCGCCCGTCTTGGTGAGTTCGTAATCGCCGGGGGTGGCACTCACGAAGAGCACCTGCTTCGGGTACATGTACTCGAATTCGGCAAAGTTCATCGGGCGGTTGTCCAGCGCACAAGGAAGGCGGAAGCCGTACTGCACAAGCGTCGTCTTGCGGGATTTGTCGCCCTCAGCCATGCCGCCCACCTGCGGAATGCTCACGTGGGATTCGTCCACCATCAAGAGCCAGTCGTCGCCGAAGTAATCGATAAGCGTAAACGGGCGCGTACCCGGTGCGCGGTTCTCGATAATGCGGGAGTAGTTCTCGATGCCGCTGCACATGCCGGTCTCGCGAATCATTTCCATGTCGTATCGAGTGCGGCTCGAAAGGCGGGCCGATTCCAGCACCTTGCCTTCCTTGTCGAGTTCCGCAAGGCGCTCGGCCAGTTCCACTTGCATGCGCTGCAAAATTCCTGCGCGGCCTTCTTCCTTGGTCACGAAGTGCTTTGCCGGAGCGATGGTCATCTCGTCCATTTCCTGAGTGACTTCGCCGGTAATGATGTTGAAGCGAACGAGCCTGTCCACCTCGTCGCCGAAAAGTTCGATTCGCAGGCCTTCCTCATCGTAGCTCGGGTGGATTTCAATCACGTCGCCGTGCACGCGGAAGCTGCCGCGTTCCAGGCTGAAATCGTTTCTCGTGTATTGAATTCGCACCAGGTCATGCAGAATCTTGTCGCGGTCGTAAACGTCACCCTTTTTGATGCGCACCATCAAGTCGAAATATTCGCTCGGGCTACCCAAACCGTAGATGCAGCTCACGGAAGCCACGATAATCACATCCCTGCGGGTGAGCAAGTTCGCGGTCGCGCGCAGGCGGAGCTTGTCAATCTCGTCGTTGATGCTCGCGTCCTTCTCGATGAAGGTGTCTGTGTGCGGAATATACGCTTCGGGCTGGAAATAGTCGTAATAGCTTACGAAGTATTCCACCGCATTGTGCGGGAAAAACGCCTTGAATTCCTGGTAGAGCTGCGCCGCGAGCGTCTTGTTGTGCGTCAAAATCAGCGTCGGCTTGCCTACGTTCTTGATGACGTTCGCCATCGTGAAAGTCTTGCCGGAACCTGTGACGCCAAGCAGCGTCTGGAACTGCTCCCCGTGCTTGAAACCTTCGGTGAGTTCCTCTATGGCCTTCGGCTGGTCGCCCGCCGCCCCGTAGGGGCTAACGAGTTCAAAGTTCGCACGCGTGGGCGACTGGAACTGCTTTAACTTTCCTGGCAAGCTCTGCTCAGGCGGTAGCGGTTTCGCTATCGGTTTTGCATACGGGTCGGGTGTAATTGTCTTGCGTGCGCGTGCCATATCCCAAAAATAGCAATTTCAAAATTTCCGTTCGGTTGGGGCGAGTTTAGGTTCAATTATAAGTTGTCTATGAAAGGAGTCCCTTGCACGGCGGGCTCTTCATTGCATTGCTTTTTTGAAGGATGGGCGGCTTTTCCCTGAACAGTAGGGGCGATTTCTTGCTTTTTATCGCCATTTTGGGCCTACATGTCGTTTTTTTAAGGTTTTTGCGATAAATACTTACAAAAAGATTTCTATCTTTGTCGCAAAAATAAACAAAAGAGGAAACAATGGCTAACGAAGAAATGAAAAACAAGCTCAAGTCGTTCTTTATGTCGGATCTCGGCGTCGATGGTGACGTGCTCCAGTTCGACACTCCGCTCTTTGGCGAAGAAATCGGTCTCGATTCTGTCGATTCCCTCGAAATCATCTCCTTCGTGGATTCTACCTTTGGCGTGTCCATGACCGGCGTTGCCAAGGAAAACTTCCAGAGCATCGATACTATCGCTGCCTACATCGAATCTCACAAAGCTTAATTTTAGAATGGTCATCCTGGATGGCCGCGGTTACTGAGCTAGCCGGACAAAGGCCCGACAGGATCCATGGGTAAAATATGACTCCTGACGAACGCCGCTGTGTTGTTACTGGCCTGGGTGTGATTTGCGCCGTCGGTAACAATGTCGAAGAAACCTGGAAGAGCGCTTTGGAATCCGTTTCGGGTATCCACAAGACGACTTCCCTAGATACAAAGAACTGCTATGCGGACTTGGCTGCCGAAGTCAAGTGCGACACGCTCGACCAGATTGACGCCCCCGAAGAGAAGGACCGCGTCTCGAAGCTCTGCATCAAGGCCGCGAACGAGGCCCTAGCCGATGCGGGGCTTTCTAATTTTGGCGACGACCAGCGCGTGAGCGTGGTCATCGGCAGCTGCGTGGGTGGCGTGCTCTCGATTGAACAGTATCACCAGCACGGGCGCGATGCCGCAGAAATTGCGAAGATGCCGATTGCATCCATCGCATCCCAGGTGGCTGAAACCTGCGGTGCAGGTGGCATCGTGACGAACGTGGCGAATGCATGTGCGGCTGGCACGATTTCCATCGCGGTTGCCTGCGACCTCATCCGCGCGGGCAAGGCCGACGTGGTGATTGCGGGCGGTGCGGATTCCTTTGCGTCCGTGCCGTATTCCGGCTTCCTTTCGCTTCATGCGCTCGACGAGAACGGTTGCTCCCCGTTCAACCGCTGCAACGGCATTACGCTCGGTGAAGGTGCGGGCATCGTTATCGTGGAATCTTACGAACATGCCCAGAAGCGCAGCGCGAAGACATACTGCGAGGTGCTCGGCTCCGGCGTCACGAGCGACGCGAACCACATTACGGCCCCGCGCGAAGACGGCGTGTGCCTGATGGAGGCGATTAACCGCGCTGTCAAGAACTCCGGCATCGATAAGTCCGATATCGGCTACGTGAACGCTCACGGTACGGGTACGGGCAAGAATGACAATGCCGAAATTACGGCTTTCAAGAATTTCTTTGGCGAAGACAACGCGAACGTGAGCGTGAGTTCGACGAAGGTGATGACGGGCCACTGCCTGGGCGCTGCGGGTGCCATCGAGGCGGTTTTCAGCATCAAGGCGCTTACGACCGATACGGTGCTCCCGACGTTCCCGTACACCGAGGAACAGTCCGCCGCCCTCAAGGAGAAGGTGGGCGCTCTCGACTTTGTGCAGAACAAGGCCCGCCACAAGGAACTCAAGTGCGTCTTGAGCAACAACGTGGCATTCGGCGGCACGAACGCCGCCATCGTGTTCTCGAAGGTGCCGGGCGATGTCTCTGCGCAGTCTGCGAAGGCGAAGAAGATTGCGGTGACCGGTCTTGGAATCGTGTCTCCGCTCGGCAACAGCAAGGCTGCCTACCTGGATGCCGTGAAGGCGGGCAAGAAGCCCGAAGGCGCATCGGTGCATTCGACCATCGCGCTCGAGGATTACAAGGAACTTGGCATCAAGATGGCTTTCTACCGCAAACTCGACAACCTGGGCCAGCTCCAGACGGTTTCGGGCATGCGCGCCCTGCAGGATTCCGCATTCCAGGTGACCGACGATAACGCGAAGGATATCGGCATTATCGTGGGAACCAGCGAGGGCGGTCTCGGTGCCACCTACGACTTTGAAGAACTGATTGCCGAGGCGGGCAATGCGGGCGGTTCCGCGTTTAAGTTCCCGCACACGGTTTACAACGCCGCCGGCGGTTACCTCTCGATTTGCTCCGGCATCAAGGGCTACGGCGTCACGATTACTACGGGCCCGCTTTCCGGTCTCGACAGCATCGGCTACTCCATGAACGTCATCCACGACGGCCAGGAAAAGGCGATGATGGCGACCGGTACCGACGAGAATTTGCCGATTATTACCGAATTCGCCCAGAAGCTCGGTGTGGCTGCAGGCGATGTTGTTGCCCCCTTTGCCGAAAACGAAGGCTTTGTGGTGGGCGACGGCTCTGTGTCTATAATGCTCGAAGAAGAGGATTATGCCAAGGCTCGCGGTGCGAAGGTCTACTGCTACGCGCTCGGGTTTGGCCATGGCCGCAAGAACGTGAAGTTCGGCAAGCTCGCCGGTTCCGACGAGGCGCTCGACAAGGCTATCAACGACGCTCTGGCCGATGCGGGCCTCTCTGCCGCCGATATCGATGCGGTTTGCGGATTCGCGAACGGCTGCAAGCGTATCGACGATATCGAGAAGGGTGCCCTCCAGCGTGTGTTCGGCGATAAACTCGCCACGATGCCGCTGTTCGAGGTCAAGGAACGTGTCGGTGAAGGCCGTGCGGGGTCTGCCGCGCTTGCCGCTGCAGAAGCCGCCATGCTTTTGAATGGCGAACTTGCAAGCGACAACGCCTATTTTATTGCAAACGACGGTTCTGTGGCTAGCAAGGCTGCCGATGCGGCCAGTCTCAAGAAAATTCTAATCATCTCTTTTGCGGCGGGTGGCTCTTACAGCGCAGTCGTGTTTGGGAAAAATGCTTAATAGGGAGGCTCAAAAATGAAAGTTGCTCTCGTTACAGGTGCATCGAAGGGAATCGGCAAGGCTTGTGCCTTGCGTCTTGCCCGCGACGGCTACACGGTCGTGGTGAACTACTCCAGTTCCGACGAGGCCGCGCAGCAGACGCTCGACCAGATCAAGGCCGAGGGCGGTGACGGCATGATTTACAAGGCGAACGTGGCCGACCTCTCCCAGGTGAAGGTCATGGTCCGCGAGGTGTTCAAGGCCTATGGCCGCATCGACGTGCTCGTGAACAATGCGGGCATCGTGCGCGACGAGTACCTCCTGATGATGAACCCCGAAACGCTCGACAAGTGCTTCGACCTGAACGTGAAGGGCTACTTCTACTGCGCCCAGCAGGTCGCCGTCAAGATGTACAAGCAGAAGTCCGGCGTGATTATCAACATGAGTTCCGTATCCTCCAAGTTTGCGCTTGCCGGCCAGGCCGTCTATAGCGCCACGAAGGGAGCCGTGAACTCGCTCACCCAGACGCTAGCGAAGGAACTCGGCGGTTTCGGTATCCGCGTGAACGCCGTCGCTCCGGGCTTTATCGCGACCGAGATGATCGAGGCCATTCCCGAAGAGACCCGCAAGGGCTATGTGGAAAAGATTCCTCTCAAGCGCTTCGGTACCGCGGACGAGGTCGCGAACATCGTGTCTGCGCTCGCGTCTGACCAGTTCGCCTACGTGACGGGCCAGGTGTTCGTGCTCGATGGAGGCCTTTCGCTATGATGAACATTTTCGAAATCAGCGAAAAGATTGCACAGCGTCCGCCGTTCCAGATGATCGAAAAGGTCACGGAACTCGTGCCAAACGAATCCGCTACCGGCATCAAGAACGTGAGCGTGAACGAACCGTATTTCATGGGGCATTTCCCGGGCACTCCGATTATGCCGGGCGTCCTCATTTGCGAAGCCTGCGCACAGCTCTGCTCCCTCGTTATCGAGAAGCCCGCCGAGGACCTCGAAAAGAACCTCTACGTGCTTTTGAAGATTGACGGATTCAAGTTCGTGAAGCCGGTGATTCCGGGCGACCAGCTCGAAATTACCGTGAACAAGACGAAGGGTGGTGGAGTCATCGTCGGCTTTGACTGTATCGTGAAGGTGAACGGCAATGTGCACGCGAAGGGTGCGCTGACGTTCACGAGCATTCCGAAAGAAAGCCTCGGAAAGTAATGAAAAAGAAGAATCCTTTGTTCGAACTTTTCATGAAGTTTGTCATGGTGGTCGTGATATACACCGTGCGCGTTTATCTGCTTGTGGCGTATCGCCCGAAAATCGAGTACGTGGGGGAGACGGTGAAGTCTCCGCGGCTCAAGACTCCCTCTGTTATTATCGCGAACCATACCAGCATGATTGACCCCCTCATGATGCTGGCCATCTTTTTCCACAAGAAGAGCATTGTTGTGGCGAAGGACCAGGTGGAAGATCCACATTTCAGCTGGGCTTTGACGCGCGTGAAGTGCGTGATTCCCTGCGACCGTTTTAACCTGGATACCGAATGGGCCTTGCTAGCGAAGCGCGAACTTGAAAAGGGGAACAACGTCATTATTTTCCCCGAAGGCAAGTGCCGCTATGATGGACTCTTGAATGAGTTCAAGACGGGGTTCGCTTTCCTTGCGCGTAGTACGGGCGCTCCCGTGCTTTCTGTGGGCCTTGAAGGTGTCTACAAGATTGGGCGCCGCACCCGCATAGTCGTGGGTGAACCCGAGAAAATCGAGCGCGTGAAGGGCATACCTTCTTCGAAGCATCTGGCCGAACGCAGTGAGTATTTCCGCCAGAAGGTTTGGACGCTCAAGCAGCGTGCGCTCGGCGTTGCAGAACCTCCGGTTTTGCCGGTGGCGGCGGAAACACCGTCCGAACAGATCCCCACCTTGGTGGCCATGCGCACTAAAGAGCAAAGCTCTAAGTGCTGTCCGCCCGGTCAGGCCGGGGATGACAATAGGGGGAATGCGTGAAGACGGGGTTGGTGTTAGAAGGAGGCTCCCGCCAGACGATGTTCAGCGCTGGAGTGCTGGATACGTGGTTCGACGAGGGTATTGATTTCAATTACGTGTCCGGTGTGTCGGCCGGGGCACACGCGGCGGTCAACTTCATTACGAAGCAGCAGGGGAGGCTAAAGTTTATCGTGCTCCCGACCCGCTTGCAAGAGGGCAAGAAGTGGGCAAGCAAGTTTATCGGAATCCAGAAGGAATTCCATGCGCTCAACTACCTCTCGGCTGACGGCAAGATGCCTCTCGATTTTGAGGCATACCGGAATTCCAAGACTGAATTTGAAATTGGTCTCACTTGCTGTGAAACCGGCCGCGCCGAATTCAAGTCCGAAAAGCATGACAAGAAGCGCCTGCTGGACCTGATTAGCGCGAGTTGCGCCCTCCCGATGATTTTCCCGATGGCCGAAATTGACGGCAAGCATTATGCCGATGGCTGCATTACGGTTCCCATCCCGTTTGAACGCGCTTTTGAAAAGGGCTGCGACAAGGTGGTGGCTGTTTCGACGCATTACCCGGGCGAGGACGTGACGGATTTCCGCAAGTACCGCGCCATCCTCAACCCGATGTACAAGCGCAAGTACCCCGAACTTTTCCGTGCACTGATGGTACGCCTCAAACGCTACGAGAAGATGTTCGTGCAGATGGAAAAGCTCGAGAAGGAGGGGAGGCTGTTCCTGGTCCGCCCCCTTATCGAGCTGTGCGACCAGTTCGATACCGACATGGACAAGATGAACGAGTCCTACGAGCATGGAATCGAGATGGCCAAGCGCCGCATGGACGACTTGAAGGCTTTTTTAGAAATCTAGCGGTTGACGCCCGTTTCGATATTTCTATATCTAGAGCAGGTCCCATAAAAGGAGTCTGCTATGAAAATTGCTCGAATCGCTATATCCTTGCTGGCCGTAAGCTTGCTTTTCGGCTGTGCCTCGAGTCCGAGAGCCTTGGCTTCCCATAAGGCCATTCCCGGTGGTGCATACACGGGAAAGGCCGATAACAACAGGCCTGAAAATCTCAAGTACCAGAAACTTCCGGACGATGTCGAATATGTCGTCGCTAGCGATTCGCTTGTCGTCGCCGTCCATGGCGATCTCAAGAAGGCTCTCGAATCCGACGAAGGTGTCGTGCTGGCAAAGTACCTGTTCCTGATGCCGGGATCCTGGGAAAGCATCAAGGACGACGAAGCGTTCAAGAGCAAGTTCAAGAGGCAGAAGGGAAAGTTCGAGGTCCAGGTGACCAAGAAAAAGAAATTCAAGTTCCACTATGCCATTCCCCAGAACGAGCAGTCTGCGGAGAAGGCGTGGAATGTCGTGAAGCAGAGAATTCTCAATTCCGAACAAACTCCGGAAACGCCGTCAGAAACGCCGAAAATCCGTTCTATCAGTACGGAGGAAATGGTGTACCTGTCGAAATTCTCGCCGTTCAAGATGGTGGAACCGCTGTTCGTCGTGAACGACCGCTACCTTTTGGGCTATAACAAAAAGGGAGAACTCGAACTGGTCGATGAACTCCCGTACTATATTCCGTTCTATGACGAGGCGATGGAAATTATTTCTCAAAAGAACAAGAAGAAATAATACCTTCGCCTAAGCCATTTCGATTTAATTTATTCTAGGTCAAACGATTTTCCGGAGAGCATCTTGCGGAGAGCCTTGGGCATGGGCTTTCCCGTTGTCAGCTTGTCCGTGTCGACATCCACTTCGTCGCCGCCGTCGATGTTGAATGCGAGCGTAGCTTCCTTGTCCTTGACATCGAGCGTGACGGTTGCTCCCATGACTATCGGAAGGTTGATGTCGCCGTGGCCTGCGGGGAATCCGGCCATGACGGGAATGTTGTATTTTTTCAGGCGCTCGATGAGCATAGCTTCGGGACTGTCGAAATCAAGGTCGGTTCCGCATTCCTCGAATTCGCCCAGGACGACGCCCTTGACATTTTCCATGACTCCGCGGAGCTCGAGCGAACTGAACATGCGGTCAAGATTGCGCATGGTTTCTTCCAGTTCTTCGAGGAACAGGATGATTCCGTCTTCGGAGTAGACGTCGACGGGGCTTCCTGCGAGAGGGACGAAAGTCGCCATGTTGCCGCCGACGAGGACGCCCTTCGCCTTACCCTTGATGTTTAGCTTGTTGGCGGGGACCTTGTATTTGGGGACCTTGCCCAGGAGCAGGTCGCGCATGTAGATGCTGTTGTCGTCTTCGCCGCCGGTCTTGCCGATGAAGGAACTCATGGTGCCATGGATGCTCATGACGCCCGCCTTGGTTTCCATGGCGTGGAGCGTGGAAATGTCGCTAAAGCCGATGAGCCACTTGGGGTTGTCCCTGACGGTTTTCAGGTCGACGCGGTCGACGAGGTGGATGGCGCCGTAGCCGCCGCGGTTGGTGAGGATGGCCTTGATGCTTGTATCCTTGAGCGCGTCGATAAAGTCTTCGGCGCGTTCGTCGGCGTTCCCTGCGTACTTGCCTGCGTAGATGGCACCCACGTGCTTGCCGATGACGGGCTTGAATCCCCAGTCTTCCAGGACTTTCGCCGTGTTCTCGACGTTAGAATCGGGCGTGTGGTAAGAGGGGGAGAGCAGGGCTATCTTGTCGCCTTTCTTGAGGAAGGCGGGTGCTACGCATTCCTCGATCTGCGAAGGTTCGGGAATCGAAGCCTCGGACGACGAGTCGTTGGAACATGCGATAAGGGTCAGGCCGAAAAACGTTGCCGCAACAGCCGAACTGCGAAAGAATTTAAAACCATTCATTATACACCTCTTTTGCGGCAAATAATAACAATAAAGTGAAATATTTCAAGGAAAGTGCGGATAGGGTGTGCGCAATATCAAAATTTGTATATTTCTCCTAAAGGAGCGAATATGGCAGAAAAGATGAATACAGTTGCGGCAATCTCGAAAAACTTCCATGCGGAACACCGCGGTAACTGCGCAATGTCGGTGGCCTACGGCTATGCGCGTGCGACAGGCAAGTCCGAAGCGGAAGCTGTTGAGGCGGCAGAGATGTTCCGTGCGTTCGGTGGCGGGAAGGCCCCGAACGGCGCCTGCGGGGCGCTCTATGCGGCAAAGATGATGCAGCCCGACCATGCGGATGCCATCGAGGATTTTTTCAAGCGAGGCGCCCAGGGTTTTACCAAGTGCGGTGAAATCCGCCCGAACAAGGTCATCCCATGCAACCGCTGCGTGGAGCTTGCGGGCGAGGCACTCGACTTTTTGAATGCGTAGCGCTTTCCCTGCTCCCTAAATTTTTTATCTTTGCGCATGCAAAGAGAGGTCTCTATGTCTGCAAATCCTATTATCGTGGTCGACTACAACGCCGGTAACTTGACATCCGTGATGAACGCGCTTGCACATATCGGTGCGGATGCGAAGTCGAGCCGCGATGCGGATGAAATCGCGAAGGCGACCCGCCTGATTTTTCCGGGCGTGGGCGCTGCGGCATCTGCGATGGAGACGCTTACGCGCACGGGCATCGGAGACGCCATCAAGGCTGTTGTGAAGGCGGGAAATCCGGTTCTCGGCATCTGCATCGGCTGCCAGATTATCCTCGAAGAGAGCGAGGAAGACGGCGGCGTGAAGACTCTCGGCCTTATTCCCGGGCGTGCGGTGCGCTTCAAGGACGAACCTGGTCTCAAGATTCCGCACATGGGTTGGAATCAGGTGAACTTCACCCGCGAACACCCGATCATGAAGGGAATCCGCAGCGGCTCTGACTTCTATTACGTGCATTCCTACCATCCGGTGGTGCCTGCGGAATATGCGTTCGCCGAGACGACCTACGGCACGCAGACTTTCCAGGGGCTTATCGGCAAGGACAACCTGATTGCAAGCCAGTTCCACCAGGAAAAGAGCGGTGACGTGGGCCTTGCCATGCTGAAAAATTTCTGCGACTGGAACGTTTAGACGTCCATTGAAAGATTTTTTTACAATTCCGGGCTGTAGCCCGGTTTTTTCATGTTAAGGCTTTTTGAGGGGGTTCCCCTAATTTATCTGGTTTTCGCGCTTTTTGTATCATGGATTTTGTGTTTTTTATAAACAACTAAAAAAGTGCTTAAATCTTTGTAAAATCGTTAATTTTGTATCGTAGACTATTGACAAACGAATAAAAAAGAGCTATATTAATGCACGTATGAAACCGATAACCGAGTATCAGGATTACCGTCGTTACATGCAGGAATTCTATGAGGAGGAGAAAAGGAATTCCGCATTCACGTGGCGGGAATTCGCTCGGTTATCCGGTTTCGTATCGCCGACGTATCTGAAGCTTGTCTGCGAAGGCAAGACAAGGCTCAAGAACGATGGCGTGGATCGGACCGCCCGGGCCATGGGGCTGATCGGATACGAAGTAGATTACTTCCGTGCGATGGTTAGGTATGCGCATGCAAAGACGGACTACGACCGCAAAAAGGCGTACGACGAGATGCTGGGCATAGCAAAGGAGAACAAGGTGAAAGTAGTCGATGGCGACGCTTTCGCTTATTTTGAGTCATGGAAGAATCCCGTAGTCCGCGAATTGGCCCCGGTGATGCCGGGGGCGAAGCCCGGGGACATCGCGAAACGCTGCTGCCAGGAAATCTCGGCGGGTGAAGTTCGCGAGTCCCTGGACTTCATGACCAAGGTGAGCCTCCTGAAGAAGGACAGGAACGGCTGCTACACCCAGACAGACAAGGCGCTGAGGGGAGATTCCGAGGTCATGCCCGTGGCGATCCGTTCCATGCACCGCGATATGGCGAAATTCGCCGTGGCGGCCGTAGACGACTTTGCGATATCGGATCGCAACTTCCAGGGTGTTACCATGGGCGTCGATCGGGAAACTTACGAACAAATTATACGCGAGATGGATGCGTTTCGCCGCCGTATCGTGACGATAGCGAATTCCTCGAAAAACGTGAAGCAGGTTTATAGGCTAAATTTGCAACTGTTTCCCCTTTCTTGGCCCGTGCCGGAGGAAAACGATGCTTGAGCGTTTGAAGTGCCTGCCCGGCTTGCTGCTGCTTCTCCTTGTCGCATGCTCGACGCATGTCGCCGGAACTACGGATGAAAATAACGCTCTTGCGGAAAACGATTCTTCGTCTAGCGTGTCCTCTTCCTCCGGAACGTCGAGTTCGTCCGGTCCGGGAATGCCTGCTTCGAGTGGCTCGGAGGTACCGCCAGAGAACAGCATTATGGACTTGCCTTACTGGTTGCCGTATTGGGGCGATAGTGTCGACGAGCGCCAGCTGGATGTGCAGATAGAAAGGGGCGAAGATGATAATATGAAAATCTCGTACAGGAGATTGTCGATGCTGGGGGCGCCGGATGCGGGACGCAGCGCTGAGTTCGGTGTGGCAATCCGTGTTGCCGGGGAAGGCTCGGATGTGTTCTCCGAGATGAAGACTTGGACCGGTGGCGCCTGCTATATGCTGACCTCCGATGCGCCGATTGTCCTGAAGATGGGCATGTCGCCCGTGAAAGAAAGAGAATTGGAGTATGACTTGCCGCAGGCGACCCTCATCAAGCCGGAGGATGTTGGCAATATGGTTCTCCGCTGCCTGAGCTGGACCGAATTCGAACAGCAGGGATTCGGACCTTCGATTACGATTGAAGAGGCGTTCTTCGATTACATGACGGAACTCAGGTTTGAGGTCCAGCTGGATAGTGGCGTCTACGAGGGCGCGTTCGAGATATATCAAATCCGTCCCGGTGGGTCAAACGTCAGTACGGATATTGACGGAGTGAATATATCGGTTGACGACGGAACTAGGGAAGTTCTCCGCCAATAAGTTCCATCTGCTTCTTGAAGATATCCTTGCAGGCGTTTTCGCCGAGGTCGAGGAGCGTGTTGAGCATGTTGCGGTCGAAACTCGCGTGTTCGCCCGTGCCCTGCACCTCGATGAAATTCTTTGCGTCCTGCATTACGACGTTCATGTCGACGTCGGCGGCGGAATCTTCTACGTAGCACAGGTCGCAGAGCGGCTTGCCCGAGACGACGCCCACGGAGATTGCTGTGATGCCGTGCTTCAGAATCTGCTGCGTGATGCCGAGGCGTTCCTTGATTTTCTTGAGGGCAATGGCAAGGGCCACGAAGCCGCCGATGATGCTCGCGGTACGCGTGCCACCGTCGGCTTCGATCACGTCGCAGTCGACCACGATGGCATTCTCGCCGAGTGCGGCCAGGTCGGCGGCACCCCGCAGCGAACGGCCCACCAGACGCTGGATTTCTTGCGTGCGGCCACTCGCGCCCTTGCGTTCGCGTTCTACGCGCTTGCCCGTGCTTTGCGGGAGCAGGCTGTATTCGGCGGTAATCCATCCGGTACCGCGACCGGCGAGCCAGTCGGGAACTTTCGGCAGGAGGGTCGCGTTGCAGATGACGCGGGTGCGTCCCATCTCGATGAGCACAGAACCGTCGGCGCTCGAAATAAAGCCGGTGGTCATCTTGAGATTGCGGTATTCTTCAGGTTTTCTGTCTGTACGTGTGTAAGTCATAGTGATAAAATAGTGGTTAGTAAACGGTGGCTAGTGGTTGGTGAACCTGTCGAACTATGGGCTCAGTTACGGCGTTATCCACTTTGTGGTTAAAGTTTGGCGGCTTCATCTTCCTTTCGTCTTTCGTCTATAGGCTCGCAGAGCCGTTCTTTCGTCTAATACGACAACTTCTCCGTCGTGCCTTCGCGGAAACTCCCGAGACGGTATACGAAGTCGCAGTAGCTCTGCAGTTCCTCGAGCGCCTCGATGACGGCAGGGTCCTTCGGGCTTCCTTCGAAGGAGAGGTGGAATATGTATTCCCACGGACGGTCAGGATGCGGGCGGCTCTCGATGCGGGTGAGGTTCAGGTCGCGTTTCGCGAAACACCCGAGTGCGGCATGCAGTGCTCCTGACTTGCCGGAATCGCTCAGCATGAACAACAACGTTGTCTTGATTGTGCCTTCTTCCGGGAGCGGGTTTGCCGTCTTCTGGATGGCGTAAAACCGGGTGAAGTTCACCCCCGGCAAGTTCTCTATACCTTCGGCCAAGATATCCAGGCCGTAGAACTTGCCGGCGTAGGCGCTCGCAATGGCGCCTACGGTTTTATCGCCGCGCTTCGCAACCTCTTCGGCGCTGCCTGCGGTATCGTAGAACGCGGTGCTCTTGATTTTCGGGTTGCGCCCGAAGAATCGGCTGCACTGTGCAAGGCCCTGCGGGTGGCTCAGCACCTCCTTCAGGTCGGCAAGCTTTGCCCCGGGGAGCGCGCACAGGCTATGCGAAATCTGGAGCTTGACTTCGCCCACGATAGGGTGGCGCCACTTGTACAGCAGGTCGTAGTTGTCGTAGATGGAACCCGCGGTGGAGTTCTCGATGGGGATTGCTCCGCCGTCCACGGCGCCGGTCTCGATGCCCTGGAAAATCTGCTCGAACGTGTCCATCGGGACAACTTCGATATCGTTTCCGAACAAGTGATATGCGGCGCTTTCGCTGTAGGCCCCGCGACGGCCCTGAAATGCGATTTTCTTCATAGTGCGAAAGATAGAAAGCTACTTGAACCTTCGTGCGCCCTGGTACTTGTTCTTGTAGTATTTCTCGTTCAGGTTCGAGATGATGACTCCGCGGCTGGAACTGGCGTGGATGAACCTGTCGCCGCCGAGGTAGATTCCCACGTGGCTGATTTTCCAGAAACTTCCGAAAAAGATGAGGTCGGCTTCGCGCAGGCTCCCTCGGCTGACGGATTTTCCGCGTTCGTCCTTGTACATCATGTGGGCGTTGTGGGGGAGGGCGATGTTGAAAAAGCCCTTATAGACTTGCATGACATAGCCGGAGCAGTCGGTCCCTTTGGTGGAATTTGCACCGTAGACATAGGGCGTGCCGAGCCACTTGCTGGCGTATTCTTCGAAGGTTGTTTTCGGGGCGGGCGGTTCCGGGATAGACTTCTTTGCGGCGGCCTGCTTGACGTCTCCTGCGGATGTCTTGTGGTTGCCGGTTTGGGTGGGCGTTTTTTTTGAAGAGTTCTCCTGTTCTGCCGATGCTTGCGCAATGGGCTTGTAGTCGCCGATGTTCCTGTCGTAGCCCGTGCGCATCGGGAAAGTGCAGCCAATCAGGCCCGCACATATCGGGACTAACGCCAAACTTGCGATTTTCGAAAGCGAAACCATCGCTACGAAATGTAATTAAAATGCGCTCCCTTTAGGGGGCTGTGCTTTCCTATCCGATGAATCCGTGCGGTTTGAATCCGAGGCCCTTCACGAGTTCGAAATCCTTGCAGCTGTTGACGCCGGCGGTAGTGAGCATGTCGTCGGTGATGGCCGCGTTCGCGCCGCTCTTGAATGCCCGCTTGCCGTCGTCGCCCAGGACGCCGCGCCCGCCCGCGAGGCGGATGAAAGCCTTCGGGTTGATGAATCTGTAAATCGCCACGATGCGGCAGAACTCGTCGTTCGTGAGTTTGGGCAAGTTTTCGTAAGGCGTGCCCGGGATAGCGTTCAGCACGTTTACCGGGGTGGACTTGACGCCAAGCTTGCGGAGGTCGAGACACATGTCGATGCGGTCTTCCATCGTCTCGCCGAGGCCCATGATGCCGCCGCTGCAGATTTCAAGACCTGCGGCAAGCGCGTTATGCAAGGTGGCAATCTTGTCGTCGTAGGTGTGCGTGGTGCAAACGTCGGGGAAGTGCCTGCGGTAGGTTTCCAGGTTGTTGTGGAATCGGGTAAGGCCGGCCTCTTTTAGCTTGTCGAACTGTTCCCTGTTCAAGAGCCCTGCCGAAAGGCAGACGGAAAGTTTCGTCTCCTTTTTGAGCCTGCGGATGGCTTCGGAAATCTGCTCCACGTCCCGATTCGAAAGGGTTCGGCCCGAGGTGACGATGGAATAGCGGGGGATGCCGGCGGCCTCTTTCTTCTTGGCGTCTTTCACGATTTCGTCGGCGCTGAGCAGTTTGTATTCAGGGGCGCCTGTGTGGTAGTAACTACTTTGTGCGCAATACTTGCAGTTTTCGGAGCAGCGTCCGCTACGGGCGTTCACGATGGAGCAGAAGTCGAAATCGTTTCCGTGGAATTTCTCGCGAATTTCGTTTGCGGCCTGCGTGAGTTCGCCGAGGTTGGCGTCGAGCAGTTTAATGGCTTCCTCGCGGTTGATTTCGTAACCGCCTAAAACTTTTTCCTTAAGATCTTGAACGAAGGACATTTTTCGATTCCTTAAAAAAGGAGATGCCCGCACAGGGCGGGCATGACAATTTTAACTTTTTCCCGCTATTAAGCGTTAAACGGTTGCATCACTTGCCACAATACGGCTTTATGTGCATGGAGGCGATTCTCAGCCTCTTCGAAGCTCATGTTCACGTCGAGGTTGTCCATCACGGAGTCCGTGATTTCTTCGCCGCGGTGTGCGGGCAGGCAGTGGCTCACCTTGCAATGGGCCGGAGCGAGCTTCAGGAGTTCGTCGTTGATCTGGAACGGGAGGAAGTGGCTCTGCTTTTCGGCCTTTTCGCCTTCCTGGCCCATGCTCACCCAGACGTCGCTATAGAGGATGTCGGCGTCCTTGACGGCTTCCTTCGGGTCGTTGAACACGCGGTACTGGCAGCCGTGCTTCTTGAGGCCGGCGGCGGCTTCTTCCACCACGTTCTTCGGCTGCTCGAAACCCTTGGGGCAGGCGAGCGTGAAGTTCATGCCCACCTTGGAGGCGAGCGCGAGGAAGGAGTTTGCCACGTTGTTGCCGTCACCGATGAAGGCGACAGTCTTCGGCTTGCCGTCGGCGTTCTTGAAACCGCCGAGGTTCTCGCAAATCATCTGCGCAAACGCGATTGCCTGGCAGGGGTGGCAGTCGTCGGTCAAAGCGTTCACCACAGGGACGCTACCGAATTCGGCGAGTTCTTCCACGAGCTGCTGCTTGAAGCAACGGACTACGATGGCATTCACCCAGCGGCTGAGGCAGCGGGCGACGTCCTTCACGCTTTCGCGCTTGCCGAGCCCGATTGAATCCGGGGCGAGGAGCACGGCGTGGCCGCCGAGCTGGTTCATGCCCACCTGGAACGTGGTGATGGTGCGCAGCGAGGGTTTCTCGAAGAACATGGCGATGTTCTGGCCGTGCAGACGGTCGGACACCTTGCCGGCGTGAACTTCGGCCTTCAGGCGGGAGGCGATTTCGACGGTTTCGAGGATTTTTTCTTCACTCCAGTCCATCAGGCGAAGGAAGTGCTTGTTGCGATCAATCATTTTGATTCCTTTGGGCAAGCCCTAAAAACAAAAAAACTAAAAAACGGAGTTTTTCACTCCGTCTTTTGGAAATCACAAGAAGATGCTAACGGATATTAGCGAAGTTTCTTTTTGTGACGGTCACGACGACGGCGCTTTTTACGCTTGTGGGTCGCAATCTTCCTGCGCTTTCTTTTCTTTCCGCAAGGCATGGTTGTATCTCCGTTAAAGGTTAAACTTAAAAATGTGCACCCAAATAGAGAAAATTTTTGGCCTTTTGTCAAGGGGAATTGCAAAAGGGCTGGGTTTTTATGGCCGGACGGGCGATGGTGGTCGGGGACGGTTTTGGGCTAGGCTTCGGTCACCTGGTCCATCGCCTGGCGGATAAGTGCCGCGGCCCCGCCGAACTGTGCGGCGCGCGGGGCGTTGTTGCTCAGCATCTGGCGGAACTTGCGGGCGCCGGGGAGTCCGGTGAATAGCCCGTACAGGTGGCGCACGAGGATGGTCGCGGGGCAGCCTTCGGCGGTCTGCTTCTCCACGTAGGGGAGGTAGGCCTCGAGCAGCGCCTTGCGGGTGGCGGGGCGTGCCTTGCCGGCGATAATGTCTGCGGGGTTGTCGCTCGCCGGTCGCAGGTCGTTAAAAATCCGTTCGTCGGCGTCGTGCAGGAACCACGGGTTCTCGTACGCTTCGCGTCCGACCATCACTCCGTCCAGGTCCTGCAGTTGCTCTTCCACCTGGTCGAGCGTCTTGATGCCGCCGTTGATGCTGATGTTCAGGCTTGGCATCTCGGCCTTGAGGCGGTGCACGAAGTCGTAGTGCAGCGGCGGGACCTCGCGGTTCTCCTTGGGGCTGAGTCCCTGGAGCCAGGCCTTGCGCGCATGTACGATGAAAACCCTGCAGCCTGCATTGCTGATAGTTTGTACAAAATCAGTGAAGAATTCCCAGCTGTCGAACTCGTCGACCCCGATGCGGCACTTGATGGAGACGGGAATGGAAACTGCGTCCCGCATGGCCTTGAAGCAGTCAGCCACGAGGTTCTTATCCTTCATGAGGCAAGCCCCGAAGTTTCCGTTCTGCACGCGGTCGGAAGGGCATCCGCAGTTCAGGTTCACTTCCTGGAAACCCGCGGTTTCCACGAGCTTGCTTGCCTGCGCGAGGTCGGCCGGGTTGCTGCCCCCGAGCTGCAGAACTGCGGGGTGCTCGAAGGCTTCGTGCCCGAGGAACTGTTCCGGCTTTGCGTGGAGCACCGCGTTTGCGACAACCATCTCGCTGTAGAGCAAGATATGCTTTGAAATCAGGCGCAGAAAGTAGCGCTCGTGACGGTCGGTGCAGTCGAGCATCGGCGCGATGGAAAGCTTGCGGTTGAAGTCCAGGTCCATGCGCGCAAATGTAGAAATTACTATAATATATTACATGAGCTTAATTCGCAAAATTGTCGTTGCTGGCGGGACGCACGGAAACGAGCGGACGGGTGTTCGCTTGGTCGAGAAGTGGATGGCGTGCCCCGAATGCTACGGCGCGTGCTGCCCCAGCGCAGATGTTTCGCTGGTACTTGCGAACCCGGAGGCCATGCGGCTTAACCGGCGTTATCGCGATTTTGATTTGAACCGTTCCTTTTCGCAGGTCTGTCTCGACGCTTCTCTTGAACCGCAACAGTACGAGTTTAGGCGTGCGCGCGAACTGAACCGCATTTACGGCCCGAAGGGCGCAAACACGAAGACCGACCTGTTGCTCGACGTGCACAACACGGGCTCGAACATGGGGCTGTGCCTGATTCTTTCGGCGCGTGACCCGTTCACGATGAAGGCCTCCGCCGTCTTGACGCAGGAATTCGATGACGCCTGGATTTACTACCAGCCGGAGGAGCGCAGTGCGTCGCCCTACTTTGGCACGGTCGCGAAGGCGGACGTGTGCATTGAAATTGGCCCGCAGCAGCACGGCACGCTGGATGCCCGCCTCTTTGAACAGGCGGAAAAACTGGTGAAGCGTTACCTAGAACTTGCGGACGAATGGAACCGCGGGGAACTGCAGAAGCGCTCCCCTATCCAGGTGGAAGTCTACACGCAGTTGCGCGACCTCGGTTACCCGAAGGCATGGGCGGGCGCCCCCATCGAGGCGATGATCCACCCCGATTTGCTTGGGGCGGATTATCGCGAACTTAAGAAGGGCGACAAACTGTTCCGCACCTTCGACGGGAAGGACATTTTGTACGAAGGCGAGGCCGACGGGCGCGAGAGCGTGTGGCCCATCTTCATCAATGAACCCGCTTACTACGAGAAGGACATTGCGATGAGCCTGACCGTAAAGAGCGTGGAGGAATGGTAATATGGCTGAATTTGACATGAGTGGCGTGCCGGGAGAGGAACTCACTTCCATCCCGGGCGAAGAGCGCCTGGGTAACCTGATGCAGTTGATTGAAGCCCAGAGGGGCGAGGGTTGGGAATCCCGCCTTCACGACATTCTCGATTCTTTCGAGGACTTCTTGACGTTGCGCCCCGAACCGCCGCAGGCCTGGCTCGACAACTATGCGGCGAGCGGCAAGCAGTTCGACTACTACCAGATTGTGCTCCCGAAGGATTTCGAGGACCCCTACGAGGATGACCTCGGAAACATCCGCCGCTTGCGTGGCGAGTTTGAACGCGAGCCCTCCACGATGGCGCTCGAACACGAACTCATCAGCCGCAATTACTTTGTCTACGAGAACGGCCATGCGGAGGCTATCCCGGCTCCGCGCCCGATGCTCATGCTCGAAAGCCAGGACCGAGACGACGACCAGGAAGAACTGGAAGGCGACATCACCTGGGACTGCTGTATTTCCATTTTTGCGGACGGAAGTTACGTCGCCTACAACCTCGATAACGACGACGAGGAGGTGCTGGGCGAGGATTTCAAGGCCGTTTTCCAGAAATACATCAAAACTTTGGCCAAGATGCAGCTGGTGATTCCCGTTGAAGGCCGAGATTATGGTATATTAAGGAGTGATGCGTAAGGTTCTAGAAATATGTCTTGCGGTTGCCCTGCTGTGCAGTGGGGCGTTTGCGGCGTTTATCCAGAATCCGATTCCGCCGAGCTCCAAGCAGAACTTTTTCCGCGATACCGACGGTGACGGTCGCATGGACCGGATTGTCGTAAGGTTCCTGGGGGCAATAAGCCAGGACTATATTGACGAAAAAATCGACAGCCTCACTTATACCTGGGTTGACACGACGGGCTTGATTTCCCACTTTGTTGCGTTCCCTGCGGATATGCGGCTTGATACGACGAACGTACGGCAGATGTTGGTCGGCGTGAATCAGAAAAATTTTGAGCGCATTACGACAATCTCTTCGGCGTTTATGTCGGTGAGGCCATATGGCAGGGTTGATCTGTATCTTGCGGACAGTTCGGTATTTCATGTGGTAATGCGGGATGGTATGTCGCCTGCGATTCGGGAGGCGCATTTGAAGAGCTACCGTGGAAACAGGGCTGATACGCTTCAGGTGAATTTTACCGAGTGGGCCGAGGCTGTCGACGGTTGCGACGCAATGCTGGAATTCAAGAAGACTGGCGATTCGACGGTGCGCTACCTGCCTGCATCTTCGGTAGAGTGGAGCCAGCTGGCCACTAAGGCGCTGTTCATATTTGACAAGGACCTTTCGCTCAATGTGAGGCTTTCTCCCGGAGACTCCCTTCGCCTAACCAGCGGTTGCATCAAGGATACCTCGTCGAATACCGTGTTGAAGAATGGCAGGTTCGTGGAGGTGGATGGTTTCTATCCGTTCCTGCTGAATGTGACGGAACTTGTCGAGGACGAGGAAACCTCGGTTGCAGATGACCAGCCGATTTTCGAACTGGACTTCTTGTCGGAAGAGGAAGAGCAGAATGATGGCTACCACAGGTGGCGGATGACAATGGAAGTTCTCGGGCAGAGTTTTGAAGATGCCGTCCGTAATGCAGAAAGGATGGAGGCAAACGCCCCCCTTGATCTTTCGAAACTGAAGATTACCTACAGTGTCCGGATCTATACGAATCTCGGAGCGTATGTTGCGGGGACATCCTACGAAATAAAGGGGAGCGACTCGAGGTTCGAACACAAGCCTACGTTCCTCTCGCTGCGGTGGAACCTGATGGACATGCACCATCGCCGCGTATCGACGGGCGCCTATATCGCGAATATCTTTGCTGCCGTTGAATACGGGGGCAAGGTGATTTACCGAAGCGACCTGCAACCGGAAAACCTCTCGCGGGTGTTCGGCGTCAAGCGTCGCTAGTTTGCATGGAACCGCTGGAACTCGAAATATACGGGCGGTACCGCGCGCTTGTTGAAAAGTCGGGCGCGTTTGCCGGTAGCACTCGTCCTGCGGGGGAACCTGTTCACGTGCGCCTCTCCGACATTATCGATAAGTACGATGCCTTCTGCTTTGACGGTTACGGCACGCTGTACAACCGTGGCGACTTCGTGTACCCGGGCGCGAAGGAGTGGTTTGGCGCGCTGAGGCGTGCAGGAAAGCAAATCCGACTGGTCACGAATGCGGCGTCGAACCTGGACCAGGCCCTCGCCGAAGAGGCGGATGCCCGCGGGTTCGATTTCACTGTCGCAGAAACGATTTCTTCCGGTAGCCTGCTGAAGGGTTGGCTGTCGGTCCTGCCTGCGGGTGGCTCGCCTTTTGGTGCCGGTCGCGAGGTCTATTACATCGGGCGTGCGACGGGCGTGAACGTGCTCGCCGAATGCGGGATTGCTGCCGTGGAGAATCCGGTTTCGCCCGTGGTGGCGATTTCTTCTTCGACGGCGACGGATGAGATGTACGCGCAGGCGGTAGCTATCTTGCGCCGGCCCGGAGCGCTGTTGCTGGTCTTGAACCCGGATGCGTGGGCCCCGCGGATTGACGGGACTCGCGCGCCTGTCTCGGGCGAACTTTGCGAACGCCTGCGCCGGGAAACGGGCTGCGCTGCGGAATATTTCGGCAAACCGTTCCCCGGAATATGGCAGAAGGTCCGCGCGACCTTGCCCGCGGGCGCGAAAGCGGTTATGATTGGCGATACGCTCGGGACGGATGTGTACGGCGCGTATGTCGCTGGTTTTGACAGCGCGCTTGTTGTCGGACGCAATGAGCCGGCGGCAGAACTGGATGCCGACGAGAAACTGCTGGGCGTGAGGCCTACTTATTACCTGGAACCGTAGCGGAATCCGCGGGTGCCTGCTGCTCGCCGGGCTTACCTGAAACAATTACGTACAACGTATCGTGAACGATGACCGTGTCGCGCACGAAGACGGTGTCGTGTGCGCAGACTGCCTGTGATAAGGATGCTGAGCTTGCCGAAGCACCTGTCGAAGCGTCTGTCAAAGGGGTGCTGCTTGTCGGCGCGTTGCTTGCGGAACTTGCTGGAGAGGCTGCACTGTTTGCCGTGGCGCCCTGCGCGTTCTTCTTGGCCTTTTCCTCTTCGCGGATCTTGTCGATAAGCTTTTCGCGCTTGGTTTTAAGGTCTTCCATTTCCTTTTTCAGGCGGGTCTTGTTGCCGGGCCTGCGTTCGCGCGAGTAGCGTCCTTCGATGCGGTCAATCTGGGTTTCCAGTTCGCGCAGCTCGTCGTAAAGCGGGCCTTCGCCTTCGAGCGAGGGGGCGGGCTTGAACCAGTCGACGAAACGCTGCCACAGGGATTTTTCCTCATCTGCGGCGCTCTGGCTTGCGCAGAAAGCGGTGAGCACGATGGTCGCTGCGAAGATACTGAAAACGTTTTTGCGGAAATGCATGCGACAATGATAGAAAAAAAAGTGGACTCTTTTCTAGCGGAGAAAGGGTTTGTTGACAATCAGACTCCGCTGCGCGGCTGATTGTCAACCCTACGGGCTCGATGCTCGTGGGACTCGCATCAAGCTCAAAAAGTGCCTATTACATGGTCACTTCGTGCCCACGGCACTTTTGTGACGTCTTCGACGTCCGCTTGGTCGGCTCGGCATAAAAACATTCTGTTTTTCTGCGCTCGCCTCGGGCGCTACTGCCGAACCCTCTTCGAGGGTTCTCGCCACCTTTTTCTCCCTACTCTAAAAAACAAAAAAGACGCCTGGTGGCGTCTTCTTTGTTTTTAGAGCGGGAAAAGGGTCTCGAACCCTCGACATCGACCTTGGGAAGGTCGCGCTCTACCAACTGAGCTACTCCCGCGAGTGTTCCAAATTTAATAAAAAAGGCCGTTTTGTAAAGGGATTCTGGAAATTTGGGGCGATTTTTGCCTTGTTGTGTTTGCATAAACGCTTTTGGGGCGCCCTTGCCGCATTTCGTGGCGCACCGGAGCCCAATAATATATTTTCATATCCGGTGTATGGGGGTGTTGTACCTTTATGTTTGGTAAGAATATGTTCGAAAAATTGATGCTGGGTGCCGCGCTGGTCGCGGCGGGTGCGGGCCTTTCGCAGGCCGAAAACTACAACTGGGGCAATGTCCGCTTCGATGGCGGCGGCTTCGTGTCGGCGGTAATCTTCCACCCGAAGGCCGAAAATGTGCTCTATGCGCGAACCGACGTGGGCGGCATCTACCGCTTCGATTTCGAGAACAAGAGGTGGATCCCGCTGATGGACTGGATCTCGGAGAACGACAAGGGCCTGTACGGCACCGAGGCGTTCGCGCTCGACCCGACCGACCCGAAGCGCATCTACGTGCTCGGCGGGACGGGCTACTTTAGCCAGGGCCGGACTGCCGTGCTCCGGAGCGAGGATTACGGTGCCACCTGGGACACGAGCTACGTGGAAATGCTCGCCCACGGCAACGGCATGGGCCGCCAGACCGGCGAAAAGCTCGCGGTGGACCCGAACAAGCCGAACATTATCTTCTGCGGGAGCCGCACGAAGGGCCTCTACAAGAGTACCGACTACGGCAAGACGTGGACGAGCGCCTACAAGGTCGCGCTTTCCGATGCGAAGGAATCGAGCCTGAACGGTGTGAACGGTATCAGCTTCGTGATGTTCGACGAGGCGCAGGGCACGAATGCCGATGGCTCGACCAAGACGATTTACATCGGCATCTCCGAAACGAAGGACAACCTGCAGGTGAGTAACGACGGCGGCGCCACCTGGAAGGCCGTTTCGGGAGGTCCCGCGAACCTGATGCCCCACCGCGCGAAGATTGTGGGTGGCGACATGTACATTACCTACGCCGACGGTCCGGGCCCGCACAATATCAGCAGCGGTGCGGTCTACAAGTACAACATCGCGGGCGGCACGTGGGAAGATATCACCCCGAGCGATTCGGTGACGCACGAGCAGAGCCCCACCACCTACGAGAAGGACTATAGTTCTTACGGTGGCATTTCCATCGACCCGAAGGACCCGAAGCACATCGTGGTCTCGACGCTCGGCAAGTACACGGGGCGTCACCTCGCGAAGAACGCGAAGGGCGAGGAGCGCGACAACTACGGCGACCGCATCTACACGACCACGGATGGCGGCAAGACGTGGATTCACGGGCAGCACTACGGCGACGGCATCAACATCGACGCAAATGGCACGGACTGGATTCCGGGCAACGCCATCCACTGGGCGGGTTCGCTCGAGATTAACCCGTTCGACAACAAGCAGGCGTGGGTCACGAGCGGCAACGGCATATTCATGACCGACGACATCACCGCGAAGGTGCCCGTGTGGAAGTTCATGTCCCGCGGCATCGAGGAGACCGTCCCGCTCGATATCGTGAGCATTCCGGGCGGCCCGCTGGTGACCGCGATTGGCGACTATGACGGCGCCGTCTATACCGATATCAACGCGAGCGCCCAGAGGCACACGCCGACGGTCGGCTCCACAGAGAGCATGGCGTTCGCGCCGCTCAGCGGAAGCCTGCTGCGCACGGGCGTGATTACCGTGTACGGCCAGTACGAAAGCATCAACTACAACGTGATGTACCGCAGCGACGACATGGGCAAGACATGGGACAGCGTGAAGACGACGCTCAAGGGCCCGAAGGGTATGGTGGTGCTCTCCGCCGACGGCAAGGTGATGCTGCACCGCCCCGAGATGGGTTCGACCACGTACCGCTCCGCCGATAACGGCGCGACCTGGACCGCGGTGGAACTCGACGGCGGGCAGACGCAGAATTCCCGCATTGTCGCGGACCCCGTGAATCCGGACGTGTTCTACGTGATGGATGCGCAGGCGAACCTGTACCGCTCCGATGACGGCGGCAAGAGCTTCGCGAAATACGGCGCGCGCCTGCAGAACGACGCCGCGGGCGAATACTACAACGGCGGCGGCCTCATCCGCACGGTGCCGGGTAGGGAAGGCCACGTGTGGGTCCCGATGGACCAGGCGCAGATGTGGCTCCCGAAGGGCTTCAGCGAGAACGGGCTTGCCTACAGCGAGAACGGCGGCAAGGACTGGACGCGCTGCGAGGGTGCGAAGACTGCCATTGCGGTGGGTATCGGCAAGGCCAAGGAAGGCGCTGACTACGAGACGATATTTATCTGGGGTGCCGCGAAGAAAGGCGACCCGATTGGAATCTACCGCAGTACCGACAAGTGCAAGACATTCGAACGCATCAACGACGACAAGCACCAGTTCGGCGGCCCGGGTAACGGGAACTTTGTGCAGGGCGACATGAACAACTTCGGCGTGGTGTACATGAGCACCGTGGGCCGCGGGACGATTGTCGGAGCGCCCGAAGGTACGGAATTCTTTACGGTCCGCGCTGCACGCCAGGTGGCGAACTTCGTGCCGTCCCTGCAGCTGGAAAAACGCTTGCTCCATGTGACCGCGCCTGCGGGCAGTATGCTCTCGCTATTCGCCGTGACGGGCAAGGCGGTGCTTTCCAAGCAGGTGGCGGGGCTCGCGCACGTTTCGCTTGAAAAAATCCCTGCGGGCCGCTACGTGGCAAAGTTGCTCGATGCCCGCGGGAAGATACTTGCGAACAAGTTTGTGACGCTGAAATAGTTTATTTACCTCAATGTAAAAACAAAACACCCTGCTTTTACGCAGGGTGTTTTTCAAATGAAATAAATGCTAAAGCCTTTTCGGTGGATTACAGCGTCATATCGCTCAGGCGCGTGTGTTCCACCGCATCAAACTCTTCTTGAATCTCCTTGCTGGGGGCCTTGGTGCAGAGGCTCACGATCACGATGGTCGCGAAGCTCAGCACGAAGCCGGGCACGAGTTCGTAAATCTGGAAGATTTCGGCGGAGAATCCGGAGAGGTAGAACTTCCACACGAAGGTGGTGATGCCGCCCACGAGCATGCCCGCGATGGCGCCCGGAAGCGTGGTACGCTTCCAGAACAGGGCAAGGAGCATAATCGGGCCGAAGGTGGCACCGAATCCGCCCCAGGCAAAGCTCACGAGGCTCATCACCACGTCGAGGAAGCTTTTGCCCTGTTTAGCGCCGTCGGCGCCGGGCGCCCCCTGCATGGCGACGATGACCGCGATAACCGTAATGAGCACCACGACGCCGCGGCTCACCCACATGACTTCCTTGTTGCTCGCATTCTTGCGGAACAGGTGCTTGTAGAGATCGTTACTGAAGGCCGAAGCCGAAACCAGCAGCTGGGAGTCGGCGGTACTCATGATGGCGGCAAGGATAGCGGCCATGAGGATGGCGGCGACAGCCGGATGGCAGAGCGCTTGGCAGAGAATCATGAAGATGCGTTCCGGGTCGGCGACGGTAATGCCGTTCGCTTCCACGTAGTAGCGACCGAGAATGGCAATCATGATGGCGGCACCGAGGCAGATGGTGACCCAGGTCATGGCGACACGGCGGGAGAACTTGATGTCTTCGGCGTTCTTGATGCTCATGAAGCGCACCAGGATGTGCGGCATGCCGAAGTAGCCGAGGCCCCACGCGAGGCTAGAAATCAACGCAATCAGCCCGATGGACTTGCCGGTGGTGGCGTTGGTGAACAGGCTCATCAGGTAGGGGTTCTGCGCGTTCACCGCATCCATGGTGGCTGCAAAACCGCCCGAACCTGCCATGATAATCGAGGGAATGGCGATGACGGCGATGAGCATCATGGTCGCCTGAATAAAGTCGGTCCAGCACACGGCGAAGAAACCGCCCATGAAGGTGTAACTCACCACGACGACCGCACCGATGATAAGGCCCGTGGTGTAGTTCATGTTGAAGATGGTGCCGAAGAGTTTCGCACTAGCGACAAAGCCAGACACGGTGTAGAACAGGAAGAACGCGAGAATGAAAATCGAGGCGATGACGCGGATGATTCCCTTGTTGTCGCGGAAGCGGTTTGCAAAGAAGTCGGGGAGCGTAATGGAATCGCCGCAGAAGTGGCTGTACTTGCGGAGCCTGCGGCCCACGATTTTCCAGTTGAGGTACGTACCGATGACGAGGCCGATGCCGATCCACGCTTCGGAGAAACCGCTCACGAAGATGGCGCCCGGGAGGCCCATCAAGAGCCAGCCGCTCATGTCGGAGGCCTGCGCGGACATGGCCACGACCCACTTGTTCATGCCGCGGTTGCCCAGGTAGTAGGCGTTCAGGCTGTTCGCCTTCTTGGAAAAGTAGAATCCGATACCGAGCATCATCAGCAGGTACAGGATAAATACGGTAATGACCATTTGGTGAATCTCCTATTTTCGAATACTTGTTTATTGAAATATAACTATACGGGCTACTTTTCCGTCCAGAGCCAGGTGCTCAGGTAGCGTTCGCCTGTGTCGGGGAGGAGCGCGACAATCCGCTTGCCCTTGAATTCGGGGCGCTTGGCGACCGTCAACGCGCATTCCAGAGCCGCTCCGGACGAAATCCCGACAAAGATGCCTTCTTCGCTTGCTGCCGCGCGGGCCGCGTTACCGGCTTTCTCGGTGCTGGTGAGGTACACCTCGTCGACCACCTTCGGGTCGTAGATTTTCGGGATAAAGTTCGCGCCGATTCCCTGTATCTTGTGCGGACCCGCCACGCCCTTCGATATCATCGGGGAATCATCGGGTTCAATCGCGATTACATAAACGTTCGGGTTCTTTTCCTTGAGGTACTTCGCGGTTCCGCTTACGGTTCCGCCCGTGCCCGCCGTCGCGATGAATACGTCCACCTTGCCGTCGGTATCGCGCCAGATTTCGGGCCCCGTGGTGAGGTAGTGCGCTTCCGGGTTCGCCGGATTCTCGAACTGCTGCGGAATAAAACTCCCCGGGTTCTGCTCCGCAATCTCGTTTGCCTTCTCGATGCAGCCTGCCATGCCCTTTGCGCCTTCGGTCAGCACGACCTCGGCCCCAAGCGCCTTCAATAGCAGCCTGCGTTCCATGCTCATGGAATCGGGCATCGTGAGCACCACCTTGTAGCCCTTCACCGCACCCACGTAGGCGAGCCCGACGCCCGTATTGCCGCTGGTCGGCTCGATGATGAGCGCGCCCGGCTTGAGCTTGCCCTCCTTTTCGGCGCGTTCAATCATGTTGAACGCCACGCGGTCCTTCGCGCTTCCGAGCGGGTTGAAACTTTCGAGTTTTACGTAGACTTCGGCCCCGCCCTTGTTCAACTTGTTGATGCGTACGAGTGGTGTGTTGCCGATAGTTTCGAGAATGCTATTGAAAATTGCCATAAAAAAACTCCGTCGCGACACGTGCCGCGCTGGCAAACAATCTAGTATTATTTTTTGTGTGTCGGCCGCGCCCGTTTAAGTATATTTTATGCAAATATGCCTGTGCTCCGTTCCATCATGTCAAAAGTGTTCGCGCGAACCGCCGGTTTCGTGCTTTGCACCTGCGGGTGGAAAAAGGGGACGGTTTACGCGAACTTGCGACACGTGGATGGCGCGGAACCCCGTGAAGGGAGCCCGCTGCGCATTTCCCGGCCGGGAACGTTCTACCGCACGCTCATCTGCAACCTCACGCGCCATGCGGGCGAAATCCTTTTCCGGTTTGGCTCGTTCAAGAAGTTGCCCCGCGAACTTTCCGCATATCCTTGCCGCATCGACGGCTGGAACTTTGCCCTCGCGGAAGGTTCTGCCCCGGTTCTCGAGAAAATGCGTGCTGGCGGAATTTTTCTTACGGCTCATTTCGGAAACTACGAGGCGATAGGCCCGTGGCTCTGTCGCCTCGGCATACCGCTGGTGGCGAGCTACATCCCGCTAAGGCCCGCGTGGCTCAATCGCATTCTGGATAAACGAATTCGGGCCGTCGATGGTCGCCCTTACGGCGTTGATGCGCGCACCCCGCGGGAGTTCTTGCGCCTGCTCGATAGCAAGAAGTTAGTTTGTCTGCTGGCTGACCAGGATAGTAGAATCCCGAGCGCGCTCGAGGGCGAGTTCATGCACAGGCCCGTACGCAACAACCCGCTTCCGGATTTTTTGCTCCGGCACCGCCCCGAGACGCCCGTGTTTATCTGCTGGCTGGAGGATGCCCGCGGTTCGCTGCGTGTCCTCCATGCGATTGAACTGCCCCGCGCATCCGCTCCCTGCGGTGTCTTGCCCGCCTTCAACATCTGGCTCGAATCCCGCATAAAAGAAAATCCGGCCCTCTGGTACGGCTGGACTCATCGCAGGTTCTATTCCAGGAATCCGGAAATCTACGCGCGGAAAAGTCCGCGCATGGAAAATTCCGTTTAAAGGATTTTCTCCGTTACGGCCCGCCACTGTCCGGGCTGCAGGTCGCCGAGCTCGACGTTCCCGATCCTGGTGCGGATGAGTCTCAGCGTCGGGAAGCCGACCGCGGCAGTCATGTGGCGCACCTGGCGGTTCTTCCCCTCGATAAGCGTGAGCCGGACCCACGAAGTGGGGATGTTGGCGCGGAATCGGACGGGCGGGTTGCGCGGCCAGAGCCATTCCGGTTCGCTTGCAATTTCGGCGGTGCACGGCTTGGAACGGTAGCCCTTGAAGGTGACGCCCTGCATGAGCTTTTGGACGGCTTCTTTCGTGATTTTGCCTTCGACCTGCGCGAGGTAGGTTCTCGGGTGCTCGAATTTTGGGTCGAGGAGCCTCTTGATGAGCTTTCCGTCGTCCGTGAGCAAAAGGGCCCCTTCGCTGTCGTGGTCTAGTCTTCCGGCGGCATAGATTCCGGGCGGGAATCCGAACTGGTCGAGAGCCGGGTGCCCCGCTTCGGGGGTAAACTGGCTCAGGACGCCGAAGGGCTTGTTGAAGAGGATGACGCTGGACATCAAAAAAAATATAGCATTACCACTTTGTCACAAAATTGACACTTTCTTTTGCTATATTGCGATTCTGTCAACCCAGGGCATTTATGACCCTAAAAACCGGAAACGGAATCTACATATAGGAATAGAAAATGGATTTTTCCGCAATTATTGCCGAAGAACTGAAGCTCGAAGTATGGCGCGTCGCTAAGGCGCTTGAACTCATGGACCAGGGGGGCACGGTCCCCTTTATCGCCCGCTACCGCAAGGACCAGACGGGTACGCTGAACGAAATTGAACTGCGCGACATCAGCCACCGTCGCGACTATTTGCAGGAACTTGCCGACCGTAAGGAAACGGTGCTCAAGAGCATCGAGGAACAGGGCAAGCTCACTCCCGAACTCAAGGCCCAGATCGAGGCCTGCAAGGACAAGACTCTCCTCGAAGATATTTACGCCCCGTACAAGCCCAAGAAGCGCACCCGCGCGACCATCGCGAAGGAACTCGGTCTTGAACCGCTGGCTCGCCTGATGTGGGCTCAGGAAAATACCGGCAATACCGCCGAAGAAATCGCCCGCATCTACCTCTCCGAGGAGAAGGGCCTCGCCGACCCGAAGGCCGCCCTCAAGGGTGCCGCCGACATCCTCGCCGAAGAGGTTGCCGACAATACCGAATTCCGCCAGTACCTCCGTGCCAAGATGGAAAAGACCGGCGTGATGGTTTCCAAGGTCAAGAAGGATTTCGAGAAGCAGGAGACAAAGTTCAAGGACTACTACGACTTCAGCGAGCCGGTCAGCAAGATTCCGAGCCACCGCATGCTTGCGCTCCGCCGTGGCGAAAAGGAGAAGGTGCTGCGCCTCACCATCGAAGTGCCGAACGACGAAATGGTCGGCTACCTCAAGACCCAGATTATCAAGGGCGAAACGACCTGGACTCCGTACCTGGAGGCCATGTGCCAGGACGCCTGGGAACGCCTGCTGCAGCCGAGCATGGAAAGCGAAGTGCGCCTGATGCTCAAGGACGCCGCCGAAGAGGAAGCCTTCAAGGTGTTCAGCAAGAACCTGCAAGACGTTCTGCTTGCCGCCCCCGCGGGTCACAAGGCCGTGCTCGCTCTCGACCCGGGTTTCCGTACGGGCTGCAAGGTGGCTGTGCTCGACGAAAACGGCAAGTTCATGGATCATGGCATTATCAAGCCGCATGAACCGTGGAACGACAAGGCCGGTGCCGCTGTGTACCTGATGCAACTCATCGACAAGTACAAGATTGACCTCATCGCCATCGGTAACGGAACCGCGAGCCGCGAGACCGACGCCTTCTGTGGCGAGATGGCCCTCAAGTTCAAGGGCAAGGTTCCGCCGCGCGTTATCGTGAGCGAAGCCGGTGCTTCCGTTTACAGTGCAAGCATGATTGCCATCCAGGAATTCCCGAAGGAAGACGTGACGACCCGCGGCGCGATTTCGATTGGCCGCCGCCTGCAGGACCCGCTTGCCGAACTCGTGAAGGTAGACCCGCAGTCTATCGGTGTTGGCCAGTACCAGCACGACGTGAACCAGCGCGAACTCAAGAAGCGCCTCGACGAAGTGGTGGAAAGCTGCGTGAACATGGTGGGTGTGGACGTGAACAGCGCATCCGCTCCGCTCCTTGCCCATGTGGCGGGCCTCAGCAATACGCTTTCGGAAGCCATCGTGAAGTACCGCGAAGAGAACGGCGCGTTTGCAAGCCGTGAAGACCTGAAGAAGGTGAAGGGCTTCGGTCCGAAGGCCTTCGAGCAGGCGGCGGGCTTCATGCGCATCCCGGGTGCCGAAAATCCGCTCGACGATTCCGCGGTGCACCCCGAAAACTACGCCCTCGTGGAACAGATGGCCGAGAAGGTCGGCGTCCCGGTGAAGGATATCGTGGGCAATGCCGAAGCGGTGAAGGGTATCAAGGTGGATGAGTTCCTCTCCGACGAGGTGGGTAAGGCTACCCTCGACGATATCGTGAAGGAACTGCAGAAGCCGAGCCGCGACCCGCGTAAGGAATTCCGCTACGCGAAATTCGATGACCGCATCAAGACCATCAACGACCTCGTTACGGGCAGCTGGATGGAAGGCGTGGTCACGAACGTGGCGAACTTCGGCGCGTTCGTGGACATTGGCGTTCACCAGGATGGCCTCGTGCATATTTCTGAAATCAGCGACAAGTACGTGACCGATGCGAAGGAAGTCCTGACTGTGGGCGATGTGGTGAAGGTGCGCGTTGTTGCCGTAGATGCGAACCAGAAGCGCATCAGCCTCTCGATGAAGCAGGAATCTACCGACGGTGTGGCAGGTGCGGGTGTGAGTGGCCCTCGCGGCCAGCGAGTTGGCGGTCCCCGCGGCAACTTCGGTGGCCGCGGCCGCGATGGTGTTCGCGGCAATGCCCGCCCGCAGGGCGGCATCCAGGGCCATGCGACCATCGCAGACCTCAAGAACAAGATTGCGGGCAAGGATCGCCCGGGTTTTGCTCCCAAGAAGCCCGTGGTCGCCCAGCCGCAGAAAATGAGCGCCCTCCTGAAGCAGATGAAAAAAGGCAGGTAGATTTGACAGCGACGGAACGATTGCGTTCCGGCATTGGCAAATCTACGGTGCCTAGCGCTGCGTAGCAGCGCCAAGGCCGGTAGGCGAGCGTCGCGGGAATAAGCTCGCGTTCGATGATTTGGAAAGCAGGTTCCACCTTTGGTGGAACCTGCTTTTTTTGGTAAGAATACGCCTTTTTTTGTTATAAAATAATTGCATTATGTTCCTTTGAATGCAATTTGATTATTTTATCAAATAATCAAGCGGAGAAAATATGTCAGAACAAGGTAGCGAAAACAATCGTTATAGGGAATTTGTCCTTAAGAACCGGCGCTCTATGAATGAATCCATGTCGAGGATTCTTCTCTTTTGTGCCTTTGCGGGCCCTGCAATCGCGCTCGATCGCTTCCTCGGTTATTGCGATGTCTCGTACTTGTCGTGCGCCCTGGTAAGCCTCTTGCTTATCCTCCTCTCGATTGGGCAGAAACTCCTGAACCGCTATTATCCCTTGAGCATCGTGACCGTGTTCTGGGGGCTTGTGGGCTTTATGTGCGTGCTTACGTTCATGTGCATGGCCAAGGTCGGGGTGTATATTACCTATGCGCTAGTGCCCATGGTGAGCCTGTTCTATTGCGAGAAGAACATCTACCTCATAAGCGTCGCCATGAACTACGTGATGATTCTGGTGTCGAATGTGCTGGTAAGCGATTTCCGTTCCCTCGACCGTCTCGATTTCCATAATCCGCTGGATTGGTTCGTCGCGGTGATGGGAGGCTATACGATAGAATCCATTGCGATTGGCGTTGCCGGATACTACCTGTGCAAGCGCATTTCGAATCACTTCAGGAGCATCTATACCAGCAATATCGTTATCGACCAGAAGTACCGCGACGAGGAACACAAGGACCGTGTCACCCGTGCCGTTACGGCCCTGTACCAGTGCGTCTACGTGATAAATCTCAAGAACATGAGCTACGAGGTGGTGCAGCGCGACCGCTTTGTGTCGGATGTTGTGCGCGACGAGGACAATCTTGCGACGAACATTGAAAGGGCTGTCTTTGCTCTTGTGGAAAACGTGGACAAGCAGCGCATGTTCGAGTTCCTGGACTTGAATACGCTCCCGGCCCGTCTGGATCAGCAGAGCATGATTTATGCGGAATGCCAGGGAAAGTTGCATGGCAGGGTCCAGCTGTCGTTTATCCTCGTCGAGAGGGACGAAGAGGGGGATCCGCTCTCGGTCGTGTTCACCTTGCGCCAGGCCGCGTAACGCGTGTAGTAAAAATTTGCAGTTTAAACGCATTTTACACGCTTTTTTACTCAAAAACGGCCTTTTTGTGTAAAAATAATGTAGTTTATGGGCATGAGTATCGCGCTGGAACATCTTTTTGACTACGATGACTTCCGCAAGTTCATGCAGGACTATTTCGAAGAGCAGAAGAAAATGCGCTCCGTGTTTTCGCACCGTTTCTTTGCGGCGAAGGCGGGGTTCAGCAGTTCCTCGTACTGTCTGAACGTGATTCGCGGGCGGTTCAACCTCACGCCGAAATCTATCGAGAAGATTTCGAAGGCGATGGATTTCGAGCCCCTGCAAAAGGAATACTTCGAGGCGCTGGTGCAGTACAACCAGGCGCAGCAGGTGGACGAGCGCGACCAGGCCTGGAAGCAGATTCTGCAAATCCGCAAGCAGATTGAATTCACGCACATCACCACGCGCGAGCAGGCCTACTTCAGCAAGTGGTACTACCCGGTAATTCGTGAACTCGCGGCAGATTCGCAGTGGCACGGCGACTACCGGATTTTGGCCCGCTCGCTTACCCCGCAGATAACTACGGAAGAGGCGCGCGATGCGGTGAAGAACCTGCTGGAATGGGGCCTCCTGAAAAAGGAGGGCGAACGTTACGTGCAGACCTCGCAGATGCTTGATGCTGCAGAAATCCCGCCGATTGCCCTCCGGCAGATTCGTCGCGAGTATATCCAGCATGCGATAGGCGCGGTGGAGTCCATGCCGAAGGATGAGCGCTTTGCCGCCTTCACGACGCTTGCCATGAGCGAAAGTTCCTATAATTATGCCGTGGAAGTCCTCGAAGAAGCCCGCAAGAAGATTATCGCGCGTGCGTCCAACGACACGAACGTGGAACGCGTTTACGAGATGATGCTCGTGGCGTTCCCGATGAGCAAGAAAGTCGGAACGGAGGTTGAAAGATGAAACGTTTGTTTGTTTATCTAAAACAGCCTGCCATTTGCCGCGCATGGATGCTTGCCCTTGCCGCTTCCCTTGCGTTTTTTGCCTGCTCGAACGGCGACGATGTTGCAGGCGGTGTTACCGATATCGGGAACTCTATTGCACGTGAACCAGATACGACAAAGATTGCGGGGACTGTTGTCGACATGCAGGGCAACAGGATACCTGCCGCACGGCTCTCGCTGTACTGGGATAACGGTTATGCGATTGAGGACTCGCTGGAGGCTGTTGCCGATTCAAATGCGCAGTTCGAATTCAAGGTGGCAAGTAATGACTTGCATGGTTATTTGCAAAATGGGAGAACGACTGTCATCCAGTATGCGGATTCAGCAAAGGGCGTGGTAAATGTGTTCTCGGGTGTTTATCTGTATGCACGGTCGGGTTCCCTTTCGGGTATCTCGCTTCCGCCGGGTGAAAAGGCGACCGAGGTCCGTATCGGTTCGCGCAAGGCCCTGCGCGGGAGCATGTCCGGTGTGACTTCGGGCAAGGTTCACATCGGCGGGACGCATCTTAGCGCCGACATACAGGAAGACGGTTCGTTCAGTTTTGATTCTATCCCGCCAGGAATGCAGGAAGAGTTAATTTACTCGGAAAGCGATTCCGTGCTGGGCTATATTCCGTTTACCATACAAGATGAAGGCGATACCGTTGTATTGCCGCAGCTTGAAAACTACGACGGATTCCTCTGGAACCCTGACCTGCCTATGCTTGCGGATGCGTACGGGTTTAACTCTTACCATACCGATTATGTTCGCTGGTCCGATACCGGCTGGACAACCGTGAATATTGAGATGAATGGCGACGAGTACGTGTTCAACCACGACGGCAGACTTGCTGACAGTGTGAATTACGTGGATGGCGTGAGCGGCAAGGGCGTGCTGCTCGGTGCTGGCCAGTATATCGACCTCGATACGCTAAACCCGACCGGTGGCGACTTCACGCTTTCGCTGTGGACCAAGTGGAACGGCCCCAACGGCGAGCATCAGGTGCTGTTCTGCCAGCGCGCCTACTGGAGCGATTCTACCTCAAGGTTCCAGTGGCACTACGAAGTGAATCGCGGTTCGTTCGCCGTAATGAAGAGCATGCCCGGCTACCCCGAGGTGGTGTTCTTCGGGGATTCGACTTCCGTACCCGTGGGCGAGTGGGCGTTCCTTGTGCTCGTCTCCAGGAACCATCGCGTGAGCATGTACGTGAACGGCGAGCCCGTAGCGATTGCTGATAGCGACGGTACCGAATTTGCAGGCGAGTTCGTGCCGAACGAATTGAACCGCAGTGTTCCGTTCCGCGTGGGGGGCGACGAAATCAGGACAGAAACCTGGAATGGCGTCATCGACCGCGTGAGCATCGAAACCCGCGCCCGCAGCCCTGAGTGGATAAGGGCGACGTACGAGTCCGTCCTTTCTCGGTAAAAGGGAATATTGACAATATTTGTTTGTATGAAGGCAACAATGGTTGCCGTTAAATATTATTTTTGTAAAAAAGGAATTGAAATGAATAAGAAGCCTTGTTTTCTTGGTTTTGTGTTTTTGCTTGTCATGGCGTTGGTTTCTTGCGACCAGGAAGGAGTCAAGACGAGTAAATCGGGGTATGTCGATCCTTCAAGCGTTGTCAAGGGCACGATGACGGACCCCAGGGATGGAAAAACCTATAAGACCGTGACTATTGGGGATCAGATCTGGATGGCAGAAAATATGGCCTTTAAGGTTGGGAATAGCCCCTGTTACCAAAATAAAGAGAGTAATTGCCAGAAATATGGACGATACTACGATTGGGCATCCGCGATGAAGGCTTGCCCTTCGGGGTGGAGGCTTCCTAGCAAGGGCGATTTCGATAAATTAGTCGTGTCGGTTGTTTCTGAACCCCTTGAAGCGGCCTCCTGGAGGCTTCGGCAAGCGAAAGAGAGAATATTGATTCAGATGTTGAATTCCAAGAAAGGATGGTATAAGAATGGTAATGGATTGGACTTGTATGGCTTTTCGGCGGTTCCCGCTGGGGATGTGACAGGAAATGGAGAGGGAGGTTTTCGCTTCAGGCTTATGGGATATGGCACCTATTTTTGGTGCTCATCTAACAGCTGGAATATTTCTGATTCGCATGACTTTTTTTCCTTGTATTACACGGAAGGGGGAACGTATGAGTATGAAGGTATTGGAATTTGGAACTATCCGGATGAAGCCCCGCTTTCTGTCCGCTGCGTACGAGACAAATAGGACTTTATGAGACGTCAGTTTTTTGCATTTCTTTTCCTGTTGATTGCGGCTCCTGCGTTCGCGGCACATGTCGCTGTTCTGGAAACAATGGCGGATCCCACCGCGAAGGACAAGGTCAAACTCTCTGACAGGCAGTATTTGACGAATGTCCTGCGTGAAGAGGCCGTGAAGCAACTTCCTGCCGAACAGAACTTCACCATTATGACCCGCGAAAACATCTTACAGATGTTGCCGCCGGGCAAGGCCATCGAGGATTGCGAAGGGGAATGCCTTGTGGAAACCGGGAAGAATATCTCCGCCGACTATATTTGCCAGGCGCGTGTCGGCAGTTTTGGTGGCTCGCTCACACTTTCGGCGGAACTCTACGAGACCGCGGGAAACAAGCTTGTTTCGAGCTTCAATGGACAGGGAAAGAACGTGAACGCCTTGCTCGACATTATCAAGAAGAAGGCGCCAGACTTCTTTAGGAGTGCGAAAAGCAAATCGACTGGGTTTGACGGGCTAGGTGGTATTGGCTCAGTCGGTTCCATTGGCGATTACAGTTATTCGGGCAAACAGAAGTTTATTGTAGAAATTACTAGCGAACCGAAGGGTGCCGTGCCTACCATAGATGGAAGGGCGGATTCCAAATGCTTGAGTACTCCATGCAAGGTGCTGGTGGAGGCCGGTAGCCACAGGTTTGTTGTTTCCAAGGACCGTTACGACGATGGCGAACAGGTTGTGGATGTGAGAGAGAATAACAGGAAGATTTCGTTCTCGCTTACTCCGGCATTCGGCTGGCTTGTGGTAAATCCTGAATTTGAAGGTAACGCCGAGAGTCGAGGGAAATTGTCCATCTCTGTGGATGGAAACCAGAAGAAAGATGCGAAAATTGAACTTGACCCCGGTGTACACAAGGTTCGCATATCACATCCCTGCTATGATCCGATGGAATTTATGGTGTCGATAGCGAAGAACAAAACGGAACTCTTCGACAGGATGATGGCTCGAGGCATGGGCGGGCTTGAACTCAATGCGGAATTCAAGGGCGAACCGCAGTCGGTGACCGTGCGTATCGATGGCATGGAAGCGGGAAGTACGCCTTATGCGGGAGAGGTGCCGATGTGTGCCGAGGTGGAACTAGTGGGAAGCGGCTGGACAGAGAAGGTCGATGTGCGGCCGAAGTGGCACGAAGATGTACAGGTGACGCACCAACTTGCTCATAGCCCTGATGGACTTGAGATCGATGAGACCCGTTTGCGCGCCCAGGCGGCCTATGCAGAATTGGATGGCGATGATGAATTCTTGGCTGGGGAGGGCAGGCCGTCGAAGGTGAAAAATGACGGCAGCGGTGCGGCTGGAAAGATTTTGCTGGGCACTGGCGTCACGGCTGCGGTGACAGGCGTTGTGCTGGCCGTTATCGGGAACAGCCAGGCGAAGTCCGCATCCGAGAAAAAATACGAGACAGAGTCGGAGTTTAAGAAGAACCGCAAAGATGCGGAATCAGGACAGACTCTCCGCAGTGTAGGAATCGGAATTGCCATTGTCGGTGCCATCGGGATAGGCATAAGTTTTGCGTTCTAGGTAGGTTGTGGTGTTTATGCGAAGTGCCTTTTTTAATATTACGAAATGGGTTGCCACCGCAGTTGCCTCCATTTCTATTGTTGCCTGTACCGACTATGTCGCGCAAATGGATGAGGACTTTGAAGCGTGGAAAGAGGAACGGTTGACGAAGGATGAACCATCTTCCAGTTCGCAGGTCAAGTCGAGTAGCAGTTCGGTGCAGAAATCGTCTGCTTCAGATGAAAAATCGTCGAGTTCTGTTACGGTATTTAGCAGCAGCGCAAGATCCAGTAGCAGTGCCGCGGCATCCTCGTCCTCTATGGTTGTTTCTTCGTCTTCTGTTCCGGTGTCGTCCAGCAGCGTTGCTGCTGTCAATTCGAATTCTTTTAGGGATTCCCGCGACGGCCAGGCCTACAGGATTGTTAAAATAGGAACGCAAACCTGGATGGCGGAGAACCTGAACTACGAAACTGAAGGCAGTTATTGCTACAACAACGATGCGACAAAATGCACCAAGTACGGTCGCCTTTACACATGGATTGCGGCGACAACGGCCTGCCCCAGCGGCTGGCATCTGCCAAGTACAACAGAATGGGAAACTTTGTTCACGGCAGTTGGCGGACGGTCAATTGCAGGAACAAAACTCAAGTCCACGTCTAGTTGGGATACTGATATCGATGGCTCAAAAATCTGTGTGTCCAATTGTGACGTCAATGGCAATGGAACGGATGCCTATGGCTTCTCCGCGCTCCCCGCTGGCTGGAAGAGCGGAGACTTTGCCTTCGAAGGCGTTGACGCGTATTTCTGGAGTGTCTCGAGCGCTCCATATGGAAACTACTACTACATGCAACTGCACTTCTACAACGAGCAAGCGTTCTTGGATTACAAAGGCTATATCGATGCGCTAAGTGTCCGTTGTCTCAAGGATTGATTGTGTTGAGTTTGCGTAACATACGTCGTCTTTGCTTTTTGTTATTAGCGATTCTTTTCGTGGCCTGTACTGATTATGTTGCACAGATGGATGAAGACTTTGTTTCATGGCGTGCGGCTCGTAATGCTGTGGAAAGTGGCGTTTCAAGTTCAAAAGACGAATCCAGCAGCAGTTCGTTGATGTCATTGTCTTCTTCAAATGTAAAATCATCGAGTTCTGTTGAGAAATCATCTAGCAGTATCGTCGAATCATCGTCTTCTAAGGTCCTTTCATCATCGTCGGTTCTTGTGTCATCTAGCAGTGAAATTCTAATGTCAAATAGTTCCGAGAAATCGAGTAGTAGTTTATTTGGCGAATCATCTTCTAGTAAAAGTCTTGGGACGATGACCGACTCCCGCGATGGTCAGACGTACAAAACGGTAAAGATTGGCGTGCAAATCTGGATGGCGGAAAACCTAAATTACAAAGCGGACTCTAGCTTCTGCCACCACAACGATGAAAGTAATTGCTCCAATTATGGTCGATTTTACAGATGGGCGACTGCGATGGATAGTGCTGGTACATGGAGTTCGAACGGCAAGGGTTGCGGTTATGGCAAGGCATGTTCGCCGACATACCCCGTGCGCGGCGTATGTCCAAGTGGCTGGCATCTGCCTTCATTGACGGAGTTGATCACCCTGTTCAATGTAGTTGAAGGCTCATCGACCGACTACGAGGATGCCGCCATGTTTTTCTGGAGTTCTTCTGAGAACGATAGCATCTACGCATATGGCATGAACATGTACTATGATTTCGGTGATGCTTATCCAGACGTTCACTTTAAGAACTTTGGTCAATATGTCCGTTGTCTCAAAGATTGACAATTTTTTTAAGGAGTAAAAAATGCATATTCTAAAATTAGGTGTTGCCATCATGGCTCTTACAGCATCCTTGTGCACATCAGTTTCTTTTGCGGCTCAGCAGAAAGGAACGATGAAAGATCCTCGCGATGGAAAAACATACAAGACTGTAAAAATTGGCGACCAAGTCTGGATGGCGGAGAACTTAGATTTCGAGATAAACGAGAGAAACGGAAATCCTGGGAGCACAAATGATTGTTTGATTTTTGGCGGTAACGGGAAAAAAGCGAATTGTAAAAAATATGGCCGATATTATTCGGCGATGGCCGCTGCAACAACCGCTTGCCCTAATGGTTGGCGTTTGCCGGGTGCTGCAGAATTTAAAAAATTATTGGATTATACAGGAAATTCCATAGACCTTAAATCAAAAAAAGGGTGGAACACCTACCAGCAACCGAGCGGGAATGGAACAGATAAATACGGATTCAATGCACAACCTTCAGGTGGATGCGTAGTAGCCCAGGATGCTAAATGTGCTTATATGGATGAAGGAAAATACGCCTATTTTTGGACATCTTCGATGCAATGGAACTCTGCAGAGGATGCCATTTTGCAACAATCGGTGCCAGAGGGGGTTGCTTATGCATTTTTGGGAGCACCGCATGCTGATTATGGTTTTGATGTTGCTCCACAAAAAAAAGCAATTTCGATGTGGTATCCAGTCCGTTGCGTTCAGGATGAAAAAAAGAATGTAGGAGATGGGTTGGCTGGCTTGTTATCGGGGAATGCTAACGACAACGACCAGAAAGAAAGTGCCGATTTTAATGAAGGGGATGCAACGGAATCGTCTTCACACGATGCTTGTAAGGCTGCGGTAGCTAAAGCTAAGAATACATTTAATAAATGTAAAACACTCCCTACAGGAAGTTATGAAAGATCGATTTGCAAGAAAAAATATAAGGAGGAAAAAGAAGATGCAGAAAATGCTTGCAAAGTTACGGATAATTCATGTAGTCGTAGTGCATCGGACATTATGGAGGTTGTGCGTCAGAGAATGCCTGGTCTGCGTCACATCTACAACAAGTTTCTGAAGCTGCAACCACATTTTCAGGGTGTGGTTTCCTTGAGGTTTACGATTGCTCCGGGTGGCGAAATCATCAGCATCTCCATTGCTTCTTCTACGACCGGTTACGGCGAATTTGACAATGAAATCAAGACCGCTGTGAGCCGCTGGAATTTTGGCAAATTTAAATGTGATGATGGAAATGTCGCAAACGAAACGACAGTAACTGTTCCGTTTACTTTCTATGAGTAAAATAAAAGAATACTTATATAGAGGAAAAAATGAAAAATCTTCTGAGTGGAGTACCCTATTCGGCGCTGTCGGCGGTTCACCGGGCGACGGTACAAAACTCAAATCCACATCCGGTTGGCAGAAAGACGGCAACGGCACGGACGCCTTCTCGTTCTCGGCGTTGCCTGCTGGCTACCCGAGCTTCAAAGGGAATTACTACGACGAGGGCACCTATGCGATCTTTTGGAGTTCTACTGAATACGATGACTACTACGCGAACCACATATACTTGTATCGCGGGGGCGACATTGCATCCCTGGCCGAAGACTACAAGGACTACGGGTTTAGCGTTCGTTGTCTCAAGGACTAGATGAGCCTAGCCGCACCGCATTTGTAATCTTCTTCCTTGGCCTCGCCGTTTACTTGGACTTCTATGTAGCCTTACTTCACTGCCTGCGTTGCAAGATTCGTCTTGATGGTGAGAACCTCGGACTCGGAGATCTCCTTGTGCCCGTAATATACAATCGCTGGATTTCCCGTGCTAGACAAGTTGCGACAATTTCCTGCCTCTCAAATAAAAAACAGCCTTGTCCGAAGACAGGGCTTTATAAGTTTAGAGTTGGTTACGGACGCCTTGCGCCCCTAATGGTTACTCGTACTTGATCACGCCTGCCGGGCAGGAGTCAGCAGCGTCCTTGATTTCGCTTTCGTAAGCGGAATAGTCGACGCCTTCCTTGACCTTCATCTTCTCGGGAACTTCGAACACTGCGTCGCAAGTAGCTTCGCAGGCGCCGCAGGAAACGCACTCGTCGTTGGATTCGTCGAGCCAAACTTTCGTGATTGCCATAATATACCTCTTGTGTCTTTGGTTGAATTATGGGTATAATATAATAAAAACATTGCCGCTGCGGCCTCTTTTTTTTATTTTTGCGCGTAATTTCACTGCCTTGCAAGGCAAAACTCGAGAGGAACAAACCGAGCGATGAAAAAAGTGGTTGTAAAAATTGGTGGCAGCCTGGCAATCGACGAAGCTAAGCTGGCTGATTTTGTGTCGGCAGTCTCTACACTCCCAGGTGCAGGCTGTCAGGTGGCCGTGGTCCACGGCGGTGGCAAGGACATCAACGAGAACATTGCCTTGCTCAAGGAACAACCGACATTCATTGACGGTCTCCGAGTGACTACTCCCGGCATCATGAAGATGGTCGAGATGACCCTCTCCGGTTACGTGAACAAGAAGCTTGTGCGCATGCTCCTGAACAACGGTTGCGGTGCAGTCGGTATTTCGGGCGTAGATGCAAACCTGTTCCAGGTGGAAAAGAAGCAGGGCAAGGTGGACCTTGGCCTGGTGGGCGAAATCAAGAAGGTGAACCCCGGCATCGTGACCGCACTCTGGGGTGCGGGGTTTGTTCCCGTGGTGAGCCCGATTTCTATTGGTCCTGACGCTAACGGTAACGGCGTGAGTTGGAACGTGAATGCCGACACGGCTGCAAGCGAACTGGCTGTGGCGCTGGAGGCCGACCAGTTCGTGTTGGTGAGCGATGTGCCGGGCGTGATGGACGAAAACAAGAATGTAATTCCCGAACTGAGCGAAGCGGACGCCGAAAAGCTGATCGAAGCTGGCGTCATCTCCGGCGGTATGATTCCCAAAGTCCGCGAGAGTTTCAAGTCAATCCGACGAGGACTCAAGAGCATCCACATTGTGGGATGGAAGGACGCGGAACACTTTGGTAAACAAATTAATGGAGATTTAAACTATGGCACAATCTTGCGCTAACCTGCTCGAACAGGACAAACAAATTATCGCGCCGCTCTACGGCAAGGCAGACATCAACTTCGTGAAGGGCGAAGGCTCTTACCTCTATGACGACCAGGGCAACAAGTACCTGGACTTCGTGGCTGGCATCGCCGTGAACGCGCTCGGTCACCAGAACCAGGCCATCAAGGATGCGGTGGTGGAACAGATGAACCACTTCAACCACATCAGCAACCTTTACCCGAACTACCCGCAGATTAATCTCGGCAAGGCACTCCTTGAAATCACCAAGTTCGACAAGGCGTTCTTTTGCAACTCGGGTACCGAGGCGAACGAAGGTGCAATCAAGTTTGCACGTAAGTACTTCGATCGGAAGGGCGAAAAGAACAGGCAGAAGATTATCACGTTCGTGAACAGCTTCCACGGCAGGACATACGCCGCGCTTTCTGCGACGGGCCAGCCGGCTATCAGGGAAGGCTTCGGCTCCATGCCGGGCGACTTCGTTCACGTGACTTGGAATGACTGCGCTGCCTTGAAGGCCGAGGTGGATGGCAATACCTGTGCCATCATGCTGGAATCGCTGGCCGCCGAAGGCGGCGTGATGACGCTTTCCAAGGAAATGGTCGAGACCATCAACAGCCTGCAGAAGGAATACGGCTGCCTCGTCATCGTCGACGAAGTGCAGGCGGGTGTGGGCAGGCTCGGAACCTTCTGCGGTTTTGAAAAGTACGGCCTGAATCCGGACCTCGTAACGCTTGCCAAGGGAATCGGTGGCGGTCTTCCGCTCGGTGCGGTTCTCCTGCGCCAGAAGATTGCCGACCAGCTCAAGGCTGGCGACCACGGTACTACTTTCGGCGGCAACCCGATTGCCTGCGCCGCAGGTCTCGCTGTCGTGAAGCAGATTCCGGGGCTGCTCAAGAATGTCGCCGAACGTTCTGCCCAGCTGAAGGCTGGTTTGGCAGCCCTTGTGGAAAAGTACAGCTTCGCCAAGGAAATCAGGGGCGAAGGCCTGATTCTCGGTGTTGCCCTCGACGAATCCATGCCGGTGGGTAACATCATCGCTGCCGCCCGGGCCGAGCATCTCATGGTGCTCTCTGCCAAGGGCAACGTGCTGCGTATGCTGCCGCCGCTCAACGTGAGCGCCGCGGAAGTGGACGAAGCGCTCGCTAAACTCGGCAAGGCGTTTGAAACGGCCGCCGCAAAATAATATATTCTAGCCATGATCTGCCCTTTTTGCAAGAACGACAACGACAAGGTGGTCGATAGCCGCGTGAGTGGAACCGCCATCCGCAGACGGCGTGAATGCCTGGCCTGCGGTCGCAGGTTCACGACGCGTGAGTATATTGAACTCCAGCCGTTGACTGTCGTGAAGAGGAGCGGCGAAAAGCAACCCTTCCAGCGTGAAAAGTTGATTCGCGGCATCATGAACTCTTGCAAGAAGCGCCCGATTACATCCGAGGATATCGAGGAACTGGCGACCCGTGTCGAAAACGCCCTGCCGGTGAACGACAATTCCGAAGTGGGTTACGATACCATCGGGAACCTCGTGATGCAGGAACTCAAGAAGCTCGACGCGGTCGCCTACGTGCGGTTCGCCTCCATCTACCGCGAGTTCAAGGAAGTGGGCGAGTTCGTGGACCAGATCAAGTCGATGGACAAGGCTTAGACGCGGAGTTTTCCATGCGTCGTCTCCTAGAAGTTGCTAATGAAAAGCGTTCGCCGCTGTTTCCGGTGACGGATGCCTATCGCATCGTGAACGGATTGGCCGACGGGTTTCCGGGGCTTACGCTCGACAGGTTCGGTGACCGGTTCCAGGTGCAGTTCTTTGGACCCGAAATGCTTGCCCGTCGTCGCGAATTCGTGGATGCTGTGGCAGCGGTGTTTGAACCGGCCTGCATCATTGTGAAGGAGAGGCTTTCGCGTTCGGGCAAGTCGCTAGAGAACGCGCCCATGGAGGTTGCTTTCGGGACTCGCGATGCTGCCGTAGGTACGGTGCGCGAAGGCAATGCGCGGTTCCATGTGGACTTGCTCGACACCGTCAATCCGGGGCTGTTCCTCGACATGCGGCACGTACGCCTCGAGGTGGAGGAACGTTTTCGTGCGATGACAAGTGAAGGCCCGCGCTTTCTCAATTTATTCAGCTACACGTGCAGTTTTTCGGTGCATGCGCGCCTCGGGGGTGCTGCGGTCGCCACCAACGCCGACATCAGCGGCAAGATTCTTGACAAGGGCCGCGCAAACTACGCGCTGAACGGGCTCGACTTGCGTCCTGGCGAATTTTTCCGCGGGAACGCGCTCGAATATGTGCGCTGGGCCATCAAGAAGGGACTCAAGTTCGACGGTATTGTGCTCGATCCGCCGAGCTTTGCGCGCTTCAAGGGTTTCAACTTCAACGTGCGTGAACACCTGATGCCGCTTGTTTCGGAATGCGCGCAGGTTCTGAATCCGCGCGGATTCATCATGGTAAGTTCCAACTACAGCGAGTTCGCGCTTGACTCCTTTGCGCGGGATGTGCTTGCTGCCGTCAGTTCGGTGCATAAGGAAGCCCGCACTGCTTGGAAGCGCGGGCAGGATATCGATTTCGCGGGGAGCGGTGCGACTAAGGATTCTTGCCTTGTCGCGACACTCGTAGAAGCCTAGGCGCCTTCCGATTCTTCAGCAGAATTCTCTTCTTCCTTCTTCTTGAGCCAGGGCGGAATTTTTTTTGCTTTCGGTTTAGCTTCCGGCTCGGGTTCCGGCGGGTACAGGAGCCCGAAGCGGATGCCCGCGGTGCTGATGCGGAAGGTTTCTACGCGCAGTTTTTCCAAAAGCGACTTGAGCCAGAAGAGCCCGCAGATGATGACGTCGCTGCGGCCGTTCTCGAGCCCCGGGAGCATCGCGCGGAGCTCCTTCGAAAGGTTCGATATGCGCGTGGTGACTGCGTCGAGGTCGGCGATGCTCATTTCGAGCCCCTCGATGGCCTTGTAGTCGAACTGTTGCTTGTTCAGGAACACCATGGCGAGCGCGGTGCCTGTACCGCCGATGAGGTAGACCGGCTTTTTCGTCATGCCCTTGAAGCTGACTTCCTTGAAGGTCTCCTTCACGAATTTCTTGTATTCGGGGCCGGGGATGGGGCCCATCGCCTTGAACATCTTGAGCGCGCCTACGGGAATCGAGAACGTGGTCTCGCCGTTGCTGAGTTCGGTGGAGCCGCCGCCGATATCGATGGTGACGATGCCTTCGCCGTGCCATTCCTTCACGGAACGGTAGGTGAGCTTGCCCTCTTCTTCGCCGCTGATGATGCGCGGGCGGAACCAGAGCGCCTTTTCGACCGCATCGATGACTTCGTCCTGGTTTTCGGCCCTGCGCATGGCTTCGGTCATGGCCACGGCCTTGATGTCGGCCCCGAGGGCGTGAAGGTCCATGCGGAACGATGTCATGACGGCGACAAGTTCCTCGATTTTCTTTTCGGAAATGCGCCCGTGTTCGTAGATGTCTTCGCCGAGCTTGCAGATTTTGACTTTCTGGAGTTTCGGGACCAGGACTTGACGCGGATCCTGGCCTTCTTCGCCTTGGGTGCTCTCGAAGGCGGCAATGAGCATGATGCAGCTCATGCTCCCGATATCGATGGTGGCCTGGAGATTGTTATCCATTATGGCCCTCGCTTTCTCCACCTGTCATCCCCGGCGTGTCCGGGGATCTTTCTTTGCTTCCGTTTGCCTCTTCGGCGGGCTTCTGTTCGAACTTTTTCATTCCCGCCTTGATTTTCTCGGCGATATTCGCCGGGTGCAACAGGAATTCCTTGGCCGACGCGATGGCTTCCTCGATGACGTATTCGGAATACTTTCCGTTCCAGCTGGCGACTAGTTCGCCCGATTCGCTTCCGAGGGGCTTCTTCTCGCGGATTTCCTGGCCCATCTTGAGAGCTAGCAGGAGCCCGAGTTCGAATCCGCGGGGGGATTCCTTTGCTTCGAGCAGTTTCTCAACGCGCTTGACGCGTTCGTCTAGGGGAATTTTCTGGAGTTCTTCGAGGTCTTTTTCCGAAATCATGCGGTAAAGATAGCAATAAGAAAAAAGAAAGGGCTCGCGAGATGCGAGTCCTTTCCAAAAAGAGAGCACTGTAAGAATTACTTCTTGGCAGCGGCCTTCTTAGCAGGAGCCTTCTTGGCTGCCGGCTTCTTGGCGGCAACCTTCTTGGCAACCGGCTTCTTGGCGGCCGGCTTCTTAGCGGCGACAGCCTTCTTGGCCGGGGCAGCCTTCTTAGCAGGAGCAGCCTTCTTGGCGGCCGGCTTCTTGGCAGCGGGCTTCTTAGCGGCGACAGCCTTCTTGGCCGGAGCAGCCTTCTTGGCGGCCGGCTTCTTGGCGGCGACAGCCTTCTTGGCGGCGGGTTTCTTAGCAGCGGGTTTCTTTGTTGTAGCCATTGTATTCTTCCTTTTTTGAGGGTTTAATGATTTGATGACTTTAAAATAACTTTATTTTCACAAAAAATCAACACCTTTTTAAAATTTTTTTCATTTTTTTTCAAAAGTCTATTGACAATCGAGAAAAAAAGTCTTATAGGAAAATAAAATTACTTTGTATGTAAAATGGCGCGAGCCCAATAAATACGGGCATTCCAGACGATTTGGCATTTTTTGCACCATACAATATTTTTTGATTGTAAGTTGATGATGCTCAAAGGATTACTTGTGATTTTCGTAACACTTGCAAAAAAATCCCGCCATCGACGAGATTTTTTTCTTTTCACCAGAATTTTTTTTCAATCGCGAGAGAAAAATTTTCAGTCATTCGAGAATTTTTTCTATGCGGAGACAACTTTTTGGGTTTGCGTCGAGAAAAATTTCTCTTTGCGGTGCGTTACGCTTCGTTCTTCACGCTCTCCACGTATTTGCGGAAGCCTTCTACGCCCAGGGAATACATGTCGACGAACTTCGTCGCGAACGGAGGGAGCTTTTTCTGGTGCATTCCGAGCGCGTCGTGCATCACGAGCACGTGTCCGTCGGTGAATTTACCGCCGCCGATGCCGATGGTGACGCTTTTCACTTCGCCGGTAATCTTCTTGCCGAGTTCTTCGGGGATGTGCTCGAGTACGGTTTCGAAACAGCCGAGGCTATCCACGAACTTGGCGGCGTCTTCGATGGCGCGGGCCTCTTCTTCGGTCTTGCCCTTCTGCTTGAAGTTCTCGGCGGTCTGCGGGAGCAGCCCGAGGTGTGCGCAGACGGGAATATCCTTGCTGCGCAGGTATTCGATGACGCCTGCGGGGGTGCCCTCGAGCTTGACGCTTGCTGCACCTAAGTCCATGAAGCGCTTAGCGTTATCGTATGCGGTTTGCGGATCCTTGTCGCTTCTGTAGGGCATGTCGGCCACCACGTGTGTGTTGGGTGCGCCGCGGCAGACGGCGGCGACGAAGATGAGCATTTCGGTCATGCCGATTTCGCGGGTGCTCTTGTAGCCGAGCATGGTGTTCGCAAGGCTGTCGCCCACGAGAATCTGGTCGACTCCGGCGGCTTCTGCCATCTGGGCGAACGCGAAGTCGTAGGCGGTAATCATCGAAACTTTCTTGCCCGTGCCCTTCAAGGCGCGGATATCTTCCGCAGTAAGCATAGCATCTCCTATTTATGAACCGCGCTTATAAACCGCGCTTTCTGTGAACAGCGCTTTTCACAGCGTGTAAAAGATAGTTTTTTTCTGCACGGATGGCTTTTTCGCGCCTGTTTACTTCCTAGCGCACGTCAGGGAACAGTTTGCGCGTCTCGTTCAGGAACTTGAGCGAGTTTATTTCGCGCATGAACCCGATGTGGCTGCGCAGGTAGGCGAGGAGCGCGTTCTCGACGTATTCCGGGTGCGCGATGGCCCTGCCGGTGCGCAGCGCCTCGAAACCGGCGAGCGTCTCGGGCCGAGCGCGGGGAGTTTCGACCCCGAGGCAGCTTTTGCAGACGAACGCGCCCGTTTCCGGATGGAAATCGGCCGGAGCGCCTTCGATTTGGTGGTCGCAGCGGCTGCAGGAGCTCATGTCCAGGTGGTAGCCCCAGAGTTCGCAGATGTCCAGGAGCCAGCGGGCGAAAACACCCGACTTGTTGTTCGCGGCGTTGCGCGCGGGGAGTTTAACTTCGGAATCTGCGGGCAGTTTAACTTCAGGCGCATTGCCCGCGGGTACGTCAAGTGCCGCGAGCGCCTCTTCCAGCAGGGAGAATTCCCCTTCCAGCGGGACACCCGCGGGTGCGTACCGCAATACGATTTCGGCCATCACCTGCGCCTTCGCGAGGGCGAGCAGGTCTTCGCGAAGGTGCGCGTGCCAGTTGATGACGCTCGCTTCCTTCAGGAACTGCAGTTCCGTATTCGGGTTCTCGCGATACACTATCTCGCACAGGGCGAGCGGGTCGAGCGCCCCCCTGAACGGGCTATCTTTTCGCTTGCCTCCCTTCACGATGAAGGAGACCGTGCCGGTTTCTTCCGTAAGCGCCTTCACGATCCAGCTGGAATCGCTGTAGGGGAAGCGGTGCAGGACTATCGCGCGGGACTTTATCATAGAATGGCGGCTGCGCCGCGATTATTAAGCCTTCGGGAACGGAGGCCAGCCCATCTGCTGCCCGCCAACGACGTGCAGGTGGATGTGGAATACCGTCTGGCCCGCGTCAGCCTTGCAGTTGAACACGAAACGGGCGCCGCCCTCTTCGAGGCCGAGGTCCTTCGCGATAAGCTGTGCGCGGTAGAGCATCTTGCCCACGAGCTCGCAGTCTTCGGGCTTCATGTCCATGATGGTCGCGATATGGCGCTTCGGCACTACCAGAAAGTGCACCGGCGCCTGTGGGGCGATGTCGTAGAAGGCGAAAACGTCGTCGTCTTCGTAGATTTTTTTGGAAGGGATTTCTCCCTTGATGATTTTGCAGAAAAGGCAGTTTTCACTCATAGTATGTATAATAGTAGTAAAAATGCTTACTGATTTCCTCGCTGGGCGAGGATTTCATCGACTTTGCGGTTCAGCAGTTCATTGAGCAGGAGGGAATGGAGCCTGCGCTCGTTCTCCATGATGGCTCGCATGATTTTGAAGCTGCATGCGAGATAGACGGCACAAAACAGGAGTGCCAATACAAAGAGCAGTATTGCGGCGAAAAAGAATTGTAGAATCGCTAGAATAACCATGACGGCACAAAAAGCGATGGTGAATCCGGCGGTAAGGAACTTTATAATGAGAGTGATTTTCCAGGAGCGGCATTGGGGATTGATTACCGCTTCCTGGTTGTAACTCTCGAGGGCCTGCTTTTGACGGATCAACAGGTCTTTTGCGAATATCAGGTTGCAAAGACAGGCGGCGACCTTGGGCGAAAAACGTGTTTCAGTGAATAGCCTCTGGAATTTTAGGGTGTGGTATGCCCATTTACCGAATTTGAAGCACTGAATCGGAATTGTAAAAACCATGGCAATGACTGATATAATGGAGACTGTGTAGAAAAGGTCTTCCAGGGTTGTCGGGGGCGCCCCCTCGACACTGTCCTTGAATAGGAAACAGTCGATTGCCAAGAGGGCGAATATGGCGACTGCGTTGAAATATAGGACCTTGCTCCAGAAAATGGAACTTTTACCGTATTTCAGGTTCTTATCGACAGTGAGTTCGTTCCAAAGTGCGTCCGTAGTTTCTTTTGTTGCGTCCTTTAGGATCATGCTAACCTCTGTCAGCCAATGTAGTAAAAATCCCGGCGCAGGGGCCGGGATTTAAAAAGAGCGGAGGGTTAGCGACCCGTGTGCTACTGCTTGATCGTCGGGGCCTGGCGCGCCACAGGAGCGAGCTGTCCGTGCTTGCGGAACAGGTGCTTCACGAGCGTGCCGAATCCACGCATCACGCGGTAACGTTCGCGCGGGTTCTTGAGGGCCATGATTCCCTGACGCAGAATATAGCTCGGACGCAGGTAGAACTCACGGCGGGCCTTGTCGCAGAAGTCCACGAGTGCCTGGCTGCTGAGTTCGCCGCGCTGGATGGTGGTGCGGTGGAACCCGTCCTTGTCCAGCCACTGGTTGTAATCCTTTGTCTGTAATGCGCCGCTTTCGAGGGCTTCCTTGTAGGCCTCGGTGCCGGGGTACGCCATGATGGGGTAGAACTGCGCAGTATTCGGGTTCAACTTCTTGGCGTAGTCGAGCGTCATGCGGAGAGTCTCCGGAGTGTCGCCCGGGTTACCCACCATGAAGCAGCCGTGCACCAGCAGGCCTGCCTTGCGGGCGTTCTTCGTGAATTCGATTGCCTTGTCGGTATTCTTCACGCCCTTGTGGATGTTCTCAAGAACCACAGGCGAAGCGCTTTCAAAACCCACGCACATCTCGCGGCCGCCCGCCTTCTTCATCAGCTTGAGCAAATCCAGCGGCACATCGGCGCGGGCGTTGCAACTCCACGTAATCTTGAGGCCGCGTTCCAGGATCAGGTTGCAGATTTCGCGAACGTGCTCGTGGCTTGCGGTGAACGTGTCGTCTTCGAAGAAAACTTCGCCCAGGTCCTCGAAATTGTCCTTGATGTACTGCAGTTCGTCCACCACGTCCTTCGGCGTGCGGCGGCGGAACTTGTGGCCGTTGAGCGTCTGCGGAATCACGCAGTAGCTGCAGCGGTTCGGACAACCACGACCTGAGAGAATCACAATCAGCGGATTGAGGTTTGCACCGTAGAAATACTTCTTGTAGCAACTATACAGGTGCTTGCGGTAGACCTTCGAAACCCACGGGAGCTCGTCGAGGTTCTCAATCTTCGGGCCTTCGGGCTGGAAGTCGGTTGTGCCATCCGCCTTGCGGAAGGCAAGGCCCGCAATCTGGTTTACGGGAACACCGTCGCCGCGCAGGCTCCTTGCGAGGTTCCTCGCGGTGTAGTCCGCCTCGCCGATAATCACGAAATCGAGGGAAGGCTCCATCTCCATGGATTCCAGCGGCTCGGCGGTGGCGTGCGTTCCCATGATGGCAACCTTCGTGTTCGGAAGGGTGTCCTTGATGGCATGCACCACCTTGAGGTCGTTCAAGATGCTCGGCGTGCTCGTGCTGCAAATGACAAGCGCCGGGTCAAATTTCTTGATGCCCTCCAGCGTCTTGGGCAGGTCAAGCTCCATGGCGGGGCTGTCAATCAGCTGAATCTCGTTGCCATCCGCTTCGGCAGTGCCGGCGGCGTAACTCAGGAACATGGGCCAGTAAAGTGTACTCGATTTGGTCACGCAGGGGCTGCGCGACTCGCGACTGAACATCGGATGGAACGGAGGATTCAAAAAAGTAATACGCATAAGCAACAGCAAAATACATAATTCTCGACGATAAAACTACATTTATCGTTGATGAGAAAAGAAATTTCCGTGATACTTCTAGGTTGTGCCTGCGTTTGCGCTTTTGCTGCCCCCAAAAAGGCGGCGGTCAAGAAGCCTGACGCACCCCAGAACGAGGCTACTCTTGATACGGTCCGCGAGACGTTTGCGGATGGAGCCCTTTCGCGCATCTATACGCTCCAGAAGGGAACCGATATACGAGAGGGGTTGTCCGTGAGCTATCATCCGAATGGCAAGATCGCTATCGAGGCCCCGTACAAGAACGGCAAGCTCGACGGCGTGTTCAGGAGCTATTACGAGAACGGCCACTTGTGGCAGACTATAGGCTACAAGGACGGTGTGGAGGAAGGTGCGACGACGGATTATTACGAGGATGGCCGGAAGAAAAAACGAGAAATCTACAAGGCGGGCGTGCTGAACGGCATGAGCGAGGAGTGGAACGAGCGCGGCCTCCTGTGGCGCCAGATTCCGTATGTGAACGGCCGTATCCATGGCGTTGCAAAAATATTTGACGAACTGGGCGCAATCAAAGAAGAGATGACGTTCGAGAACGGACTGCGCAACGGGCCGTACCGCCGCTTCACCAAGGGCGTAAAGACTCTCGAGGCGATTTTCGAAAACAACCGCTGCAAAGAGAACTGCGACTTTTAACTAATGTGAAGCGTGGAGTGTGAGGTGTGAAATGACGGATTTCACGCCTTCTATTTTTTCGGCTTGAGCGCGCACCAGGTCATGTAGCCGATAAACAATACGCCGAGCCCAACGAGCCCGATAGAAAGCTCGTGGCTATAGGCTTGGATTAGGTCTTTCTGCCCGTGCGCGATGTAACCGAGAATGGCGAGGATGATATTCCAGAAGGTCGCGCCTATGGCGGTGTAGAGCGTGAATGCCCAGAGCTTCATCTTGGAAAGGCCCGCCGGAATCGAGATCAGCTGGCGGATGGCGGGAATGAGCCTGCCGACGAGCGTGGAGATTGCTCCGTGTTCGAGGAAGAACCTCTCGGCGTTGGTCACCTTGCTTGAATCCAGCAGCAGGAAGTGGCCGAGACGGCTGTCTGCGAATTTGTACACAATCGGCCTGCCGAGGAGCTTTGCGAGGAAGTAGTTGATGAAAGCGCCCGCGAGAGCCCCGAGGGTCGCAAATATCACGATGAACACGATGTTCAGTCCCGATTCCGGTTGCATTGCCTTGTAGGCGGCAGGCGGAACCACGAGTTCGGACGGGAAGGGGATAAACGAGGACTCCACCGCCATGAGCAGTGCTATGGTCCCGTAGTTGAGGTTGTCATTGTACCAGCCGATGACCTGGTCGTAGATGCCGACTTTGGCGGTGTCTACGGTCTGGATTGTCGTTGTCGTATCGGCCTGGCTGGCGGTGGCGGTCCCGGCTGCAAAAGCGAGTGAGACCGCGAGGGCTGCGAGTATGGCGATTTTTTTCAAGGCCTATCTTCTCTTCTTGGACTTGGCTTTCTTCTTCTTTGCGGCCTTGGCGGCTTTCTTCGATTTCTTCTTGTTCTTGCTCTTGACCTTGGCGGGAGCTTCTTCCTCTTCTTCCTCGGCCTCTTCTTCGGGTTCCTCGACCGCCGGTTCCTCTGCAGGAGGTTCGACGTATTCCGGAGCCTGGTATTCTATCTGGGAAGGTGCGCTGCTGTTTGCACCCTTGAGGGCGGCCTTCGCCTCTTCGACATACTTGCCGTTGGGGAAGCGCTTGAGGTAAATCTCGTAGTCCTTCATGCGGTTGCTGTTGCGGACGAGTTCGAAGATTCCGGCTTCGGCTTCGTCGCGGAAGGCACCGTTCGGATTGTCATTCAGGTAGGAGAGGTAGGCCTTGAAGGTGTTCTGGGCCTGGATCTCGCGGAACTTGTGGTATTCGCTGAGGGTGCGGATCTTGGCCTCGACCTCGCCCCTACGTGGGGAGTCGGGGTAGTACTGCAGGAACATCTCGAGCATTTCGGGGTCGTTGGACGCCATGACCTGGTCGAAGCGGGAATCTTCCTGGCGAACCTGGTATTCCTTCAGTTCGACCTTGCCCGAATCGAGTGTCGCGTAGAGCTTTTCCTTGGTGGCGAGGTCTGCCGGATGACAGAACGCGAGGAAGCTTTCGAGCACGTCGGAGAACTGGGTCTTGGTATAGGCGTCGCTCATGTCGGGCAGGTCGCCGTTCTCGTCGAGGAAGAACCGGTAGTCGCGCTCGATGGCCATGCAGTCCCAGTCGCTGAGGGTATCCTTGACTTCGCTGTTGTCTCGCAGCACCTGGTCGCGGTCGCGCAGGTTGAAGCGCATGCGGCGGTCGCGGTGGCTCTCGCGGCCGAAGTCGAGCGAAAGCTCAAGTCCGATACGCACGGGCCACTTGTAAGAAATCTTGTCGAAGGTGATTCCCAAATAGCCGGAAGAGGGGGTCGGGTTTTCCTTGTTGTACTTGTAGGGATTGGTCGCCTTCAGGTCTTCGTAGGGGAGGAACTCCTTGCGTACGTTTACGCCGATTTTCAGGTCCACATCCTGGAAAACTTCGGTAATGCGGTATTCGAGCGCTCCGGAGACGAATGCCGTCGGGAGCATTTCCGTGTGGTCCTTCGTACTGGTGGAGTAGTTGTCGATGAACGTGAAGAAGTGCATGCCGTAACCGCCGAGCACGCGCAGGTCGAAATCTCCGGCGAGGTTTACGGAGAAACCACCGACTACGGACGGGGCGTAGGCACGGAACGAAAGCGTGCGTCCCTCTCCGGCTGGCGTGAGGTCCTCGCTGTGGTCTGGCTTGCCATTGTCATCTACACCCCAGTAGGCGGGGTCGCTTGCGATTTCACGGAACTGGATGGAGTTCACTTCGGCGCCAAGCCAAATGGTGAACGGAATGTCGGCCTTGAAGAGCGGAGTGTAGAGGGGGCTGAACAAGAAACCCACGCTCATCGGGACGGTGAGGCGTTCTTCGTCGATGGGTTCCTTCAGCAATTGGGGCTTGTCTGACTCAAAGTGAACAAAGGCAGGTTCTGCCTGCAAGTACATCTGGGCTCGCCAATTGGAGCGTTCAAAATCGGCCGCATAGGCCGCTGCAGTCAGAAGTAAAAAAGTGATAAGTAGTTTACGCATCGTTTTGAAATTTAGTTTTTATGTGGCGGTTTTGAATCTCGGAGGGTTGAAATTTAGGCTATTTCGGGCATTTTCAGGTTTTTTTACCCCAAATAGCTAAAATGTGAGGAAAAATCCCAGGCCAAACAGGACGGCTCCTGCTCCGACCAGGCTTCCGCCGATGATGTTCTTCTTGTCGCCGGAATCCACGAGGTCCTTGTTTTTCTTGATCTTCGCATTGAAATTCTCGCCTTTAGCGGCGCTCGGCATCTTGAGCGCGTCCTTGATATCTTCGGCCTCGTCGTAATCCTGCTGCGCGAGGTAGAGAAACAGTGCTCCGATAATTGCCGGCGCGACGGACGACCCCATCAGAATCTTCCCGATGCGGGTCTTGTTGCGTTCGCGTTGCCAGTCCTGCTGCTTGCGCACTTCGTCGAAGTCCGTGAGGTGTTCCAGGGCGATGTCAAGGTTGATTTCGGGAACGGGTGCCACAAAGAACTGGACGAGGGTGTCCCGATAGCCTTCCTTGCGGAGCCGCATGTAGGCCATGCCCGGCGTGGTGAGTGAAAATTTCTGTGGCGTCGTGCCGATGGATTCGCTGCTGCGCGTGATTTCACCCTGTCCCGGGAAAATTTCGGCGCCGACGGGGTTCGAGACGATTTTGATTTCGGGAGTAATCCGCTTGAGCTTGAGCGATACCTTGGTCGTGTCTCCGGGAAGCGGACGAACGAAGGTCTGGGCTCCCCACAGGTGCTGGTCCACGGTCCAGTAGGCATCGATTTCGATTTTGCCTGTGTCGGTGACGGCGAAGGTGCAGGGCGACTTGCAGATGGCGTCTTTCTCGGGTCGCGAGATGGTGGCGCTTTCGGGATCTGTCTCGACGTGGATATAGCTGCGGGGGAGCTTCTTTTGCACGGGAAGTCCGAGCAGTTCCTTCGCGAGGTTCGTTGCGCTTCCGTCCTTGGTCATATCCTGGAGCATGTTGCTCCTGCTTACGGTAATGGCGGACCTGTAAATGGTTGGAAGCTCTTCTTCGTAAAATGCGCGCGTGATTTCGAGAACCACGGAGTCGGGGTGCTTGGCATGCGAAACCTTGCCGAAGAACATGTCCCTTTCTCCGCGGTCTTTCCAGAATTCCTGGAGGCAGGCGCGGTCGCTACAGCCCGGGGCGCTTTCGATGTTTGCCTTTTTGAAGGTGGAATCGAGTTCCTGCAGCAAGGCGAACGTGAATGCATTGAGCCTTTCGATTCCGTGTTGGGGGATGACGACTGTTTCAAACCCAAGGAATAGTTTGTGCGTAATCTCGGTGCCGGAGTCTGCCTTGGGGGTGCCGTTCGCGTCTGCGACGGGGGCCTGCGCGGAAGAATCCGCGATGGCGGCTGAATCCGCAGTGGCGGTGGAGTCTGCTGTTTCGCTTGCGGCGGAATCTGCAATTCTTGCGGTTGTATCTGCGGTGGTGGAATCCGGTTTTGCGGGGAACAGGTTCAGGAGGTCGGTGCCGTCTTCGCCGACGATGCTTTTGAACTGCGACTTGGGAAACTTGACGACGGTAAACTTGTTCTTGATGTAACCGCCGAGGCTCACTGTGTCATTCGCGATTCCAAGGAACTGGGCCTTCTGCTTGGTGCCCGATACGAGTTCTACCTGGGCGTACGGGGCCTGAACTTCGGCAAGTGCTGCCGAAACGAAGAAGAGCATGAGGAATAGGGCGGTCTTTTTCATGGTATACCTAGAAGGAAAGGACGACTCCGATGCCGAAAAGGGCGGCGCCTGCGATGAGCATGTCGATGGATAGCGTGCGGGCCGTTTCTGCACGGTCTCGATAGTCGCCGAAGCGTTCGAGGTTGTGGTTGTAGCTTTCGCTGTCGCGGAATAAACTCTGTTCCACGAATTTCTTCTTTTCGTTTGCCTTGTCGATGCTGTTGCTTGCGACGATGGCCGCAACGGCGCTCGTAACGAAAGGAACTGCAGATGCGATCATCAGGCGGAATCCGAAGTTGTGTCGTGCCCTCCGCGAAAGGGCTGCACGTTGCTCGTCGAGAAACTCGTCATCGTAGCTTGGGGTAAGGGAGACAATCAGGTAGGAGGTGTCCGATTCCGAAAGCTTGACATTCAGGACGGTGTCCTTGAAACCTTCCTTGAAAATGGCAACGGCGACAGAATTTTCCCCATCGGGAACTTTGATGAACCCGGGCAACTTGCTGTCGGGATTGCGTGAGTGGTTCGGGCGCAACGTCCCGACGTATGCGTCTGCATAGGAGGGGTTCGTGGATACGTGTAGGTACTTGGGGGCATCCTGCGCAAATGCGATGGAGCAGAGGAAGACGGCGATAAGCAGGACGAGGCGTCTCATGGCTCGCCTCCCATTTCGGAGAAGGGTCCCTCGGCAGAGTTAGCGTCCGGTTCCAGTTTCCAGTAAAGTCGCGGATTTGAATTCCGGGCGTTGTCTTCTACGGAGATTCTCAGCTTGCATGTGCTTGCGCAGGTGTTGCGGAACTTGATGAAGGGCTCTTCGTAGGTGTGCTCGAGCGTATCTGCGTTTGCCGTGACGAAAATCCTTTTGGGGTTGATTCCCGAACCGTTGTCGAGGGCGTAGAAGATGACGGTGTCCCGCTGGTTGTGCCTGGGTGCTAGTTGGGCGACTTGGGGCTGGATCTTGTCGGAGAACCTTACGGTGTCGAGCTGTATCTGGGTCCCGCTCTGGACATTCAGCGTGATGTCTCCGGTGCGGAATTCTGTCTTTTTTGTGTCCCGGAGGTTGATTCGGATCCCGGTTTGTGCGGTCACGTATGCGTGTAGGGTGACGGGAGCCTTGGTGCTTTCCAATATGGAGAGCGTATCGCCCTGTGTACTGGTAATCGTGACGACAGTGTGGACGTCGGACTTGCGGAGGTCCTCGTAGACAATGGGAATGTCGATCCTGGAATTTTTGGTGTAGATGTATCGTGTCGAAAAGCGGGAAACCTTGGAGGAATCGCGCTCGATGAATCCTTGGCTCGTTGTCAGGGATGCCTTGATTCCCCAATAGACGGTAATCGAGGTGTCGGGCTTGACTCCGGCGGCAATATTATCGAAGAGGTTCTTTGTGAGGAAAGAACCGATGAACTGGGCTTCATGGAAGCAGTCTACTTCGCCGATGTTTTCGCTCCAGACTTCTTCGACATTGAATGAGGCAAAGACGAAGCAACGGGCCGTTTCCCATGGGTCGACTCCGGCAAGTTCCCATTGCAAATCTAGTTCGCTTCCCGGTGTAGGGTCGAACAGGTTGTATCCGTCGACGGGGGCTATCGCGCGGATAGAAATGGGAGTGTTCACGAATATGTTGAGCGTGTCTTGCAGGGTGTCGCCAAGGAGGTCGACTGTTTTGAGGATGCCGCGGTGGAATCCCGGAGTTGCAAAGCTGTAGCGAAGCGGCGATATGTTGTAGGTCTCGTCGTCGATGGTCCAGCTGTGGCTTATATAGTGGGCTTCCGCATTGTCCGATGTCAGATACATGTTGTCTATCGAATAGGCCGCCCACAGTTTTACGGTCTCGTTTGTGTCGAGATAGACGGTCGTGACCGGTACTGCGCCATAATTGTAGGGCTGTCCTGTAATTCGGTCGGGGAGGACGAACATGTGCTGGACAAGCTGAGGGACATCTCCCTGCTCGATTGTCGCGCCTTCTCCGCATGCCGTCAGCGAAAGGGCTGCAGCAAGCGTTAAGGATACGAAGAGGCTTGCGAATGTCGCCTTTTGCAAAAGCTTAGTCATTGCCGCCTCCGGCGTTATAGAAAATGTTCCATTTTTCCCAGAGGCTGATTCCGTTTGTGTATTTCACGATGCTACGGATGGTGTTCTTTCCGCTGGCGATGTAGGTGGATGGAACTGTAACCGTGCAGATTGACTCTGTCGCGGGACGTCCGTATTGCGTGTGCTTCCCGTTTATTTCGAACATGCAGGAGTCGACCTCAAAGCCGTACGGATTGCTGTCGATGATGAACATCTTGATGTCCTGTGCCGAATCGAGGGTCATGTCGCTGTTTGTCTTTATCCAATTTTCGGACGGATTGATGATGTAGCTCCTGACGGTTCGGTTCCGGCTTGCATCGAAGGCGATCACATTCAGTTGCCGGGTGTTCCAAGAGCGTGCCGATTCGGGCAGGACGACCGTGAAGGAGTCGGTTAGGGACTGCTTTTCGACAAGTAGCGAGGATTCCAGATAGATGGAAACTTGTTTGCTGGATGCGGTCGAACCCGAGTCCTTGATGAGGAAGGTGAGCGTGTCGGTGAAATCGATGGTGTCGGTCTGGATGGGAATCCCGTTGATGACAAGCTCTATCTTGGGCGCGGTGGTATCCTGCATCAGGAGCATGTCCAGGTCGAGGACTTCGTTCTGGAAGAGTTTTGCCGTGATGGGCTCGATAAAGAATTCAGGATACTTCAAGATTCTGGGCTGTATCGTGTAGGTGCCCGCCTTTATGGGTGAAATGGAAAAGGAAAGGGGAGTCTTGCCGTTGATGCTGTCGGTGCGGATGAGCGTCCCGGTTGTATCGTAGATGTCGAACGCGATGGTCTGGAGCGGAGTGCCTTGCCCGTTATCTTTGTAACTCGTGTTTATGGTTCCGCAAATGCCGCTCTCGTCATTTGCGCCCTTGGTGTAGAAATCTCCCAGGAGTCTTTTTTCAGAGGTCAATCCGAATTCATTTATCGCTTCGACCCACCAGTGGTAATGGTGTAGGGGGGCAAGGTTGCCCCAGTAGGTAAAGTGGGGCTCCGGAACAATCGTATCGACAAACTTGTCAATGACGATTCGGTAGTAGAGCCTTGCGAGCGAGTCGGGGTCGTAGGCGTCCCAAGCAAACGTGACACCGCCCGATGTCGGGATTCCTTGTGTGCCTGGTGCGGGGAAGAAATCGCTGTCGCGGATGATGGGTGGGTTTGAAACCCAGAGGCGCAGCGTGTCGCTCAGGGTGTCGCCGAAGGTGGTCTCGAGAATGAAGGCGAGCTCGTGGTAGCCCGGCTTGTCTATGGAGCTTCGGAAACTGAAGTCGAAGGAATAGGGCTTCCCGTCGAGAAACCAGAGGTAGCGCTTGAGCTTGATGGATTTTGAGGGAAGGATGTTCGCGATGAAAATGAGGGAGTCGCCGACGCGGACCGTGTCGGCCTTGATGCGCGTGCTGCTTGAATCGAAGGATGTCGCCATTTCTACGGAGATGTCGACAAAGATGGACTGCGATTCGTCGTAGAGCAGTTCATCGCTGTTGGTGCAGGCGAAAAACACGAGGGCTGCGAAGAGCGCAACAAGAGATGCCGGAATGTTGGTGAGCATGCGCTTTGTCATCGTTGCCCCCTCAGCGTATCCAGCATATAGAATGTCTTTTCGGAAAGGGAATCCGCATCGCCGTAGGAATCGTAGACGACGACGCGGAAGGTGTGCTTGCCCTCGGCAAATCCGGACTGCATGATTTCGGTCACGCTTCCGACGGACGCCCTGACGCTATCGATGACGAGCGTGTGCGAAAGTTGCTTGAAGTCAGATTCGTCGCTGTCGGAGGACTTCCACTTGAAGAGGACTGCGGTGTTTTCGCTCCCGTATAGTGTGTCGCCGTCCGCGGGTTCTGTTTTTTGTGATAGTGTGGGAGGCGTGTTGACGATGACGGATACAGGGATCTCTTGCGAGTTTCCGACCCTGTCTTCGAGAATCAGGAGGTTGGGAAGCGAAAGTTCGTTCGCAAATGCGGGCAATGTGTAGACGGCTTCGCTTCCGAGGACGGAGTCTCCAACCGAAGTCCTCAGGACCCAGCGGAATGAAAGATCCTTCTTGTGTTGTCTGGGGTAGACCTGCGCCCCGAGAACGGCGGAGTCGCCTGGCCGGATCTTGAGGAGCGTCGAATCCTGGGACCCTTCCTGGAGGATGTAGAGGCTTACGGATTCAATTTCTTGGCTCGTTTGTGGATCGTCGGGAATGTCGAGGCAGCCCAGGAGCGCGAGTGCCGCAACGGCAAAAACCGCTCCGCAAGCCCTGCGGAAACCTCCGAAGATGCCCGCGGAATTGCCTCGCGGGTTGTGGTGCATTAGTTTGTCCACTGGGAGTAAATGTAATTATTGACGGGAATAAAAATCCATATCGACCCGTGTTTAACTATATTCAGACGCATGAGTAAGGAAAATTTCGAGTATAAGAACGCAATGGAGCGCCTGGAAGCGATTCTTACGCGCATCGATAATTCGGAGATGGAAATCGACGAACTTGCGGAAAATGTTCAGGAAGCGACAACGCTCCTGAAAAAGTGCCGTCAGATTCTCTTGGATACAGAAAAGAGCGTGCAGACTGCGCTAGAAAGTCTGGATGGGGAGGCCGATGCCTAACCAGGAGGCGTCTTTCCTTGAAGGAGTCCCTGCCATTGAGGCAGATGGGCTTGCCGTTCGCTTCCCGGTGCGCGGGGGCGTGCTCGGCAAGGTGAAGGACTACTTTACCGCGGTCGACGGAGTGTCGTTCACGCTGTCGCAGGGAAAAATCCTGAGCGTGGTGGGCGAGTCGGGCTGCGGCAAGTCGACCCTCGTGAAGTCGCTGGTGGGGCTTGTGCCGCTTGCTTCGGGAAGCGTGAAACTTTTCGGTCGCGAGGTGCATGAAGGCAAGGTCGCCATGGATGGCGGCAAGGCGATGCGCGTCTGCGACTTGGTGCAGATGGTCTTTCAGGACCCGTTCAGCAGCCTGAACCCGCGACAGACAGTATCGGAAATCCTTACGGCTCCCCTGATGGCGCGGAAGGTTTCTTTTGAACAGGCTCAAAGGCGTGCGTGCGAGCTTCTGGAACGGGTGTCCATCCCGGTGGGGGCGATGGAAAAATTCCCGCACGAATTCTCGGGTGGACAACGCCAGAGACTCTGTATTGCGCGCAGCCTGATGGTCTCGCCTAAGATTTTGCTTTGTGACGAAGTGACGAGCGCGCTGGATGTGTCTGTCCAAGCGCAGATCCTGCATTTGCTCGACGACCTGAGGAGAGACCTTGGCCTCAGCATCCTCTTTATCAGCCATGACATGCAAGTTGTGCGCGCCATCTCGGACGATGTGCTGGTGATGTACTTCGGGAAGGTGGTGGAACGCGGAGTTGCCGACGAAGTGCTGACGAATCCGCAGCACGATTATACGAAAAAACTGCTTTCGTGCGTTCCTACTATAAGAAGATAATGGTTGTGCTGGCCTAGTGGCCGCGCTTGCACTTGATGCCGATGGTCTTGACCATCCGTTCCTGGTTCGTTTCGAACTTGTCGTAGGCGAATTCCTCCACATAGACTGCCTTGCAGTCAAAGAACTTTTCTTCGTACACGGGCTTCATGTCGGAGGAATAGTGGATGATGACCATGCGGAAGCTCTTGAGGTACTCGTTCTTGATGCAGGTGGTGACGAGGTAGTCCTCGAACTCGTCGAAGGATACTTCTACGATGGTAAAAACGTCGCTTGTGTTTTCTTTGAGAAACTTGATCTTTCTGCAGCGAGCTGATAGGTTGTTTGCAAGGTCGGCGAATTCTTCTTCCTTGCCTTGAGGGACGTTCTCGAACGTAATCTTTACGTTGAACAGGTAGGACTTGGCCAATTCGGGAAGATCTTGTCTATGCATAAATACCGTCCTTTGTTCAGAATCATAAGACAATATAAACACAAAAAGCGACGGGGTCAAGTGCCCCGTGCATTTTGGGACAGAACGAGGGGTCTACTTGAAGATGGCGGTGTAGGTGGCGCCGTCTTCGTTGACAATGAATCGCGTGGCTGCGGTCTCTCCGTCGCTCCATCCGGTAAATACGGAGCCGTTTGTCGGGGTCGCAGTGATAAGCATCCCGATGCCCGCGAAGAACTTGCCCGCATAAGTGGGGGCGGGTGCCGGTCGGCCTTCTACAGAGATGTAGCCGCTGCCGCTAACGTTCAGGTTCACGGTCACCATGCCGGAGAGCCCGAATTCTTTTTTGTACTCGTCGACGACGTTCCCGTTACGGATCATAGACCATTCCTTGAGGCAGGAACCCGTTTTGCTGAATCCCTTGCCGCAGGCGTTTTCGTAGTACATTTCGTTCTGCTTGAATTTCTTCAGGTCGCGAGTCATTTCGGCCGTGTCGATGGTTGCCGTCATCGCGTCGACAACGCGTGTCACGTTATCGCCGTTCGCGTTGTTCTGGAACATCATGGCGGAGCGGTTCAGGAATACGCGCTGGAATTCCGGGTTCTGGATGAGCTGGATGTACAGGTTCGCAAAGCAACCTTCGTCCTTGCAGGGCTTGTTGCCGCCACCCTTCTTTATCCACGGGAACATCTCGTTGTTCTGGTTGAACTCGCCTCCGTTCACGCCCCACATCCAGTCGAATCCGTGGTCGAGGTCGTAGACCATGAACTTCCACGGCTGCTCGGGGCTCTTCCAGGCGCGGACGTTGTTGTTCGGCCAGTCGCCGTTGTGGATGTAGATTTCGGCCGCCATGTAGTCGGCGAAGTTGCCGACGTCCATGAGAGTCTTCACCATCTCGTAGTTCTTGTTGCCTTCGCCGCTGAAGTCGTTCTGCGCCACAAAACTCAGGAGCGTCTTGTATTCGTCGACAGATCCGTTGCTTGCGGTAACATCGTGGCCCAGGTGCTTTACCATCGTGACCGTGTTCGCGTCGATGCCGTAGTTTGTTTCTACGTAATGCTTGTTGAAGCGTTCGCGCATGTCGTGGATGCCGTAGTAGCGTCCGTTGTAGAACACCACCACCTGGCGGCTACGCTGGTAGTCGACGCCACTCCCTTCGAGAATTGCTCCACCCATCGCGTCGCCGATGTAGTCGCTCACGAAGCGGTTTCCGTTGTTTCTCAGGTTGAATCCGCGGAACTTGCTGTTGATGTCCTTGCGGGTTTCGAACAGCGGGTAGTTGATCTTGCCGTCCTGGTATTCTTCGCGCATCACGACGGCGACGGACTTCTTGTCCTTGAGCCTGCTGTAACCGCCCATGATGGAAATGCCAGCGTCGACTTCCCATGCGGGTGCTGTGGACTTGCTGCCGTCGGGGAAGTATTCTACATGCACGGGGTATTCTTTTTCTTCGAAGAGTCCTGCGGGGGCGCTCTTAGGAGAATCCGCGTTGGTCTTGATGTAGCTCTCCTTGAAAAAAGCGGAATCGACGCTGACAGCGACGACCGGCATGCGCACGTTTTCGCCGATAAAGAATGTCTTGGTGATGACGCTCGTGGTGAGTGCTCCGGGCTGGAACGCGGCGCAGCGGAGAACCGTGTTTGCCGAGATAGCCTTGGGCGCGTTGAATTCGGGTGACGCTTCGGTCGGCTTGGAGCCATTCTGTGTGCAACGGACTGTCGTGCCTTCCGGTACGGCGGGCGGGTCGAGCGTGATTTCGCTAGGGTAGAAACCTGCACTCTTGGTGCCGAAGTCGAATGCGGGAGCGAGGGTTGCGTATGCGCCTGCTTCGTTGTTTGCCGCTTCGGGGGTCGCTGTTGCGAAATACATAAGACTGCCATCGGTAACCTTGCCATAGCTGATGCCGGGCATGAGTTCCGGGTAGGGGAGGCTGTCGTGGATGGCGTTGTGGTTGTCGATGATGTAGAGCGTCCCGCCCTTCTTGTCGAGTTTCCAGTTCGTGTGCGTGCGCGCGTGGAGTACGTGGCCTTCGTCGTCGACTCCATCTACCAAACCTTCGATATTGGAGATGTCCTTTTTGTCGAGGAATACGGTACGGTAGGTGCCTGCGGGAACGGTCTCGTTGCGGAATACCCATTTTTGCGGGTTCGCGAGATTCTCGACGAGTGAGTAACCCTTGAGGTTTATGTCCTTGTTGCTCGAGTTGTAGATTTCGACCCAGGCGGGGTCATCGCCTTCGTGGTCGAGCCACGAGAGGTTGAGCGCAGATATCTCGGTAAGGGAAAGAATCGGGTTGTCCGAGACGTGGAGTTCTTCCTTGGGGATAGGAATATCTTCGCCCTTTGCCGAGGAAGGGTTGTCGGAACAACCTTGAAGTGCGAGCCCAAGCCCGAAGGCGAGCGTCGCGGGGACAATCTTTTGCGTAAAGAAACTGTCAAACATCTTGTACACCATACCGTATTTTAAGTATGCAACCAAACCCATCTTAAATTTAAAATCAAAAAAAGCAAAGCGATTAAACCTTCACTTTTTTTTACAACGAATGTGCGTTTTTATACGCTAAAATACCGCGAAATGCCCGGAATGCCGAGTTTTGGACGTGTTTGGCGGTTGAAGTGTCCGAAAAAGCCGAAATTGGGGATTAAAAGGCAAATTATTTTATGGTTTAATCCCCATTTTGATAGCTTGTTTGTAAGCTTTTGCTCGAAAAAAGGGACAGATGGGGATTAAAAGCTGCTTTTTGGGCAATTTAATCCCCATTGGAGAGTGAAAAAGGAGGGGCGGAGGTCACTTTTGAAGAAAAATGAGTTAATTTGTTCTGAAAGTTGGGGATTGAACGAGAACTTTTGCGAGGTTTAATCCCCAATTTCGCGAAAAATGTGTTTTCTTGCGGTGGTATTGGCCACCTGCGCGCCCTACTTGCCTGCGCCAGCGATGGCCCCGAGGGCCTCTTCCATGTACTTGCCGAGGAGCTTCGAGATGGCCTCTGCCACAAGGCGGGGCTCGCGACTGCTCACGGATTGCCTTTCGTCAAAACGCTTTTCCCAGAGGGGAGCGTCGCTGTCGGGTTTCTGGAGCGTAAGCTTGAGGGAAAGGCGTGCATACTGGTTGCTGCCTTCGTCGATTTCCTCGATGGCGTCGATGTGGCCCAGAAGTTCAAAATCGGGTTTGCCCGAGGCGCGGGTATCGACCGATGCGAAAAGCCCGCTTTTCACGATGTATTCTGCGGCGACCTGCGCCACCATTTGCTCGGGGCGAGATGCCCACAGGTCCAGGTCGTAGAACATGAAGTCGTAAGCGGATTCGCGGTAGACGATGTTGTTCCTCTGGTAGGCCTGGTCGATGGTGAACTTGCGCACCTGCAGGCGGCCGCTGGCATCGCCTGCGGCCGGCATGTCGATGTTTTCGACGGCGAGCGTGAAGTAGCGGGTGGGTTCGCTCGTGCTTCCGCCAAAGCATGCGGTAAGCGTCATGGCTGCAAGTGCCGCGGTTAAAAATGCAAACGTAAACTTCTTCATGCTCTCTCCTTATTTGCGGCGGGTCTTCGCGGGTTCGCGGATGAGCGCGGAGGGGTTGTTCTTGATTTTCTGGCTGAACTCTTCGAGGTTCTCGAGCACGGCGTTCAGTTCCACGATGGCTTCGCCCACCTGGTCCTGGTTCTTGTAGACCATGCCGTCGAGCCGCTTCGAGAGCTGGCTGATGGATTCCATCGCCTTCGTCAAATTCTCGTTCATCGCCTTCGTGTCGATGGCGTCGAGTTTCTGCTTCAGAATGTCGAGGTCTTCGCCCGCCTTCGCGGCAATCTTCGCTTCTTCGATTTCACCCATCACGCGGTGCATCGATTCGGCGGACTTGGAAATGTTCTCGATGGGCTTTGCCATGCCCTGCGTGACGCGGCTCAGGTTCGCCGTCATGGCTTCGAAATTCTTGATGGCCTTGCTCAGGTTCTCCGCATTTTCGGCCGAGATCAGCGTGTTGATGTTAACGAGTACGGAATCCACGTGTGCGACGATGTTGCCCGCCTGGCTCGTGATGTGGTCGAAGTGCGAGACTTCCGCCGGCACGAGCCCTCCTTCGGGCACGTTCGGTTCCGAGAACGAGCCGCCCGAGAGCACCACCTGCTTTTCGCCGGTGAGGTTCATGCCCGCCGTCATGCCCGCGCGGGTGCCAATCTTGATGGGCGTGCCGTGCGTGACCTTGAAGGCGACCACGACTTCGTTCAGGTTCTCTTCGTTTATCGTGATGCGCGTGACGCTACCCACGTCGATGCCGTTCAGCTTGACCTTTGCGTCAACAAAGAGCCCGTTCACCGAGGTGTCAAAGATGGTGTAGTAGTTGTCGTACTGTTCGCTCAGGTAGCGCTTGAGCACATAGCCCAGGAATACGCAGATGAGTATTCCGCACAGCAGCATGAACGCGCCAAGTTTAATTCTTTCGGATCGGGTGGTTTCCATCGTTTCTCCGAATCAATCTATAAAATTAAAGTGGTAGAGTCCTTCGGAGTATTCCTCCTTGGGGCACTGCCGGTTGAAAAAGTGGCGTAACGTGGGGTCGTCGGACTCCATGCCTTCTTGCAGCGTGGCGTCCTTGAGCACGTAGCCGTCCTTGAGGTACACAAAACGGTCGCAGATAATCTTGATGCTCTCGAGTTCGTGGCTCACGATGACCATCGATACCTTGAGCGTGTCGCGCAGTTCGAGCAAAAGTTCGTCGAGGGAGCGGGCCGTCACCGGGTCGAGGCCAGTAGAAGGTTCGTCGCAAAAGAGCAGTTCCGGCTTGAGCGCGATGGCGCGGGCGAGGGCTGCGCGCTTTTTCATGCCGCCCGAAATTTCGCCCGGGTACTTGTGGAAGGCGTGCAGCAGGTGCACCTTCTCCAGGCGGTCGGCCACGATGGCTTCCATCTGGTTCTTGGGCATGTAGGGCATGCTGCGCTTGAGCGGCAACATTGCATTCTCGGCGATGGTCAGGTCGGCAATGAGGGCCCCGCTCTGGAAGAGCACGCCCGTGCGCATGCGGGTCTCGCTGTCGAGCCCATCCTTGGGCCCGAAGGTCTTGCCGAAGTAGGTGATTGTACCCGCGTCGGACTTGATGAACTTCAGGATGTTGTTCAGGAGCGTCGACTTTCCGCAGCCCGAACTCCCGAGCACCATGCGGATTTCGCCGCGCTTCACCCCGAAGGAAATATCCTTCAGAATGGACTCGCGCCCGTAACTTGCCTTCAGGTGGTCTACTTTCAGGATTTCTTCCATTGCTGCTCCCTAGTAGAATATGAAGGCGAAGAGGGTGTCGGCGAGCACGATGCAGCAAATTGCGGCGACCACGCTCGATGTGGTTGCCTTGCCCACGGCTTCTGCGCCGCCGTGCGCGTTCAGGCCCTTGTTGCAGGCGATGAGCGTCACTATCCAGCCGAAGACGAGCGCCTTGATGCTGCTCTTTAGGAACGTGATGGGCGCGATACCGTCGCGGATACCCATCATGTAGTTGGAAAACGAAATGTCGCAGAAGAAGTACGCGATGAGGAACCCGGAGAAGCACCCGAAAATGGAGGCGCAGAACGAGAGGATGGGCGTGGCGACGCTCATGGCGATAAAGCGCGGCACCACCAGGTACTGCACTGGCGGGATAGCCATCGACTTGATGGCCTTGACTTCTTCGCACACGCTCATGTTTGCGATTTCGGCGGCGACGGCACTGCCCGAGCGGCCCGCGAGGATGATGGTCGTGAGGAGTGGGCCGATTTCTGCGAAGATGAGGAAGCCGAGGCCCGAGGCGAGGTAGGAGCCGCCGCCCACCGCATTCAGCATGATGGAACTCTGGAGCGCCATCGTAAGGCAGATGAGGGCGACCATCAAGAAGCATATTCCCATGGCTTCGCTCCCGAGCTTGAACATCTGCTTGGCGACACCGCCAAAATGAATCTTGCCCTTGTCGAACGGGCCAAAGATGGTCCAGTAGATGGACATGAACAGGAGCGTCAGGACTTCGAAGGATTCCTTCAGCACGGCGAATCCGATGCCGCCGAGCATCTCGAGGACGTTGTTCGTACCCTTCGCGGGCCTTGCGGGCGGCTCCATCTTGCGGAGTGCCGAAAGGTGCGCCTTGATGTCGGCGTTGAAGTGGGCGAGGGTGAGCGCGTTGCCCGTCTTTTCGGAAAGTTCGGCGAGGAGCGCGAAGAATGCATCGCCGCTGTAGTCCATGCTTGCGAGATTGCTGCCGTCAAGGCACAGCGCACCGCTACGGAGCTGCTTCGTGCAATTCCTGAGCAGGTCTTTGCTGTTCGCTGCCGTGAGCGTATCTGGCAAGAGAATAGTCGTCATGGTACAATTTCGGGCGAAATATAGAAAAATACACCAAAAAATGCCCGCTTTTGACCATTAAGGGGATAGCGGGCGCGTTTTGCCGACAAAGTGCCGTTGTTTTTTGGGCTAAATGCGCTAGTCCTTCACGCAGCGGACAGGATTACTTGATCTTTTTTCGGGGGTATAATACCACGCGTTGTTGTTGAATATATCCAAATGTATGGCGTATGCGTCTGTCGAATAGTAAGATGTTGATGTCCATATTTCCGTTGAAAGGCGTGGAATGCATGCAACACCTACACGGATGTCCCAATATGTGCCAGAAGCAAGTGCGGAAAAACCGTAAGTGTCTTTTCCTCCATATCTTTTTTTGTCATCATAATTGACTTGAGTTTCCCAATCTGGGCTTCTGGATTTTAAATGTTCGCCTGCGATTGAGTCTCCACCCGCTGTGTTAATCAAGATTCTCCATTCTGTCGAGTCTGGCAGGTGCCAGCCACTTGGACAAATGCCTCGTACTGGATAAGTCGGAGTGCATCCGTTTCCTCCACAACCTTTGCCGTTAGTACTCCAAGTCCCAATGCTGTCCATGGCTGTACTCCATGGGTAAAAACGTCCGTATCTTTCGCAGTAAATGGCTGAATCATTATAACAGAAGCTACTTGAATCATAATCCCATACTTTGCGCAGGTCTCGGTAGTTCAGGTTTTCTGCCATCCAGGTTTGGTCCCCAATTTTTACGGTCCTGTATGTCTGACCGTCTCGGTCATCAACCATCTCGCCGTACGAAATCTTGGGGTTAAATTGGTCTACGATGGTGTAAGGTTCCGTTGTGCTGGAATAATTTCTTGCTATGCTCGACGAAGACTTTGCGCCATCAGGGCGCGCGATAAAATCGCTGTCATCGTCACTGCAGGCGGCGAGAAGCGTCAATGCAAATGCAATGTAGAGGGCGCGCTTCATTTTGTTCGTCCTTTTTTAGTCCTTTACGCAGCGGATGGAGAGCCAGTTGTATCGGCGATAGAAATTCAGGCCCGCGTCGTCGGCTCCGTGCACCAGGTACATGCGGAAGGCGTAAGAGTAATCATCGTGCATGGATGCTGTCCAGAAGCCGGTGCCGAAGCCGAGATTTCCGATAGCGGTACCGATATCTTCATCATAGTAGCCGGCCGGGAGCGCACCGAAGCCGAACGCATCGGTTCCATTGCCGTCGTCTGCCCAGCCTTCGGTTGCCTTGAGTACCCTTCCGGCCTTTTCGATGCCACCCACCGCGGCGAAAAGCGTGTCGAATTCGAAAGCCGTAGGCAGGTGCCAGCCTTCGGGGCACGAGCCGCGCAGCGGCGATGTCAGCCTGCAAGTAGACATGCGGTATCCGCAACCGTCTGCGCCGTCGCTCCAGGTGCCGGCACTATCCAGGGCTTCGCTCCACAGGTAGAGCCGTCCGTATTTTTCGCAGTTTTCGGGCAGGTCGCCTGCACATTTGCTATTCGGCGTTTCGATATTCAGGTTCTCCGCCATCCAGGTCTGGGTTCCAATCTCGACGGTCTTGTACGTTTGCCCGTCGCGGTCGTCCGTGACCGTGCCGTATTTCCCGGAGTATGCAGGTTCCTTCGAGGTGTCTATTTCTCCCTTGACGCAGCGGGCATAATATGTATATGTTTTCGGTCTATCCCAAATATAGGCGTCGGCGCCGATGTTATCAAAATTAATAATGTATGCATTGTCGTCCGTCGGTTCGTCCGATGGCATAGCCCTGGTGGAAGACCAGTAGCTTCCCGTGTACGCAGAAAAGCCGTAGTCATTGTGCCCGCGGTTCATGAAGGGGCGCAATTCCAGTACGTAAGATGCGTTGTTGGTAAATGCGGAGCCTCCGGTCGTAGTGGCTATTAGCTTTTCGAGTTCGAAGAAAGAGGGAAGGTGCCAGCCGGCAGGGCAGGCGGACATTGCCTCTTCCCAGGTGTACTTGTCTTTGTCTTCGTACTTGAGGTCGTCGGCCATCCATTCCTGGTCACCGATTTTTACCGTCTTGTACGTCTTGTCGTCGCGCTCGTCCGTGAGTTCACCGTATTCGCAGTTGTCTTCTGATTCCGTTTGGCAAGCCTCTGCTCTGGGGAGCTTGTAATATTCTTCGACGTAGGCGATGGAAGAACTGGAAGCCTCAGAACTGCTCGAGGGCGAGAGCCAGCCCCATTTGTCTAGGTATTCGTCGTGGGTGCAGACGAGTTCGCTGTTTTCGGCGTAGCGGGCGAGGCCGACCTGGCCTTCGCGGGATGCGTCGCAGGTGGTGTTGAACGCCTCGGCGAAGGTGTCCCATACGAAGTCGTACTTGGAAAGGTCGCCGGAACTGCTGGACGATGATTTCGCGGAACTGCTCGTCGTGGCAGTCCCTTTCTCGCTCGATGAGGATTCATCGTCGCAGTCGTCGCAAATGGACGAGGACGAGTCATCGCTGTCGCGCGGGGCAAAGCTGCTGTCGTCGTCACCGCAGGCGGCGAGAAGCGTAAAAGACAGAATAGACGGGATTAAGAAAGCGTAATGCTTCATTTGTGTTTCCTCCTTTTTTTCTGGAAAGATATAATTTTTTGCCTTTGCGCAGGGCTGTTTTTCTATCTTTATGCCCATGTTCCGCCGTTTTGACAAGCCGGGAAGGCCGCGCAGGCCACGCCCCAAGCGCCCCGAGGTTCCCCGTGAGGTGTTCGAAGCCCGCATCGAGAAGATGGTGCAGGGCGGCGAGGGTATGGCGCGCCTGCCTGATGGCCGCGTGTGCTTTGTCTCGGGCGCGTTGCCGGGCGAACTCTGCAAGGTGGCGGTGACGTTCACGAAAAAGGATTTTGCCCGCGGACATGTCGTGGAAGTCCTGGAAGGGGCTAATCCCGACCGTGTGGAAGCGCGCTGCCCGCTGTATGGCAAGTGCGGCGGGTGCAGCTTGCAGCACCTGGATAGCGAGAAACAGGCGGAATACCTGGCACAAGTCGAGCGCGAGAACTTCCGGCGCATTGCCCGCATAGAGTTGCCCGAAAGCTTTACGGTGCATACGGGCCCCGCGTGGGGGTACCGCAACCGCGCCCGAGTCGTGGTGGTTTGCGACCAGGCAGGCGACAAGCCGATTGTGCGTTTCGGGTTCCGCAAGCAGGAAAGCAACAGCGTGGCGCTGTTCAAAAACTGCCCTGTATTGACGCCCGCATTGAACGATTTTTTGCAGGGACGCGCCCGCGAGATTTTTGCAGGCAAGTTCCGCCTCGGCCGCGAGATGGAAGTAAACCTTTTCGATAACGGTGCTGGCGAAATCTCGTACTATTACGAAGGTATGCCTGCCCGCGAATTCAGCGAGAATGCGGTAAGCGTCGCCGAAATTTGCGGGAAGAAAATCGAGGCCGATGCGAGCGTGTTCTTCCAGAGCAACCTTGCGCTTTTGCCCGCGCTGGTACAAGCTGTGCGCGATGCCGTAGACGAGGGCCTTGCAAGCGACGAATCGAGCGACGAATGGCTTATCGACCTCTTCAGCGGGGTTGGGTTCTTCGCCGCGATGCTCATGGACAAGTTCAAGCGCGTGACGACCGTGGAACGCGAAGAAAAATGCCTTAAGCACGCAGAAGTTAATTTGTCTGCATCGCGCGACAATAAAGTCGAAAATGTTTCCGCCCCGGCCGAGGAATGGCTCGCGCAGAACGTGGTAAACATCCCCGCGACGCTCATCGTGGACCCGCCGCGCACAGGCCTCCCGAAGGAGGCTCTCGATGCCATCGCCGCATCGTCGGTGAACCGCCTGATTTACGTGTCCTGCCACCCGGTCACATTGGCCCGCGATACCGCCGTTTTGGCCCAATCTGGCTTCAAAATCCGGCGCGCCGAGGCCTTTGCCTTCTATCCGCAGACTCCCCACCTCGAAATGATGCTCGTTCTTGCCCGCTGATTTGCTTTCCAGGGCGTTTTTTGCTACCTTGTTAGGTAGACATTTGTCTCAATGGGAGGCTTAAGAATGAGAAAACTGATTTTGCTTGCTGTGGTTGCCTTTGGCGCGCTCCTTGCCGCCTGTTCCACTGAAGAAGCGAAGATTGTTTGCGGTCGTGAGTGGAACCCGGCGAACCAGGTGGTTGTTGATACGACCAGCGAGTTCGAACTTATCAATCCGATGATTGTCCAGTTCCGCTACGGCACCGGCTTCGATTTCCCTGCCTTGAAGATAACCTTCTACGAAGGTACAGAAAAGAGCAAAGGAAAGGAAATCTGGCACTACGAGACCAAGGTGAACGAGAAAGTGAGCGTCTACACGCTGCAGGGACATTCCAAGCGCGGTGGACTGATGACGGCTGCGGAACTCACGCGTCATAAGGCTCCGGGGTCGATTCTTATCGAAGCTACTGCTGGCGATAGGCTCCTCGCGTTTAAGGAAGTGACGCTCGTAAAGAACAAAGTGAAATAATTTGGATGTCTTGATGTTTAGAGAAAAACATTTCGCCTCTATTGGGGTGCTTGCCGCTTTTTGTGCCTTGCCGTTTGCTCTTGCCGGGTGCGGCGAATCTGAGGTTACGCTCAACTACAAGCTTGCACAGCCTGTAGATGTGGAGGTCTATACCGAAAGCTACTTCGCGACGATTGACCTGAAGGGCGAAGAGCAGATGGGCACGATTACCGCCGCCTATGTGGACCTGAACTACTCTACTGCGGGCGATACCACGAAGGTGCAGCGCCTGTACCGCTTGAACAATTCCCGCGGCTACCTCAAGAATTTTATGCCCTCCGAACTTGCATGGCGCGTGAAGGAGGTGAACCTTGCGGCCGTTGACCGCGAAGTGACGAGCATTACGGGCCTCGATGACGGTTACGACACGCTTCTCGCGCACATCCCGATGCCCGAACGCTGGCGCAAGCAGCTCCTGAACCCCGATTACAAGCCTCACCTGCGCCGCCTCGAAAAGCATCGCTGGGAAATGGACCACCTGCTTACGGGTACAGTGCCCGTGAAGGCGAACATCACGCAGATGCTCAAGGACCAGGGACGCCTGAACTTTGCGCTCATCAAGATTGATTCTGTTGTCACGAAGGGCTTCGAGAACCGTGACCACCGTCGTTGCCTGGATTACAAGATTTACCTGCATGAGACGGAAAGCTTCCCCTACTACATCTGGGAGCAGCACGTGAACAGCAATATCGTGCCCGAGAAATTCAAGGCGTACACTGCCGGCCACAAGGCGGAATATGACACCGAGTTCGAAATCATGATCGACCCCGAGACGGGCATCCCGTGCCAGGAACGCGAAGTGAAGGTGGGGACGCACTACATGGTGCACCCGGTCACGAAGGACACGGTCACCTTCAAAAGCAACATCACGCACGAACGCCTCTTCAACATCAAGCGCGCGGAAAAGGAATAGCCCATGCGCGCTTGCCTCCGTATAATCATAGCCCTGTCCGCCGTATCCCTTGCGGCTGTCCTTTCGGGATGCACGACGCACCCGTCGCCGCAGCAGACAATGGTCGACGACCGTTACATGATGTACAAGGAGACCTATAAGGCCTACAAGGAAGCGGAAGAGCGTTACCTGAACATCCTCTTCAACATCGAGCGAATGCCCGAGGAGGAGGAACTGTGGATCATGAAGCGAGACCAGATGCAGGAACTCTTGCAGCTCCGCGAACTCATGCTGCAGGCTCGCGGCGAATTCGACGACTCCATGAAGGAGTGGGAGACGCACTTGATGGAGCTGCAGGCCGAGGTGAAGGCTTCGCAGGTAAAACAGTACAACCCGAATTTCAGGGGCCGCGATGCCCAGCGCACGAGCCCCGGACAGTTGCTTCCAGGCGAAGTCCCGAACAGACGATAGTGTCCGGGCGATAATCATCCCATGAACCTTTCGAAATCATATCAGGAGCTTTCTCGTGCGAGCATCGGACGGATCCTTGTGATGGACGGGGATTACGTGGCGTCGTTCGGGACGCAATCGCTTACGGAACAGGATTTCCGCGGCAACGAGTTTGCTGATCATCCCGTGTCGCTTGAAGGCAATTTCGAGGTCCTGTGTCTTACGGCTCCGGCCCGTGTGAAAGAAATGCACCGGGCCTATCTTGAGTCGGGAGTGGACCTTGTCCGCACGGTTACGCGAAACGCGAATGCCCATGGCCAGACGGAATATCGCTTGGACAAGATGGCCTATGACATCGCGAAGGCGGGCGCGGAACTCGCGCGTCAGGCGGTGGAAGAATACAACGACGATATTCTCAACTCTCGCGCAGGGAAGCTGGGCCAGGTTCCCGAACGCAAGTTCGTTGTGGGCTGCATGGGTGCGTCGGCACGGCGGGCTCCTTTCCGGGATCTGGTGGATTGCTACGGCGAACAAGCCAGGGGACTTCTGGATGGTGGTGCGGATGTCCTGATGCTTGAGAATATATCGAATTCGCTCGATGCGAAGGCCGCCCTGTATGCGGTCCTTAAGATTTGCAACGAACGCGGTATGCTCTATCCGATTATTGTTTCGGCATTGGTGTCTGATTCCGGTGCGCACCTAGCATCGGGGCTGGGCGTAGGGGCGTTGCGGCATAGCGTCAGTAGTTTCCCGATATTTGGCCTTGGGGTGGAGTGTGCTTCCGAGGTTTCCGATATATTGCCCAGCCTCCGGGATTTCTCGCTCGCGTCGGTGCGTGTAAGTGCTTTCGTTGATTTTGAGAGGCTGTGCGCCGGGGTCGCGGCAAACGCTTTGGAAAGGGCTCTTGCCGAAGAAATGTGGAAGTTGGCCGATTCCCGTGTCGTCAACATTGTCGGTGGCGGTCGTGGATCTTCTCCGGCCAGGGTGAAAACGGTCGTAAAGGCGCTCCGGGGATGCCGGCCCCGCAAGATTCCAGCTCGCAGTTACAGCACGCTTCTGAGCGGTCTTGACGCCCTGGATGTCTCGAAGCAAAATGACGTGGTTGTCATCGGGAAACAGTCTTGCGATGCCAAGGTTATTGCGGTAGACGTCGATGTGGATGAGAAAGAGGCCAAGAAAATCATGGAATCGCAGCTGGACGGCTTGCTGCTGCAAGATGAATCCGCGCGGTTGCCGGTCATGGTCAGTTCGGAAAGGTGGGATGCCCTTGTCGCAGGTATGGAATGTGTGCTTGGAAAGGGGATTGCAAGATCGGTCAGCCTTCGAGAAGGGGAAGAAGTGTTCCTCTACAAGGCCGAGGAAATTCGCAAGCATGGCTTTGCCGCCGTGTTCCGAGCCGAGGACGAGGAAGGCGAGGCGACTACGTTCGAACGTCAGTCTGCCATTATGGAACGGATGTATCGCCTGCTTATCGGTAAACTTGCTTTCCATGCCGAGGATGTCCTTTTCGAACCGAACGTCCCTGCTTCGGATATCGATTTGGCCTCGGGAATAGAGACCTTCTTTAGAATCTGCAAGTTCGTGAAGGTGAACCTGCCATATGCGCATATCCTTTGCGACATAAGCAAGATTGGCCGCTTGTTTGAAGGCGACGATAGCTTGCGGGGCGTGTTCCACTCCGTGTTTTTGCACCATGCGCGCAAGGCGGGACTGGATTTCGTGTTGGTGGATTCCAAGCTGGAACCCGCATACGACGAAATACCTTATAGGCTTTGTTGCCTCGTCGAGAATCTGATGTTCAACCGCGAAAGCGATGCCATGGAAAAATTGCGCGAGTTCGTGGTTGCTTCGAGAAAGTGACCCTGCTGCAGGCGACCAGCCTATTGCCAGGTGTTTATAAATCCCATTCCGATAGCAAACTTTATTTTTGTGGGCGATGCCGCGTCGGGCAATAGCGGGATGTCGATGGGTTTGACCTTCCTGCTTTCGCTTCTGCCATTTTCGTCGCTGATGCGGCTGAGGGCGCGGGCGAACGTGAGCGAGATGTCGAGCGGGACGCTGTAGAAAATCCTGTTGCTCAGGCGCAGCGAGAACCCTACGGAACGGTCCCAGAAATCATGGTCGGTGAACTTGTCGGTGTCGAACCATTTGGAATTCCAGGCGGCGCCGATCTGCGCGAAAGCATCGATATAGAAATCGCGAGTCTCGAAAATCCAGAAACCCTTGCGCCAGTCGTCGTAGAACGGGAATAGGTAGTGGAGCTCGGCCATGGCGGTCTTGGTGCCTGCGCGCGTGTAGTTTTCGGAACTGCGCAGGTAGGGGTAGCCTTCGAGCAAGATGGGACTGTAGTAGTAGGAGTCGAGCGTGTCTACTTTTGCCCCGCTGGAATCCTTCGAGTCGGTGTCCCAGCTGAATATGCCGCCAACCTTTGCTCCCGCGGCGAGGCGTGCCCCGGTGAGCGGGCTCTGGATGCTCCCGTAGAGGCTCAGGCCGAACTCGTGGATGTTGAAATTCCTGTACTTGGGCTTTGCCTGTCCGCTCTCGGTGACATAGAAACTTTCGGCGAATGTTCCCGGACGGAACAGGTCGCTGTTGGAATACTGGTACGAGATGACGGCCCCGTCGCCCTGGCCACTGATGCCCGTGCCGTCCTCGCCTTCGCTGTCGCCGTAGATGCCGAAGAGAGCCATCGCGCTGAACCGCTTCTGGTAGGTCCATGCGAAGTTGTCTTCGTAGAGGTTGAAGTCTGCCCAGTCGTAACCTGCGGCAATTTGAAGCGTGTCGGCGCTCTTGAACGGGCTGTAACCCGCCATTGCGACAATCGACTGCATCGGGACGGCGTAGTTGCTGATGCCGAGGCTGTCCCCGTCGTGGGCGCGCACGTCTTCGTAGCGCACGGTGTCCCTGCTCGTGTAGTTCGCATAGGAATAGGATAATCCGAAGTCGATGGGCGTGCTCCTGTTTTCCCATGCGACGAAGAACTCCTTTTCCTGCTTGGGGTTGATTCCGCCCGAATTGATGTAGTCGATTCCGTTGCCGATTTCGAGCAGGAGGCCGACTTGCACCGTGTTCTTCTTGAGCGGGTCCGCGATGATGGCGGCAAGCCCGATCTTTGCCTTGAGTTGTCCTTCTCCGAATACGGTGAGGTCGGGGGCGTTCTCGTTGAACGAGAGCATCGGGATGAACAGCGGGACTGTCGGGATGGGTTTGTAGTCGCGCTCGGTGCCGGCGAATTCGCGGCTTTCGAGTTCGATATGCTTCTCTATGCGCGGGAGGGGCGAACCCTTGAGCACGATTTCGCTCGGGGCGGGCCTCTGCGTGATCGTGTATGTCGTGTCGATGAGCTTGATGGCTGAATCGCGCATCGTGACTGTCGGCTCTGTCGTGCAGTTTGCGAGTGCCGCGGTAGAGTCAACCGAGGCTGAGTCCTTCGTCATCCCCGCGGAGGCGGGGATCTTTGTAGAATCAGCTGCCGCGCAGTTGTTCCAAACGGTATCGGCAACTTGGATGGTACTGTCGCGTTCCATGATGTTCATCGTCGTGTCGTTTACCATCGCGATGCTCGTGTACTGCAACTTGTAGAGCGAGAACCCGTCCTTGTCGTATTGCGTGAAGTAGAGAGTGTCGCCCGCGAGTACCGGCGTGAATGCGCCGCCGACCACGTTCGTGAGCGGGCGTTCGTACCCGGTGTCGATGTTCTTCTCGATGAGGTTGAAGATTCCGTTCCTGTTGCTCGCGAACACAATCTTGCTGTCGTCAATCCAGTTCACGTCGCGCTCGTCGTAGCCCTCGGTGCTCACGACCTTCATGTTCTTGCCGTCCGCGTCTATCACGGCGATACCGCGGTGCACGTCGTCAAAGAAACTGAAGGCGATTCGCTTGCCGTCGGGGCTGTACTTGGGGCTATAGATGTTGTAGTACCTGAACTTCGCGTCGGGCACATAGATGTCTATCGGGTCTTCTGCCGTGTATTCGCTGAAGTCTGCGGTGAAGGGAACCTTGCTCAGCACGAAGCGCGTGCTGTAGGGTTCGCGCCGTACGAAGGCGACTTCGTTCCCCTTGGGGCTGAATGCGGGGTAGACCGCGTCCACGAGGTGGGTGAGGGTGAGCTTGTTCTTGTTCGTGTCGCTCACCGCAATGTCGAAGTGGGCGTGCCCGTCCTTGTCGCGGTTTTGGAACGTCACGTAGGCAAGAATCGGGCCTTTCTCCGGGGCGTCGTACACGTCGATGCCCTTGTCGAACCAGGGCTTCTTCGCGCGGAACCCGCTCTTCGCGTAGTCTCCGATATTGATGGTGGAATCTTCGTCAGTTTCTTCTTCGATAGATATCTGGCCGATTTCGATGCCGTCAATCTTTTCGTCTTCCTTCGCAGTACTGTCCGCGGCACTGCTATCCGGTTCCAGCGGCATCTTGAAAACCGCACCGTCGAACCACGGTCCGCCGAAATTCGATACGCCGTAGAGGTGCTTGCCCGCGACTACGGGGAAGTCCTGCCAGAAGGCGTCTGCGGTAATCTTCGTGCCCTCGACGAGCGGCCCGAGGGAATCCTTCTGCGCCTTGTACGCCTCGGTGATTTCCTTTTTCCACGCTTCGTAGAGTTCCTTCTCGCTGATGCCGAGAACCTTCTTGAGCGCCCCGTCGAGCGTTACGCGATAAAGCTTCGAAAGTTCCGTCCAGATTTTCGGGACAGCGTCTTCGCCGTAGTGTTCCGCGATGTAGCGTACAAGCGAGAACCCCTGCGTGTAGGGCCCGAGTTCCGCAAAAAGCGAGTTGTCCGAAAAGTCGTGCATGTATTCGAGCGGGAGCAGGCTATCGTTGAGGGCCGCGATGCGCAGCAGCATGTCACGGTGCGTGTCCCAGGCGTCAAAGCCCATGCGGCTCGATTCGAACTGCGCCGTGCCCTCGGCAAACCACAGCGGTTGCAGCGTGAAGGGAATGAATGTCGCGAAGTCGCTCGTGATGCGCTCGTTGTAGTAGTCGGTGTAGCCGATTTGGATGCCGTAGATGCTTGGCTTGAGCTTGCTGCCGTTCTCGATGCTCACCAGGTGGCTGAACTCGTGAGTAATCACGTCCGCAAGCCAGCCGTGACTGCTGCGGACCTTGAAATCCCAGTTGGTGAGCCACAGGTTTACCGCGTTCTCGCTCGGGACGGCGCTGCCGTTACTGTAGAGAGCGTTGTTGAGCACCGCGTTCACGCGGCCCGGCAGGTCCTTCTTGTAGCGGCCCACCACCGAATCGTAGACCGCTTCTGCGTATGCGGAAAGCGCGGAAGCGTGCTCGGTGTATTCCTGCGGGTAGATGAACTGGAAGTGCTTCGTGCCGGCGGTCTTCCACTTGATGTCGCTCTGGTTGCCGTAGAAGCCGGCCGCAAAGGCAGAACCCGCAAGCAGCAATGTGCCTGCAAGAGTAGCCGCAGCCATAGCGCGGATTTTTTTCGCGTCGAAGAACATTGTTCTATAAATTTAGGAAATTCGCGCTTGAAAACCCAATTGGGGGTTGTTCCTTCTCGTTCCCTGACGAAAAAAGGTCGCGCGGTTGCCCGCGCGACCTATGTGTTAGGAGGAGAACTTTGTATTTCGATTAGAGGCCGTAGGCTTCCTTCATGCCTTCGATGAGCTTGGTGCCCTTCGGGCTTGCGCCTTCGGATTCGAACAGGGCGAAGCCGCCGGTGTATCCCCAGTGAGTGAGCGGAATTTCAAGCGTGTCGCTGATATCCCTCATGGCGGCCATGTAGTTCAGGACGGACTGCTTGTCGCTTGCCGGCCTGTAGGCGCCGAATTCGTTGATGATGACCGGCACGTTGTTCTTCACGGCCCATTCCTTTGCGGGGAGGATGAGTTTGAGGATGGCTTCCTTGCTTGCGTTCTTGTAGTAGTTCTTCACGGCATCCGCGACCCACTTTGCGGTCTTGGTCGAACCGGTGGAAATGACGCCGAAGTCAGCGCTGTATTCGGACCACTTTTCCTTATCGTAGGGGAACATCAGGTTCTTGATGGTCTTGGTCTCGGACCAGTCGGCACCCTGGTGTGTGAACACGAACGGTTCGTAGGTGTGTATTGCGTAGACAACGTTGTCGTCATTGAGCTTTTCGCCTGCGGCGAGGTGCTTGATGGCGTACCATTCGGCATCACCGAAGATGATGGTGTGCTTCGTGTCGACCGTGCGGATGGAGTCGATGTCTTCCTGGGCGGCAACGCGCCAAGTTGCAGAAGAAACCTTGCCGTTGCTCATGTCGGGTTCGTTCAGGAGCTCGAAGAAGATATCTTCACGGTCGTTGCTTGCGAAGTGGGCTGCCACGTGCTTCCACACGTTTGCCATCATTTTGGTGTAGTTGGGATTCGCGGCGCTTGTGGCGTTGTAGCTGTTGTCATATTCGTGGTAGTCGATAACGAAGGACATGCCGTGCTTGCCGGTCCATTCGACGAAGGAGTCGAGGACGGCGAAGAGGTTTTTGTCGTCGAACTTGAGTTCGGTCTTGCCGGTGGTGTCGGCCACGAATTCGTCGCGGTTGGTGACGTACTTGTCGAGGTCGATGGGCAGACGCAGCGACTTGATTCCGTTGTCGGCCATGAGCTTGATATCGGATTCGTCGAACTTGAATTCGCCCTTGAAGTAGGTCTTGTCTTCTTCAAGCCAGTTGGTGATGTTGAGACCCTTGTTGAGGTACTTCATGGCCTTGGCCTGGAGCGGGTTCGAAATCTTGATGTCGCCGATGGTCACTTCCGGAATTTCGGGGTCCATGATGGTCATGTCGGGCTTGTCCTTTTCGACTTCGCTCGTGTCCTGCAGGTAGACGTTGTCGATGAGCACGGAGTCAATCTTGCCGTTGCCCTTGGCCTGGAAACTGATCTTTTCAATGTTTGCCGCATTGAATTCGACCTTTTCGCCCCAGCCGCCCTGTGCGAGATCCTTGAAGCGGATGACAGCCTTGGTCCAGACTCGGGATGCCTTGACCTTTGCGAGGTGGACGTCGTAGTCCGTCACGTCGGAAGTTTCCACGTGGATTTCGTGGGCGCCACCCTTGTACCAGTAGGTGATTCCGCCGAAGCGGCTGTAGTCAATTTCGGGATCGAGCTCGACGCCCCAGCCTACGTACGGGTCCCACAGGTATTCGCCCTTGTCGAGGGAGTAGTACACAGCCCAGACATAGTTCGTTCCGTTGTCGGATTTTCTGGCAACCGGATAGCCTTCTTCGCCAATGGGAGTCTTGATTTCGGATGCGCCGTCACCGTCGGCACCGCCGTTGTTGTCGTTGTAGGTGTACCAGTAGAATTCACCCTGCAGCGAGCCGTTGTTGCCGTCTTCAAAGTCGTCAATGGTGAGGCCCTTGCCGGTGTCCTTCGGAATTTCGATGGAGGCGACGATGTCGGCGGCCTCTTCGGGCATCACGACCTTGCTCACATTCTCAGTGCCTTGCGGAATGCTGTCTGCCGGGATCGAGTCTGTCGGGATGGAGTCTGTCGGGATAGAATCCGTGGGAACATCCAGGGAATCGGTCGGCACACCGTTTTCGGGGTCCTTGTTGGAAGGATTGCTGGAGGAGTCGTCGCCGCAGGCGCTCATGAAGAAGAGTGCGGCCGCGGAAAGGGTAAGACCAGTTTTGAGTTTGAAATTCATCGTTTCCTCGTTTTGGGTTTTGTGCAATCTAAAACTACATCGGTATGGGGCGAAAAAAAAGGATTTCGGTATAGTTTGCGTTTACGAGGGTAAACTATACATGGTCCTGATTTCTCTTTTCTACGCTAATATATATAACGATATGGGTCTAAACGAGTCTAGTAAGAGCCAAACATCGCTAACTGTATCAAGTGTTTGATTCGCTATTTTTATATATTTCATGCCGTGGGCTTCTATTCCATCGCTTATCATGAATCCGTAAGGCATTCCCTGCGCCATGTGGGGGATCCCGTTACTCTTCATTGGGACAGGAGGACGCCTCCTGACAAGAGCTATCCGGGAGCGAAGCGTTTCCCGGTAGAAGGGCAGGGAAAGGTGGTCGACGGTGACCTGCTTTCGCTTGTGAATGCGTCGTCTTCGATGTTGAACAGGCTGCTTTCGCAGTTGAAGAACGATGTCAGCGCGGATGGGCTTCATTCGGTTGGAATCTACGTGCTGTTGCGCGGCGAACGTTTTCCGGACGGGCTCTATTATTATGACTACGCAGAAGGCGAACTGGTGCTGCTCCCCGCCGAGAATGCGAAAGCGCGCAGGGCGAACATCGACAAGCTTTGCGCGGCGTTCCCGCCGAACGAGGTAATGCAGGCTGCGGGCATATCGCTTTTCTTTACCGGTATCTTGGACCGTGCGGTTTGGCGGTACAAGGAAGGTGCCTACAGGGAACTGGAAATCGATACGGGTTCCATCGCGGGACTTGTCTCCATCCTTGCGCGTTCGCTGGGGGGAATCGCGATACCGTTCGGTGCGTTTGTCGATGACGATGTTGCCGTGGCTCTTGGCCTCGGGGCTTCCGAGGTACCGCTCGCAGCTTTGTGCCTGATGCCGAAATCGCTCAAGAAATACGAGGCTGTTTCGGATTTCGCCTATTCCAATAGGGGTGAAATCCAGGGCGATTCCGACCTAGGAGAAGGACGCTACGCATCGAGGTTCTTGAGGCAGAACCGTGGCGAGTGCATCACGGACTTGTCGAGGTGCATGAAAATATGCCGCGTGGTGAACCAGCCTGCGGACGGGGCGGAATTCCCGCTTACGCCGCTCAAGTTCCCGAACGAGTATTTTTTCCGCGAGTATGAATTCCTGGGCCCGGGTAAGGTGAGCTACAGGAATTTTAAGCCCTGGAAGGCGTCGCTCGATGACTTTTCGACGATCCTGCGCTGGATGGAAATCTGCAACCTGAACACGTTCGGCGCGGGCCTCCTTAAAATCTGGGTCGTGTGCTTTGACGTGATGCTGGTGTTTCCCGGCCTGTATCGCTATGTTCCGCTGAAAAAGACTCTGTATCTGCAGACGAACTCGGTGAATCGGGGCAAGTTCTGCAATGCGCATCTTTCGCCGGAGGCCGTGGAGAATGCGTCCTTTGCCGTGTTCTTTACGGCGGATGTCGAGGAAGCGTGCAACATGCTCGGGGAACGCGCCTACCGCTACCTGAACATGAACGCGGGGTTCATCGCCGAGATGCTTCGGGAATCGGCCCGCGGACTAGGAAAGTTTGCCCGTCGCGAACCCTTCTTTTGCGAAGACGAAGTCCGGAAACTCTGCAAGTTCCCTGAAAGGGAGACGCTTCTTTCCGAAGTTCTCGTTGGCCGCTAGATAATTCCCTATAGAGACGAAGCGTTTAGGACAAGCACGCTAAAATCAGTGGTGCGACGACTGCGGTGAATAGCCCTGCAATCCCGATGGCAAGGCTGCTCATGGCGCCCTGTACTTCGCCCATCTCCATGGCGCGGGTGGTGCCGAGCGCATGGCTTGCGGTGCCGATGGCGATACCCTGCGCTACCTTGTGCTTTATGTGGCAGAACCTGCATACGGCGGGGGCCGCGACCGCACCCGTGATTCCCGTGACGGTGATGGCGATGATGGTGACGGAAGGAATGCCGCCGATTTGCGCCGAGATGACGCTCCCCATCGGGATGGTGACGGATTTCGGGAGCAACGAGAGCATGAGCGTGTTGCTCAGCCCGAGCAGTTTACTGAAAAGAATCACGCACGCAATCGAGGTGAGGCTACCTGCAAAAATGCCCGCAAGTATGGGCTTCCAGAATTGCCTGAGTTTTGAAATCTGCCTGTAGAGCGGGATGGCGAGCACGACTGTCGCGGGCGAGAGCATCACCGAGATGTAGTCGCCGCCCACGTTGTAGCTTTCGAGGCTGATGCCCGTGATGAGCAGGAATCCGACGATGAGGATGTTGCCTATCAGGAGCGGGTTCAGGAAGGAATACTTGAATTTTTTGCTGACGAAAACGCCGGCTTCGAATGCGACGAGCGTGAGGAATATGCCGAACAGGGGAGAATTGATGATGGCGTTCATTTTTCGCCCCCGATTGTGCCGTTGCGCTCTGCACGCTTGGAAAGGCGTTCTGCACGCAGGGCCAGGTTTTCCCGGTATTCCTGCCTGCGGATAAAAAACTGCGTGACCCGGCCGCCGGCAGCAATGCTCACGAGCGTGAAGGCGATGCAGAGGAACAGTAAAAGCGGCCACTTGGAAAGTACGTCGTCGCCGACGGCCATGATGGCGATGCTAGGCGGCAAGAAGAAGAGTGCCAGGTGGTTCAGGAAAAAGCTCGAGACGCCCGAAATCTGTTCCGGCTTGATGACTTTTGTACAAAGTAATATGAGCAGCAGGACCATGCCGATAATGTTCCCCGGGAGGGGCACGCCCACAATGCGGTGGAGGAATTCCCCGGCAAGGCAGATGGCGAAAATGACGGCAAGTTGGAGCGGGATTCTCATTGCGGGCGTAAATTTAGAAAAAGTGCGCTTTAAAAAAAGAGTGCTCACGAATAACCCAAAGTGGCTTTTTTTGCTGAAATTTGACGTTTTTGTATCGTAAAAAGTTTAAAATTATCATACATTCCTAAAATTTGCAAAAAAATGCTTGATTTGTATCAAAAATTGTTGCGGAGAAGGGGGCGCGAAAGTATCTTTGCTGGTATGCGTTCAGTAGTAGAATTTCAAGATTATCGAGAGTTCATGCGGCTCTGGTTTGCCGAGAACAAGTTGCGTCATGGCCTTACCTGGCGCGATTTTTCGCATCGTGCGGGGTACGTGTCGCCGGTGTTCCTCAAGTTGGTAAGCGAAGGAAAAAGTTCCTTGCGGAAGGGCGGTGTCGAACGGGTTGCACAGGCTATGGATCTGGAAGGTTTCGAAAAGGCCTATTTCATTAACCTGGTGACGTTCACGCAATCGAAAATAGGCCCACAGCGTAAAAAAGCATTTGACGAAATGCAGGCGCTGGCCCAAGCCCATAAGGTGAATGTTCTTGGGCGAAAGTCCATGGGTTATTATGAATCCTGGAAGAATCCGGTGCTCCGCGAGTTGGTGCCCCACATGCCGAAAATGTTCCCTAAGAAGGTGGCGGATTGCTGCTTGCCCAAGATGACGGCCGCCGAGGTCAAGGAGTCCGTGCGCTATCTGGTCGATCTGGGGCTCTTGAAGAAAAACAAGGATGGCTCCTACAGACAGTCGGACAAGTCCGTTTCTACGGGTGAGATGAGCTTTGTCCCGCTTGCAATCCAGCAGATGCACCTGCAGATGGGAAATTTCGCACTGGATGCCATCAAGAACTTGCCCCTTTCGGAAAGGAACGTTTCTGGAATCACCATGGGGCTTACCCAGAAGGCATACACGAAAATCGTGGCGGAACTGGCAGAGTTCCGAAAGAAAATTGTTGCCATCGCTAGCGAGGACGATGGCATGGATAGAGTCTACCGCTTGAACTTGCAACTTTTTCCTTTGACAAAAAACATACAGGAGATTCAAAATGCGTAAATTTGATGAAAATTTTATAATGTTCCTTTTTGCAACTTTGTTCGCACTCCTGTGTGTTGGCTGTGGTGATGACAATAGCAATAAGGGTGCTGGCGGAACCAGCGAAGAGACCCAGATTATCGCCATAGAGGATAAGACTGTGGCGGGTGTATCGCAGAAGGGACCTTTCCTCAAGGGCTCTAGCATTACGGTGCAGGAACTTGATGGCGAAGCCTTGGTTGAATCGGGAAAACTTCGCCAGACAGGCAAGAGCTTCAAGGGAAAGATTTCAAACGATAAGGGCGAATTTTCCGTGAATGACATCTCGCTCATTTCGCAGTTTGCTCTGCTCGAAACAGAAGGCTTCTACCGTAACGAAGTGACAGGAGACGTGTCCAAGAGCCAGATAACCTTGAACGCACTGGTGGATCTTTCTGAACGGGAAAAGGCGAACATCAATTTGCTGACACATCTCGAATACGAACGCGTTATCGGGCTGGTCGCCGATGGAACGGAAATATCCGAGGCGAAGAAAAAGGCTGAATCTGAAGTATTCGAAGCCTTTGGTATAGAGGTGAAGAATGCTTCTGCCGAAGACTTGAACATCTTTGCAACCGGAGACGATAACGCGGCGCTCCTTGCCATAAGCATCTTGATGCAGGGCGACCTTACGGAAGGCAAGCTCTCCGACAGGTTTGCTGGCTTTGCAAGCGACATTGAGAAGGATGGCTCGTGGGAAGATGAGGCGACCAAGACCGATATCGCGGATTGGGCGAGCACGGCGGACCTGGCCGAGATCCGTTCGAACATCCGTTCGTGGGAATTGGGCGAGGATGTCCCGGCCTTCGAAAAGTTCTTCAAGAGATTCTGGTGGTATAATTTCGAATTGGGTGAATGCGATGATGAATCTGCCGGTTTGACTCGGAAAAACAAGAACGAGCTGAGTGCGACCTACGGCGAGAATTATTATTGCTCCAAGAACGAATGGAGCCTAGCTTCCGAATCGGACGATAAGGATTCCCTCGATTTCGATTACGGTACGTTGACAGATAAGCGTGACGGCAGAACCTATAAGACGATTGTAATTGGCGAACAGGAATGGATGGCTGAAAACCTGAATTATGCCTACAAGGCGGGTGGTTCGATTTATGGGAATGCCTGTTACGGCGGAGATTCCGATAATTGCATCAAGTACGGTAGGCTCTATACCTGGGGTGCCGTGATGGATTCGGTCAAGACGGGCTGCGGTATAGATATGGCCTTTGGACAGATGCCGACGGAAGATTGCGACGCATTGGGAAAAAAGGTCAAGGCCGGTGAAAATGTCCAGGGCATTTGTCCCGATGGATGGCATTTGCCGAATCACGAAGAAGTGCTGACCCTGTTTAACCATGTGGATTCCATTACAGGGTATGATCCGATGGCGCACCAGATGGCTGATGATTTTGAAGAGTTGATGAATTCCGACGAGACCGATTCCCTTAAGAAACTCTATATTGCGTCACTATTGGATTCGTTGAATCTAGAAGGAGATTCGCCGTTCAATGCCTTGAGGGCGAAGGACAAATGGGATTGGCTTGAAAAGGGGACGGATCTTGTCGGATTCTCTCTGCTCCCTGCAGGCAAATGCAACTCCTCGAACTTGGTTTGCGACGGCAAGGGGGAAGGTGCGGGTCTTTGGATGGCCGGATGGGACAAGGCTCCGACTGACCTGTATCCCTCCGATTATACCCTGTGGATGAATGCCGGTCGAATCAAGGTGCTTCGTTTTTCGAATGATGCGCAATGGTCGTGGGTGCGTGACCCTCCCGAGTATTTGGAGTTCTCGGTCCGCTGCATCAAGGACTAGGCCGTCATTTCAAAATATACTAGACCAATTCACGAATATTGGCCTGCATGCGAAACGCGTGTAGGCTATTTTTCTACATTGTTTTTCATGAAAGTCGTATTTATGGGAACGCCGGAGTTCGCGGCCTGTTTTTTGAAGCACCTCAAGGAATCTGAATTTGCGGATGTGGTGGCTGTTGTCACGCAGCCTGACCGCCCGGCAGGGCGCGGGCGCGTTCTCACGCCCCCGCCAGTTAAGCAACTGGCGCTCGAATTCGGGCTCCCGGTTCTTCAACCGGTCGACTTGAAGTCGCCCGAATTCGAGAGCGCCCTGCGCGCCTACGATGCGGATCTCTTCGTGGTCGTTGCATACTCGATTCTCCCGAAGAACATCCTGGGTGTCGCGAAGTTCGGCGCCGTGAACGTTCACGGCAGTCTGTTGCCCAAGTACCGTGGTGCCGCCCCGGTGCAGCGCGCGATTGCGGACGGCCTCAAGGAAACGGGCGTGACGGTTTTCCGCTTGGATGAGAAGATGGACCACGGTCCGATTCTTGCGCAGAAGGTCGTGGCGATTGACCATCAGGATACGACGGCTTCGCTTCTGGAAAAGATGGTGGTGCCCGGCTGTGACGCGCTGGACGATGCAATCCGCCAGCTCATGGAAGGTCGCGAGAAGGACTTGACGCAGGATCACGCGCAGGCAAGTGGCGCGCCGAAGCTCAAGAAGGAAGAAGGCCTTATCGATTTTAACCTGCCGGCATCCGTAATTCACGACCGCATCCGCGCCTTCAATCCGTGGCCGGGCGGCTACGGAAAGCTCGGTGGCCGCATGGTGTACCTGCGCAAGACGGATACCCCGGAGAACGGCCCGAAGCTTGCCCCGGGTGCCGTGGAATTCAAGGACAACCGCCTGTACGTGGGTACGGGCGAGGGCCTGCTCGAAGTTCTTGAAATTCAGGCGGAAGGCAAGAAGCCGATGCCTGTCGCCGACTTTATGCGTGGAATCCAGAACCGCGAAGGACTTTGCTTTTGCTAGACGATTCCCTGAAAGAGCGTATGGACGCATACCGCGTGCTTCTGCTGTGGCAGAAGGACGGTAGCTTTATTAAAGAAAGCGGGCTTTCTCCTTTCGCGATGGAACTTGCCCTGGGCGTGTGCCGCAGGCACCTGTACCTGCAATACTTTTTAAAGACTCTCGTAAAGAAAATGCCCTCGCTTGAAGTGGCGACCGTGCTTGAAATGGGAATCTTCCAGATGTTCTTTATGGAAATCCCGGACCACGCCGCCGTTTCGACGAGTGTGGAACTCACGAAGGCGGCGAACCTTGGCGAAGGTTCCGCGCGGCTCGTGAACGCCGTGCTGCATTCCGCGCGAAGGTCCGGGTTGCCCGCACTTCCGCAACAGCGTGTGCGTCGCGTCTCGATTGAAAGCTCCGTGCCTGAATGGCTGGTGCGTCGCTGGTTCGATATTTACGGCGGTGACCGTGCAGAATCGCTTGCGAAGGCGACGCTCGAGCGCCCGGTGGAATGGATTCGCGTGAACCTGCAGAAGACTTCCGCTCCGGTACTTGCCCAGAAACTCGGGCTTACGGGTGCTTCGATTCTCTACGACCGCTACATCCAGGTTCCCGAAGATGCGAAACTCAAGCCGATTCTGGAATCGGAATCTTTCGCGAAGGGCGAGTTCAGCATGCAGAATCCGGCCGCGTACGAGGTCGTGAAACTGCTCGACCTGAAGCCCGGCCTCAAGGTTTGGGATGCGTGTGCCGCTCCCGGCGGCAAGTCCGCGCTGATGGGCGAGATGGACTGCTCACTCGATATTCTCGCGAGCGACGTTTCCGCTTTCCGCGTAGAAAAGATGCACGACGTGGTGGACCGCCTGGGCCTCAAGAACGTGCGACTGGAATGCATCGACGCGCTTTCGCCGCAGCAGTCGAAGTTCGACCGCATCTTGCTCGATGTGCCCTGCAGCAACATGGGCGTTATGCCCCGCAGGCCCGAATCAAAGTACCGTATTACGCAAGATTCCATGAAGGAACTTGCCGAACTGCAGTACGGGATTCTTGAAGCCGCTTCTGCTCGCCTTGCGGAAGTCGGCGTTCTCGTATATGCCACGTGCAGCCCCGACCCGCTGGAAACGACCCAGGTCGTGAACCGTTTCTTGAAGGCTCATCCCGAGTTTGTCAAGCGTGGCGAGCATGTGCTTCCCGGCGCGCAGGATAATCGTTTTGACGGATTTTTTGCACAGGCTATAGAACGGAAAAAAGTATGAAACTGAAACTTATTTTGTCGTCAATCGTCCTGTGCTGTGCTTCCACGCTCTTTGCGCAGAATCCGGCAGATTCCGCTTTCTCGAAAATCTATGTCTCCATCGAAGGCGGCGAAATGTACCCCTTCGGAGACTTGATCGATGCTGTCGAGAATTCGTTCTATGGGGGAGTCGGATTCCGCTATTCTTACTGGGACGATTTCGACGGCTTTGTCAACTTCAACTACGCCTACGTGAAGGTGCGCCCCGAGGGAATCCCGTATCCGGGAGTCCACCAGTTCGTAGGGAGGCTCGGTCTCGACTGGCACTGGAAATATGTCAAGCCGCTTGCGATTGGCGCTGGCTTTACTTGCAACTGGGCCCGTGCCGATTATGATGGCGAAGATGACTATTTGAAAGGCCGTGGCGGCATGCTTCTCGATAACGAGACGGAGTTCGGCTGGTTCGCGCGGATCAACATGCCGTTCCTGTACTACAGGTCGTTTACGATAGGGTTCAATGCGCTTTGGGAACAGATCTGGACGCTTCCCGAAAGGTCCAATACCTTGACCATCGGCGTTTATGTAGAAAGGAGGGTCTGGTAATGAAATCCTCGCTCTCGACAACGTTGTCTGTACTTACGCTTTCTGCAGTTTTGGCGGGTGCTGCGGTGGACCCCGAAATGGAGGGCTTGGAGGCGGTGAGCCGTGACGACGGCACCTTCCTCGTGGGTGGCCCGACTTATTTCTTTGACCGCATTCTCGGTGCAGGTGGAATCCATTCCGAAACCGAACTCTGGACCCCGCAGAAATTGCGCAACCGATTGCTGTTCAACCGCATGTCGCTGCTGCCCTCGTGGAATCCGATGGAACCCTCCGTGTGGGTCAAGACGGGTAACGAACTCGGCGACATGATTTACCAGGACGTGATTACCGAGACGGACAGGCCCACGAACCGCACGCCAATTCTCGAAGGAGGCTTCAGAAGCCCGAGTTTCAAGGGATTCTGGGCGACGGCGCGTGGTTTCCAGGACGACCATTATTCTGCCCGCACATACAGTTACCGCAAAAAGATGGTTTCCGATGAGTTTGCCATCTTTGGTGAAAATTATCCGATGTTCAGTTCCATATACGGCGGCGTGGGCTTTACGAACGATTTCGTCAATGCATCCGTCTTGGCGGGCGAGGAATATCTCTGGGAATACATGGAATCTTCCCGCTGGATTCCGGTACACATGGCGCCCCGTGTGGAAGGCCGGGTGAATTTCTGGAATTTTGCGCTGACTGCCGCTTACGAGCATGCGGAATACCAGGACGCTCGTGTCGACGAGTCCGGCGAACGCAACGAGGTGAACGGCTCTGTCCTCTACAAGTGCGGAAACGCCTGCCAGAAGGGTATGTTCCAGCTGTCTGCGGGAATCGCGTTCCGGTTCGTGAGTGACGACGGTGACGTTTATACCGGGCTGGATAACGACCGCGTGCTCTGGCCGTTCATGCAGTTGCGCGTGCAGCCGTTCCGCTGGCTCCGTGCCGATGCCATGTTCGGCATGAACGATTCCGACTGGCTCGTGCAGGATAGCGTCGAGATGGGTATGCCCGTTCCCGTGAAGGGTCTCGGCGTTACGATTGGCGTCAAGAACATTTCGGGTACGCGCCTGAACCCGCTTGCCGATGACAAGGAGTATTTCAACGTAAAAAGCGTGTCGGATACGATGGATCTTTCGCCTTCGGGCCAGATGAACCTGGTGCAGGGCTACGTGGCTTTTGCCGATACCATTGCTTCGGTATCTCTCGGGGGCCGCGCTACATTCTGGACGGAACACGGCGCCGAGACGTTCGACGTGGAAGATTTTGTGAAGGATGGCATTCTCGAGTTCCGCTATGGCGATGTGTCGCGCATCGATTCCTGGATCAAGGGCGTCACTGGAGAACTTTGGCTTGATACGTGGTATGAGGACTGGTTCAAGTTCCGTGCGCTGGCTGGTTTCGAACGCATCGACGGGCCTTCGGAACGCTTCGAGGTGACTCCGGCGGAATACTTTGTCGCCTTTACCGGGGACTGGCTCATCCGCAAGAGCTTCCGGGTGTCGCATTCGCTTCGCTACAGGAGCGATGCCCAGTGGAACCTGCGCAGCCCCGACCCGCTAGTCGTGAAGGGAGACTGGTATTGGGATGCAACGTTCGAACAGCAGTTCCCGAGGCATGGATTGTACCTGACGGGAACCCTGATACATGTCCTTGCGGACGAGGTAATCCAGGTGCCGAACGGTGATTACGATAGGCTTCGATTTGTTTGTACAGTAAGGAAAACGTTCTAATGTGTTTTCGGACATTAAAAAATCATTGTTCTAAAAAGACGGTTGCCGTGTCGCATCCCATGGTTCGCATGCTTGCTCATCTGATTGCATGCTTTGTGGTTGTATTCGCCCTCTGTTGGTTCGGCTAGCCGAAAGCCTTCCTGAGAGCCTTGAGGCTGAAACTGTTGGCGAGCGCTGCTTGCGCCGTGCTGGCCTCTATCCATTTGAATTCGAGTTTTGGATGTGCCCTGCGCTGTTTGGCGAGATGCCTTGTGGCGTTTGTTGCCGTTGTGCCTAGCCTGATCAGCAGCACGTCGCACTCGATCTTGTGGACTGTGATGCCGTGGCGGAATGAATCGCGGGTTTCGACGGAAGAGATTTCGTCTGCGGCGATGTAATCTTCGGCTTCGGCGGGAATGCCCGCTGTCGCGCCTCGGGGAGATTCGAAATGAGGCAGCGTGAACTGGTTCCTGAAAAATTTCTGCCCGCCGTGGACGGCGAGAATCTTGTGGTCTGCGCTTTCTATGACGAGGACGGTGCCGTGCCAGTCCATTTGCGTGCGCTTTTTGGAAGGCGGATATTCGGCGGTGCGGTTTTCGAGCGCAGCTCGGCAAATGCTTTGGAGGGGGCAAAGGCAGCACTCGGGATTCTTGACCCTGCATACGGTGCGCCCGAGTTCCATGAGCGCCTCGTTGTGCATGTAGGCCTTGGGCGAGTCCGCGATTTCGCGCGCGTAGTTCCAGTAGGTTTCGGAACAGCTTTCGCCTTGACTGTTGCGCGGTTTCTGGGTGGGTGTCTTGTCTGTCGGCAGGAAATCGAGCAGGAATAGCCTTGAAAAAATTCGGACCAGGTTGCCGTCGAGGATAGCTTCCTTCTGGTGGTAGGCGAGACTCAAGATTGCCCCTGCGGTGTAGGCGCCGATTCCCGGCAGCGCTTCGAGCTCCTTACGGGTGCGCGGCATTTCGCACTTTGCCGCCCCCCGTGTTGGCCGGTTTACGCCGCAAATGGCCTGCGCCGTCTTCAGGATGTTCCTCGCGCGGCTGTAGTAGCCGAGCCCCTGCCAGAAGTGGAAAACTTCGTCTTCGGAAGCTGCCGCGAGCGTCTCGATATCCGGGAAACGCGTCATCCATTTCACGAAATAATCGCGGACCGTCGATACCTGCGTCTGCTGGAGCATGGTTTCGCTGATCCAGACCGCGTAGGGGTCGCGCGGGGCGTCCAGGTCGGCGGGCCTCCACGGCAGCTCTGCCGCATTCTTCTTGAACCATTCACGAAGCCGCTTTAGCGAAACATTATCCATAGCGGCATAAATTTAAGAAAACGGGGGAAGACTTTTGCTCTATAAACCACAACGGCACCCCGCAAGGGGATGCCGTTGTTGGTGTATGGGATGTTTGGTTTACATGTAGTAATGTAGATTCTGAAGCGGGGTTCGGGTAGTAGTTTGGATGAAATTCCATTGTAAAGGTTTACAACACCTACAACGCGAAATTGCGAAAAAGCATGCAAAAAAGGGCATTTTTTTGAGGGAAATGGGGCGCGAAGGGGGCTTTTTGAATCGTTTGTTGCAAAAGGTTTACAAAGTGACGGGGAAATGCGGCGAAATTTCGCTCCTGTGGGGGCGCCTGCGATAAGAAATGTGGTGAGAAAGCAGTGAAAATAGGACTAAATGGCTCGTTTTGGGGCGTTTAGTCCTACCGCGCGCAGAATTGCCGGGGTTATGCGGGGTGCCTGCGACAAGAAATGCTGGCTGAACGCTTTGAAAATAGGACTAAATGGCTCGTTTTGCTGTGTTTAGTCCTATCGCGCGCAGAATTGCTGGCTGTTTTGTGGCGCGAACTGC
>NZ_DDQF01000002.1:142343-145710 GCF_002342555.1 Fibrobacter sp. UBA2449
CCTCCAGCATAGGACTAAACGGGGTGCTTTAAGGTGTTTAGTCCTACATTTTTAGGTTTTCAGCATTTTTACGTTTCATCTCGGCTCATAAAGAGCCCCTATAAGATTCACGTCTTCGTCGTAGATGTACTTCAGTCCGTTGTCATTTACTCCGGCGACTAGAGGTATGCCAGTCGGCATCGGCGTCTTGTCTGACGGGTCATCTACGTGAAAAAGAAAAACATAACCATATTTGTCGGTCTTTTTTAAAAACTCGTATGAAAAGTATTTGTTGTCTTTTTTTTCTTTCTCTGCAAATTTTATAGCGTCATCTTTTGTAATCATTTTCTCACCGTTTCATCTCGGCTCATAAAGAGCCCCTATAAGATAGGCGTCCAGAAGTCGCCGAACGGAGTCGACAGCCTGTACCCGATAGGCTTCATCGACTTCGAGAACGTCATGCCCTGCACGCGATACGAAGTGAAGTTCGATCCCCAGGGCTTCTTGCAGCTGATGTAGCGTTATTATTCGCAGACCTGGATGAAAGCCATGTTCGAGCATCCTTTAAGCTGAGAGCAGCCTGTCTGACGAAGGAACTCGCTCTTGTAGCTGTGATATTTTCCGTCCACGTCGACGTCATACCATTTGAGCCCTATTGTCTTCTCGACGCAGAACTGCGGCCCGTCATCTTCGGGAGCCGAAGGAAGGGAGCAGCCCGTAATCATGAGGCCGGAGAGAGCGATGAGGAGGATGGAGACGATCTTTTTCATTTTGTAGGTCCTTGTTGTTGTTGTTGTTTCATCTCGGCTCATAAAGAGCCCCTATAAGATGAAAGAGTTCAATATCGCTGCTGCTCATCGGCGTGTTCGGAAATGGCAACAAGATCAAGCCTCTAAAATTCGTGGTCAAGGGCATAGGCGGAAGGCTCCAGATGTGGACCGCATACAGAACGGATAAAGTTCTAAAGGAAGGTATAAAGGGAAGTCTTGGATAAAAAAAGACTCCTTCGCGGTGAAGGAGTCCTGTAAAGGCTAGCCCCGGTTTTTCATGTCTCACGGGGCCGCCCGATGGGTATTAGGACATGACTATCACACCGGGCGCATTTACAATATACATCTTTTTTTAACGGAAGTCAATAGGAAATGTCAGATTTTATCAATGCAGACGTAGACATAGGCAAATTTAGTTTCATCTCGGCTCATAAAGAGCCCCTATAAGATAGGAGTCCTTGGAACTGTAACGACCGCCTACCTCGAAGTTGTATTCGATGGAGCTTTGCAGGTCCTTGGCGATGATTTTCATTGCCGTGGACATGTCTTTTGCCTTGTTATCGATGCCTTTTAGCGTGATTTTGCAATTTTTGTCATCGATTTCAGCATTTATCATTTGCATTTCTCCAGAAAAAGTGGTATATTAGGGGTATAGGATATGTGAGTAAGTGTAAAAGCCGGACACTTGGGTGGTCATACTAAGCTATGCTCATCGTATAATGGGAAGACGACGGTCCATTGACATATCCTATTTTTTTATTGGTTTGTGATTTTCGTAATAATCTCGATCATCAACGACATATCCGGTTTTGTAGGTCATCGTTTTTGTTCTTTCATCAAAGCCAATAACGATTTTGTTTCTTTTTCTCTTCTTCGTTCCGTTTTCAACAATCTCATAAGGTTTCGAGAAGAAGAAAACTTGACCATTGTTTGAGTCAATCTTGTAAGCTGGAGTGTATTCGTCCAGAAGTTCAGGCACCTTTTCTAGCGTTTCCTTTGTTAATCCGGTATGTTTTTCCGCTTCGCGTAGAGTGTGCCTTATTCTCATTTGGTCAAACGTTATGATAGGCGATTTTAATTGGCTGAAATTTTTCTGGCAGAAAGTCTCTACGGCACCTTCCAAAATTCCGGCGGCAACCATCGATTTATATTGTGATTCAACCCTATCTACGGAAGCGTCGATTTTCACCATTTCCTTGAAGTTTTTCTGTATTTCCTGCTTTTGCTGTTTGGTGAGTTCGTACTTTGCATCCTTTCCATCAATCATGTCGATGGTCTGTTTCAGGTATTCCTGGTGCCTGTAACTGTAGGCTCCGGGGGCATAGTCCCAACCAGCATCGGGGTAAATTTCCTTGCCGCCGACCTTATAGCCTCGGGTGGTTATCTGCTTGCCCTGAATGGTCTCGGTCTTGCTTACAAAATTTTCGGGTTTGCTCTTCTGGACTACTTCATCGGCTGGCTTTCCATACAGTTTCTTAATGCCCTGCTTTGTATAGGACTTTGTCGAACAGTGACAGTTCCATCCCTTGTGTCCGAAGAAAACTTCCCAGAACGGGTCATCGTACCGGAGAACCATATTGTGCAGAGCCGCGTGGCTTTCTCGCGGATGCGGGTTCAGCGGTCCCTTGGGGATGGCTACGAATCGCCAATATGGTGCGATGTCGGCTTCATCCATCATCTCCTTGTATTTGCCGGCATCGTATGCGGTTTTCATGTTTGTGCCGTATATGGTCCTTAAACGGCGATGGTCTACTACGATTTGTTTTGTTTTTCCTGTTTCAGGGTTGACGGCGTTGACATCACCCCACCATCCCCTTTTCTTTAGGGTCGGAATGATGTCGTTCGCAAAGTCCTGATAGGAGGTTCCGTTCTTTATGTTTCATCTCGGCTCATAAAGAGCCCCTATAAGATACAACTTGGAATAATGAAAAGTCGAATTTTGCGCAATTTTTTTTTGGTTTTTGACATGATTTTTGCATATATTATAGGTGTAGGGAGGCTTAAAATGAAAATGGTAAATGACAAAAAGATGGACGTTGTTGGAAAGACCGTCTCGAAACGCAAAATTTTTACGCTTTGCGCTGTCGTTCCGTTTGTCCTGTTCTTGGCGGGTGTTTTGGCTCCTGTATGGACCGACAATTTTATTGTCTATTTATTCGCGTTTTTCCCGTATTATCTTTACACATTCTATGTGAGCAATGACTGGATTGACGGTAAGCGTCTTTACGACACCAAAATTGGCGAGTATGCGTCCAGTGTGTGGGTGGTCGGTATAGCCGTTTGCGCATTTTTTAACCTTTTCTTGGCGGTGATGTTTTGGGATCGTCCGGAATCTTTCTTTTACGGGGTTTCTTGGATAGCATTGGTAAATTGCGGCCCTGGTTTTGCTTGGGCTTTTTGGGCAATGTTCCTTCATAAAACTCGCTATTCTAGGTGGCCAGTTTTGTTTGCGCCTCCTGCAAGCTGAGTTAAAAAAAGTTGTTCCAAAAATAAGTTTTTTTATGGTCGTGCAATTATTTTTGTTGCATGGCCATTTTAAATGTATCTATAAATTTATTGTCTAACAATACCTTTGTGAAGACGTCCAACGATATCAAGCTACTTAACTCAGAGCTTGG
>NZ_DDQF01000014.1:0-5305 GCF_002342555.1 Fibrobacter sp. UBA2449
ACAGAAAAAGACTTGCCTAATCGACAAACGATGCCGCCGGTCTTGAGGATTATCTCAAGATCCAGTCCGTGGAAGACGAAGAGAACAATTGTAGCCGAACCTACCTTGTCAAGGACGCCTTGTCGGGGGAATTAGTCGCTTATTTTTCTTTGAGGACGGGGCTTATTACCATTCAGGTTCAGGACGATAGTTTCGATTCCGTCCCTGCCATAGAGCTTGCAAATTTTGCCATCAACAAACTCTACAAGGATTTGCACCCCGAAGCGCAAAAGTTGGGGTTCTATACATTCAAGAAGTTTGTTTTACCGATTGTGCAAAGGATGTCGGTCTATGTCGGCGTTAGCGCCCTGTATATCTACGCCCTGCCAGAAGAAAAGCTGATTGAGCATTACCATACGATGGGATTCTCCCGCCTTCCGGAACATCAGGAAAAGTTCGTGCAGCGTCATGTTAAGCCAAAGTACGACGAGGGCTGCATCTTCATGTACCAAGTTATTTAGCCTTGAAAAGGCTTTTGTCTTGACGAATGTATATTTTGTTAGTGGGTGTGGACAATGGCTTTACCAATTAGCAATATCCCGATTCTGACGGGAGTGGCTGCCGAGACTTTCGTAAAAAATGCGGAGGCGGCAGAACGGAGCCGCGGTTCCATCGACTTCACTCGGCAGCGCGCCGAATGGAGCGGTTTCGACGTGCGTAACACTGCACGAATTGCCAAACTGAAAGCCGAAGGGAAATGGCCTTTCTAGAATCTGGTACTATCTTGATCCTGATAACAAGACGGGCTGCCGGTATCTGGTGGTTGATGCGTACAACCAGCCGGTCCCGCTTGCATTCTACGAGGCAAACGGCTTTAAGTATATGTTCTCTTCGGAACAGCAAGAATGCGAGTACCGCAAAATCGAATCGGTTGCAAAACTGCATACCCGCATGATGTATTTTGATTTGATGCTGCTGTCGAATTAGTGGGTTGTGGTCGACAAGGGATTCATCGACGGCATCGCCGAGTTCATGAAGTGGTACAAGAGCGACAAGAACCCGCTGAGGTAGGGCAGTTGCTGGATGCGGGGCGCAAGATGCCCGCAGGGTCGCTGACGCGCCCCCGCGAAATATTTTTTTTTGTGTTTTTTTAAAAAAAGACCCGTTTTGACACTTTGTGACAAAATTAGAATGTATATTTAGGGACGTATAATGGGTTTGGTTGTTTTTGTTTTATAATTTTGGTATATTTGGCGTTGACAAAAGGGGCTTAATATGGCAGAAGTTTTAGAAAATGTCGCTAAAGGGGAGACTGCAGAATCGGGTTCTGTTGCCGACCAGAAGGCTCATGAGTTCTTTTCTGACCTAGTCTCGAAGCTGAACGTTACTGAATTCCTTTACAATGTGAAGGGAATGAGTGAGAACGAATATCAGATGTGGAGCGCTGCCATCAATAAAAATCTTGAACCGATGATGCGCAGCAACCGCGTTGCTTCTAATGTGGCTTGTGCCAACAAGGCGTTCGAGGAATTCATGCTTGCCCTCCGAGTGGAGAAAAACGTGAAGCTCAGGAAGCTCGCCGTCGACATTTCCCGGAGCAAACTGTATATATGGGCCGAGGTTGAGGACGACGACGAATCGTCGATGCGTTCCGTGCTCTATGCGGATTCCGTAGCGAACCTGAAAATGGAAGAACTCGGTTTTTCTGTTTCCGCGACGGTTGTTGAGAAGTCCGATTGCGTGCCCGTTCCTTCGCATTATGTTAAGGTAATCGACAATGAATCGAAGTGATTATCTTGCCAAGGCTCGCCATAACGAAGAATTTTTGGAGTCGATTGACAAAGATCGCTTTTGTGACTGGTGGGTAACCGCGAGTTTTTATGTCGCGCTTCATTATGTGAATGCTTTTGTGTCCGTTTCCATCAAGTCTGGATTCTGTTCGCACGAAAAGATAAAGAGTATCCTTCATCCGCAAGGTAGTTTTACCGACCTTAGGTTCCCGAGAGACAAGTTCGAAGATTACATGTTGCTGCAGAATCTCTCCAGGAAGGCCCGCTACATGCAGGTCGGGGACCACGAAGACTCTGTGTGCCGGTTGATGAAGCCTAAGCATGTGCAAAAGGCTGAAAAACTTATGAATTCCGTGCGAACCTATGTTTTAAGTCGCCTGCCGAAAGATGACTCATCGGAGTCTGGGAAGTAGGGAAGACTTTTGATAGCGGTCATGTAAGTTTCCCCATAATTGCAAGCGGGGTTTGATAACTCGGTTAGTTTGTATGCAACAAGCCCATCAGGGTGTTCAACAACGGTGACATTGGGCTATGCCAAGATAATCTGATGCTGAGCAGGGGCTCTTTCTATATTTTCTGCTATGCGGTTCATCCCAATCGGTACATTCTACGGCGATGCCGTTTATAAGTACGACGCCCCTCGGCAGGGGCGCCTGTTCGCGGGGCATCCTGGCCGCATCGAGCTGAATGCGGGGCAGAACTTCGAGATGGCGCTCCGCGACCTGGACGGGTTCGAACGCATCTGGGTCATATTCCAGTTCCACGAGAACGAGGGCTGGCGCCCGACGACGCGACCGCCGGTACCGCCCAAGGGGAAGGACCGCGTGGGAACCTTTGCCAGCCGTAGCCCTTACCGCCCGAACCCTATCGGGCTTAGCTGTGTACGTCTGCTTAAAATCGAAGGTCTTACTTTGTATGTAGACGAGGCTGACCTGCTGAACGGCACCCCGGTGCTCGACATCAAGCCGTATATCCCTATGGCGGACGCCTTCCCGGATGCGCGTGCGGGCTGGGTCGAGGAACAGGAAGGCGACCTGTGGAATGTCCGGGTCGCGGAACCCTTCGCGTCGCAGAACCGCTGGATTGCAGAACATAGCGAATTCGACCTGGAAAGCTTTGCGCGCGTGCAGCTTTCCCGCGGGAACTTCTCGAAGGATGTGTTCGACAGTTCGCGCCGGCGCCTGACCGTTGACGAAAATGCAAAAACGGGAGTGCTTGCCTACCGCACGTTCCGCATCCATTTTACCTACGACGAATCGAGCCGCCTGGTTTGCCTGCAGCGCGTGTCGAGCGGCTATACCGCCGGCGATTTGAAAGAAGGCGCCGAGGACAAGTACGGCGACAAGCAGTTACATCGGGATTTTCTAGTTAGGTATCCCGACTCCCGTCGATAATCCACTGGCAGAGCGCCATGATCCCGTCGTAGTCGGGGAGGTTCTTGACGAAGTTCTGGCCCTTGCAGCGTTCGATGAACCCGCTCCAGGTCGCCTCGTTCTTGGCTTCGAGCCCGAGGTGTTCTTCGATGGCGCCTTTTGTCCACACCCAGATTCCCTGGTTGCGCAGCTTCATGTGGATGCTCTTGATGGGCTTCTCCGCCTCGGGCATCGCGGCCATCATGGCATACGCCTTCGCGGCCGATATGTTGCTGTGCTTGTTTACGGGGACGCCGTTCACGAGGCGCAGGTGCTGGTGGAACGCCAGCTCGCGGAAGAGGTTGCGGCAGGTCTTGAGATCGGGGTCGTTTGAATCGAGGAAGCCGTCGCGGGTCGCCGTGGTGAATGCGTAGTCGAGGTCTACGATGGCGCGCACGGGCATGTCCATCGCCGAGAGGACCTGCATGCTCTTGCGCGTGTTGCTCACGCCTCCCTGGCGCACGAGGGCGCACTTGATGAGAGCGAAGCTCTTGCCGGTAATGCGTTCGAAAAGTGCCGGGAGCACGCGCCATTCCGTCTTGCCTTCGGTCAGGAGCACGTAGTCGGCGAACAGGAGCTCGTTGCTGTTCGAAAGGCTGAAGAGCATCTGCAGCTGGCTCGGCGCATCCTGGATGACCTGGTGCACGGCGTCTTCCATCCGCTTCCGCATGAACGTTCCCTTCTCCTTGTTCTTGCGTATAAGGAGCGAGGTGCTCACGTCTTCGCTTGTCACCATCTGCGCGGAATGCGTCGCGTAGATGATCTGGTAGCCTTCGTTCGAGAGGTTCTTGAGCGCGACGCGCGTGAGTTCCACGGCCTGCGGGTGCAGGTAGAGCTCGGGCGAGTCGATGAGCAGCATGGTGCGGCTCAGGTAATGGTTGTTGTGGTGTTTCTTGATGTCGGCGAGGTAGCGCACGAGGGCCATCTGGATGGCGCGCTGGGAGCCTGCGCCCATGCGGTTGATGTCGCGTTCGAACCCGTCGTCCTCGTCGATGACCTTGAGGGTCGCCGTCTTGAGGAAGGTCTCGAGGGTCGGGATGGGGATGTCGAGTTCCACGCGAACGCTCGGGAACAGCGGTTTGAGCATCTCGTTCACGTCGTGGTCGAAGCTCTGGATTTCGGCGGCCTGGTTCTCGCTGTGGGGGCTCAGCATCTCGCTGAAACGGCTGAGGATGTCGTTGAACTCGCCGCCGAATCGCCTTTCGAGCGGCTTGAAGATTTCGTGCAGGAGCTTGGTGAATACGCGGTTGCCTTCGAAGTCCCAGATGGCGATGGGTTCGGGGAACATGCGCCGGAAGGCGTGACGGAATTCTTCCGTCGCGCGCGTCCATTCCTTGCGCTTCTCGTTCCGGTGGTTGCTCGGGGTGAATACCCACATCTCGGCGTTTTCGGGATTTTCGCCGGGGACGCGCTGCATCTTCTTGATGCGGAGCCTTTCGGCGCAAAGGAACGGCTTGATCTCGGCGGCCTTCTCTTCGCCCAGGCGGTTGAGGACGGTTTCGGTGATGCCTTCGAAAACACCTTCGACTTCGACGGGCTGGTTCGGGTCGTCAAAGAAGGAAATGTCGAGCGAAAACTTGGACAGGAGCCAGCGGATGCCCATCAGGATGTTCGTCTTTCCGGCGTTGTTGTAGCCGATGAGGGCGGTGAATCCGCTCAACGGGAATGTCTGCCGCTGGATGGAACGAAGGTTGCTAATCGTAATCTCTGAAAGTCTGAGTGCTTGGGGCTGCATGTATTCAATATATATAAAAAACGCCACCTTGGAAGGATGGCGTTTTCGTGGGACCTCCGGGACTTGAACCCGGAACCCGCGGGTTATGAGTCCGCTGCTCTGCCCTGTCCCGCGTAGATACTGGGTTTTCGATTAACGTCTCACAAAAAGCTCACAATTTAAAACCCTGTTTTTGCCTTAAAAAGCCCACTTTTTGTGACCTGGTTTTGAGCTTTTTGCTCATCCCCAGACGTCAAAAATTTACAAAAAAATAACAGGTTGAACCAGGGGGTAAAGACCGTCAAAATTTTTTTTGTACGGCCATTGACAAACCTAACTAAATTAGGTATATTAAGCAGTGAACAAAAGAGCACTAAATAGTTTTAAAAATGACCATAATGTTGACTAGA
>NZ_DDQF01000014.1:5333-9126 GCF_002342555.1 Fibrobacter sp. UBA2449
CCATCGAGGCTCGCCAAACGGCGAGCCTCTCTTTTTTTGAGAGGTAAAACCATGAGCTACGACTACCACGAAAACATCAAGGACGACTGCGTGACAGCCATCAAGGAATACCTTGGGTATCACGACGTGAAGGGAATGTCCAAGGAAACGCTGAAAGAGAAATTCCGCGATGCGTTCTGGGTTGACGATTCCGTCACTGGCAACGCTTCGGGTTCCTATACGTTCTCCAGCTATGAGGCAGAGCAGAATATCGCGGGGAACTGGGACTTGCTTGGCGAGGCCATGACCGAGTTCTGCTGCGAGTGCAACGCCATCGAGAAAGGCGCCGAATGGGCGGATGTGACGATTCGCTGCTACTTGCTTGATGAGGGCATCGAGAAGGCGATGGAGGAACTGGAAGAAGAAATCGAAAAAGCGATTGAAGAAGAACCCGAAGAAGAAAGCGTGGAGGCATAGCGATGGAAAGGGCAAAAGTGAAAGAACAGCTTGAACGGATGATGAACGAGTTCAATCAGAAATCCGACGAACTTCAAAAGATGGCAGAGAAAAGCGTCAACGGAACCATGGAAAGGTACACGCTGGCGCAAGCCGACACCGCAGCGGCGAAGCTGCTCGCGCTCAAGGAACTCGCCTTGAGGCTTGGCTTCGCTGTTGTTTACGATGCAATCCAAAACAAGTGGACACTAACCTAAAGGAAAAAAACAATGAAGATAAAAGCATACCTAATCGACGTTATCAACGAGACCCACAAGGCGGTCGAAATTGAAAACAAGCTCGCGGACTATTACCGCGAATTGCAGTGTACCGTGATTGACATTCAGGAACGGAAAATCGGCAAGAAGGTCTTCGACATTATCTGCGACGACGAAGGTCTTTTCAAGCAGCCCGCGAAAATCAGTGCCATCGACAATCTCGGTTCGCCTATGTTTGTCGGCAATCTCCTGGTCGTAAAAAATAAGGACGGAGAGACTACCACATTGAGCGACGAAGATGTATATTACGTTTCCGAACATGTGGAAAAACTTTGTACCAAGCTGTTTCCGAAAGGCTACCCGGTGCTGACGCAGGTCGAATATTGCTAGGAGGGCTGAACATGAATTTGAAAATCGGAGACAAGATTGAGATTCTCGAAATGGTAGGCGAACCCCAGTACACGGGAAAGGTCGGAGTTGTTGATTTTATTGACGACGCTGGTCAAGTGCATGGAACCTGGGGCGGCTTGGCTGTTCAGCCTGAACGCGATAAAGTTCGATTGCTGGAGGGGTGACGATGGCGGAAGGACAGCTGGATTTCTTTTCCATCCTGGATTCCGCAAGCGAAGCGAACAATGCAAGGCCATGGTGTAAATCATGGCTTTGCGCCCGTAAGAACGACTGCGGAGTCTATGTGGAGAATGTGCAGACATTCAGGCAGGGAGAGGGCTACAGGCGCTATGTGGAGCTGAAATGCGCCCTCGACTACCCGCGAGTCTATTACGCATGCAGCATCCAAGACAGAATTTCCGGGCGCGGTTCGCCACTGGATGCCGATGGAGATTACTGCTTCGACGTGTTCGACGGAATCGCGGACGTGGAGAAGAAGGTACGCGGCTATCTGACGCGCTGTGCGTCGGGCTACGAGGTGAACCGTTCCTGGATAGATGGCGTGGTGAACATGCTCAAGAACAGCTTGCAGCAATAGTACAAAAGCTATTTTTAAAGCGAGGCAAACAATGAATTACAGAACTCTGTGCAGCTTTTACAAGGGCGAGAAGGAATGTCCCTTTGAAGCTGGGAATGGAAATGCGGGGAAATTCTGGATGGCGGAACGGTTCGTGTGCGAGGAATACGCGCAGACCGTCGAGAAGCAGGTCGAGACCGATTTCTTCCGCATGGTCGCCGCCTATATGTGCAAGTGGGCGCCCTACAATTTTCCCGACCTGATACGCGACTACCTGTCGAAGTCCGATGCCGATGAAAAAATCAAGGCTCAAGTGAAAGCGATGTATCTCTAGTCTTAGGCGGCAGTAGGAGCCGCCTTCGGTCTCTTTTTTGCACAAAATATGATTTATTCACTTGAAAAAATCCGATTTTTACTATCTTTGCGCTCGGAGCCTTAGCTCAATCGGTTAGAGCGTCGGACTCATAAAAATTGTGGCACCAGCTTGAAAGAGCTGGATGCGAATGGGAAGAAATCGGTGAAACCTAACCAGCGGAAACGCTGCACGGCAACGCCGAGCCGAGCCAGGGGTACACTCCTGGAAGGTGTAGAGACTAGCGGAGCAGTAGAGCCTGCTTAATGACCGCGCAAGCCTCCCACGCCTAAACCCGCAAGGGCATGGCGAAGACATAGTCCACGGAGGTGCGAAAGCATCACGAACGTAAACCCGTTGGTTCCCGGTTCAAGTCCGGGAGGCTCCACTTAAAGAGGATGAGCTGAACAGCTCACCCTCTTTTTGTTTATCTTTAGGGTAAAGCCCTTGGAGGATTTTTATGCCCTTCGGGGCAGTAAAGGGTGTATAACCTCAAACAGATGGCGGCGGCCCTCATGTTTTTGCAGGAGCACCAGCTCACCGAATACGACCAGCTTGCCGCACAAGCAGACGGTGCGGCCCAGCGGTTTCACGCTCTGGCCGGGGAGCTGCGCCAGACCGAGGCCGACCTTGCCAAGACCTCCGCGCTGATGGAGGCCGTGGTGCAATACGCCAAGTCCCGGCCCATGTTCGAGGGGTACAAGGCGGCCCGGTATAGCAAAAAATATCTGGCCGAGCATGGCCCGGAGCTGGCCGACTACCGGGCAGCGAAGGCGGCGCTCAATGAGCTGCTGGACGGAGAAAAGCTCCCGAAGATGGACGCGCTAAAAGAAAAGCGCCGCAAACTTGCGGCGCGGAAAAAAGTCCTCTATGCCGAGTACCGGGCGGCCCAGCAGGAAATGCGGGAGGCCGTGGCGGTCAAGGCGAATATCGATCATCTGCTCGGACTGTCGGACGAGCGCAAGAATAAGGAACAGGAGCGATAAGCAACGGTGACGCAGACAACAGACTTTGGGACAACTTGTCCCAAAGTGCCGGGTTTGGGGAGCCTCCCCAACAAGCGTTTTTGCAGCCCCCACGGGATGCAAAAATAGCAAGTGTGGCTACACTTGCCCTGCTTGCCAAGAGTGCGTTCCCTCATAATGGTACAAATAAGCATTGACAGTTTCGGTTATTTTTGCTATACTGTTCGTTGATAACCGAAACGGTTATTTAGAAAGGGGTGCTACCATGGAAAAATTTCTTGCTCTATCAAATGAAAAGCAGGATACCATACGCAACGCGGCTCTGGCCTGTTTCGCAAAACATGGATATGAAAAAGCGTCGATCAATGATATTGCGGTAGCGGCAGGTATCTCAAAGGCGTCTATATTCCAGTATTTTGGAAATAAGCAGACACTTTACCAGTATTTATTTGATTACTGCGCTGCCCAAATGAAGCAAGCCTATAACACGAGTGCATTGGAGGAAACTACGGATTTCTTTGACCGTGTATGGGAAGCCAGCGTTATGAAAGTGGAAAACTTAAAAAAGCACCCGCATATTGCGTCGTTTATTGCAAGTGTGGCAGCGGAACCAACGCCTGAATTGAAAAGTGCCATATTTTCAGAAGCAAATGAAAAATATATCGCATCGCTTGTTCTGCATGAGCGGGATTATAAAAAATTCAGACACCCGGAGGATGCAGAATTAGTGTTTCAGATGCTTATGATGCTTGCAAAGGGTATGTCCGTTCAGTTGGAAAGTGGAGTGGATTATGACAGCATGATGAAAGAGTTTCGA
>NZ_DDQF01000021.1:0-4104 GCF_002342555.1 Fibrobacter sp. UBA2449
AGAAAGAAATTTACATCTTCTCGTTTGTCGCCTGAAAGTTCGCAATCAAATCCTGGTTTTCGGGGCTATCGAACAAATGTTCGATAGTAAAATCTTTGGTGTCGATGACGGAAAACTCGACAATCATTTGCCGGAAGCCTCCAGCAGCAGGCGGCGGTCTTTTGCATGCTCATCGGCAATCCACTTCTCGAACTGTTCGACTTCCTTATCCAACTTGGAATGGTCGGGCCTGCGAGAACTCGAAAACAGAGCGAACACATCGCTCTTCTTCAGCATCTGCCTAAATTCCTGTGAAATCACTCGCATGATAGACCTCCACAATTAATATACATTTTTATAGACCATTTCGCAATATGCAACCCACGGAGACTCCGTTTCGGCAAACATAATGCACATTTGTTCACCATCAAATATAAACAAACAGAATCGGTCTGTCAATAGGTCAGAGAGATTTTTTCAACTATTTGTACAATTACGGACGTTCCCCGACCAGGGTCGGGGGCGGGCTCTCGCGGCATAAAATTGCGGCCTCACGCCGCAATTTTTCCGCCTAGAGGGCCGAGTGCATTTGACAAGCGGCCCTCCCGGCCCTTCGGGCTTCCATCCCTAACGCAGGCCACAGCCACTAAGGCAACTTCCCAAAGAGGATAACTCCACTAAGGACATAAATGTCCAAGTGTCGTATAAAGTTGCCAAGTGGCTGGAGGCCTAACGTGAGATGCGGACGTCAAGAAGCCTATCTCATCGGATTCTTGTTACTTTTCTTCATTTCAAACAAACTAACAATGCGGAGAAAATTTCAAATTAGTCTAACTAGACCGCAAGCCGAGGTCAAGACAGCGACGACTCATACTTGCTTTTATGGAAAGCGACAATCTTGTCGATAGCCTCTCTAGAGCGTTTCACGTTCTTGTGGCATTTTTTGAAACACTCGTAGCGTGCCTTGCACGAATACTCGTAAAGCGAATTATATGCAGCGGATACATCTGCCGTAAATCCGTTTCTAGAATCATCCACGACCAACCGCCTGTAAAAATGAGGCGAAGTAGGAAGCGTCGTCCTTCCAAGAAACAGCTTAAAATCCGACGAATGCCTGATTTTGCCTGTCAACGCCATCGGCTTCCCGTTATAACTGTAATAAACGGTAGCCATCTGGTAAATTTCAGCTTCTATGACATGGACCGCCGTATAGAAGCACACAGTCGCATACCAATCCGGGAAACGTAGGCCATTATCGTCGGAAAGTTTAAAAATTTCATCTACAAAAGCGAGATTTGACGCAGCCTGCGCCTCGTGTTCGATAAAAGTCGGCATTAGACAATCTTCCTGTAGAATGGAAAGTCGGACTCTACCGAATTCATATCTACAGAGCTTTTTTCAACGCTCCAGACACAAACCGGGTGCCCAGGATTACGTTTGGCGAAAGAAAGTTCGACTTCCCTCTTCAGGGCGTCAATTCTATTGTCATCTTCATCGGAAATATTTTCAGGAACATCCAGAACAAAGAACGCAGTAGGAATCGACGAAGACGGAGCTACGCCAATCCTTGCGGACGCTATGGAGTAATCAGCGAAAGATTCGTTAAATCTCTTGATAAACGTTTCCGCACACTGAATCGTATTCGACAAATCGAACTTGTCATAAAAGAGCCTATCGACAATCATATCGAACGCTTCTTTGCGCCCAATTTCCTTGCCTTCCTCAAGACCCATTTCGCGCCCCATATCAAAGGCCACAGACCAGTTCTTGTCCTCTTCGGATTCAGTCAGATTCTTCTCTTGAGTTTCTGCCATGACTCGCCAAATATACCAAATTTACAAAACGGAAACAACCATTCCCGTTGTATTACACCCTAAATATACATTCCCATTTTGTCACAAAGTGTCAAAATGAGTTTTTTCTGTAAAAAAAAACACGACAGAGGGGCGTTAGCCCCTCTGTTGTGTTCCTTCTACAGAATCTCCCCTAGCAGCGGGCGATAATCCAGTTCTCACCCCCTCTTCCCGATGATGCACGGGGGAATCAGCCCGGCATTGTGAATGGAATCCCGCTGGTCGACGACGGCGCGGCTGATATTATTGAGTTCAGGGCGTTCCCCGGCCAGGGCCGGGGGCGGGCTCTCGCGGCATAAAATTGCGGCCTCACGCCGCAATTTTTCCGCCTAGAGGGCCGAGCGCATTTGACGAGCGGCCCTCCCGGCCCTTCGGGCTTCCATCCCTAACGCAGACGCGGAACTCGAGACTTCACTTCTTTTTTTACCACAAATACCCCAGCGGGTTAGAAAAAAGCAATCATCACTCATCACAAGTTTTATTTTTCCATGTATTCAAGAAATCTTTTGCCCATAGGGGTTACGCCGGCACCTGATTCATCAGGTTCATCCGATTCTTTGAATATCATAAAGGAACCTCTTTTATCGTATCCCGACAAATCAGAACAAAAGACCAAGCCCAATTGTTCTAATTGTGTAGCAAAGAATCTGAACCGATATTTCTCTAATGGAAAATCCGTATTATTTTTTGAATACAAATTATAAAAATTCGCCCATGAATCAATTGTTTTCAAAGAACTTTCAAATTGATTCATAAAATTCAAGATTATTATTTCCTGCACATTTATTTTAGCAAGAGCATCTACAAACAATCTTTCATCAGAGTCTTCATATTCAAGCCGTTTTTGTAACACACTCTTATAAATTTCCGCAACAGATTTGCGCTTTTGAATTGTGTTAAGAGAATGCACCCTATTAAGAATATCAATCATCAAATTAACATAACTATCCGAAGTCAGATATTCTTTAGTGATTAAATTTTTCGGTAGTGTCAAGGGTTTTTCGCAAAAATAGTTTGTTCCAACATCAGATTTAGGCTACATTTCCTTTCTTTCTGCTCTTTTCCAGTTCCCGTTTCAGTTCGTTTTCCTTTTCCTGCTCGTATAGGTGTTTCATGTTCAGGTACCTCTTGGTGCCCCATTCCTTCGAAGCGACATGCCTTAGCCTTGCGCAGACAAGCATAAGGGCCGATTCCCCGTCCGGGAAGCAGCCGACAACACGAGTCCTTCTGCGTATCTCGCGATTCAGCCGTTCGAGGATGTTGTTCGTCCGGATATTGCGCCAGTGCTGGCTGGGGAACTCGAGGTATGTCAGCGTTTCGCCAACTCCCTTAGCGTACATGTCCGCGGCCGAGTTCAGCTTCATCTCGCGCAACTTGCGTTCAACGTCCTTGACCTTGGCTAGCGTGGCTTCGCGGTCCTCCTGGGCGTAGGTGGCCTTGAGCAGGGCGGCCACTGCGGCGAACTTGTTGCGTGGCACCTTCGTGAACACGTTCCTGAAGAAGTGAACCGTACAGCGCTGCCATTTGACATCCGGGAAGACCTCCGATGCGGACTCCAGGAAGCCCAGGTGCTTGTCCGAGGTGAACAGCCGCACCCCCTTCAAGCCGCGTTCCTTCAGGCCTAGCAGGAACGATTTCCAGCATTCCTTGCTCTCGCTCGCACCTTCCGCCGCGCCGAGGATCTCGCGGTAGCCATCGCCGTTCACGCCTATGGCCACCAGCACCGACACGCTGGTCATCTCGCCGCCCCAGCTGCGCTTCAAGTAGATGCCGTCCACGAACACGTAGGGGTATTCCCCGGTGAGCGGGCGGTTACGCCACTCCTCGATCTTGCCGTACACCTTCTGGTTCAGGTTGCTCACCGTCGAGGCACTTACGCGGGAGCCCCACAGAAGCTCGGTGACGTCCTCCACGCGACGCACGGATACGCCTGCCAGGTACATCTCGATGAGAGACTCCTCCACGGACGATTCCCTGCGTCGGTAGCGCTCTATGATGGCTGTCTCGAACGGGGCCAGGCGCAGTTTCGGGACGGCGATGTCGAGCTCTCCCGCACCCGTGAGCAGTTTCCTGTGGTAGTGGCCGCTGCGGTAGTTCCTGCGGCCTTCGGAGCGTTCGTGCTTTTCGGCATTGCAGAGGTCTGCCGCCTCCTCGTCTAGCATGGCGTTGAGCGTGTCTTCGACTGTGCCACGGATGAGCGTTTTTAGGTCGTCCTTGAGGCCGGCTTCGTCGATTTTGATTATATTTCTTTCCATAGGATGGTCCTTTTTTT
>NZ_DDQF01000009.1:0-177 GCF_002342555.1 Fibrobacter sp. UBA2449
TCCGGCAGGGCTGATCCACAGCAGGCGCTCCAGCACCGGGCTCGGACAAGGTCTTTTCTTAAAATAAATCTTGATATTATCTAGATAATATCATATATTGTAGACAACCGCTTTCAAGTTGAGGGACAAACAATGGGAAAAATTGACGAAATCGAACGAGACGCAGCCAAAAAGGCC
>NZ_DDQF01000009.1:229-29014 GCF_002342555.1 Fibrobacter sp. UBA2449
AAGGCCATTGCGGCCTCAAAGCAACGTGCAGCAAAAAAAGCGAGAAAGTCCAAGGTCGGTACAAGCTTCGACCCCGGCGTCCTGGAGGCATTCAAGGCAAAAGCCGAACGCGTGGGCATACCTTACCAGACATTACTCAATTCCGTTGTCAAGCGGTACACAGAAGGAAAACTTGACATAGAGGTCGCCTAAGGCAACTTTCCTCATCGCCCTGAAACAACCGTTCCAGGGCTTCTTTATTGGAAATTTTTTAAGTAACCTATTGACATCCGCGTCAAAATAGTATACATTTGTGTAGTATGAAAAACGAAATGGAAAACGAAATTGTCATATTCAGGACAGACGACGAAACAATCAACGTTGAGGTCCGTTTTGAGGACGAGACCGCCTGGCTTACGCAGGACCAGATGTCCGTGCTGTTTAGCAAGTCTAAATCGACCATAAACGAGCATATAAAGAATGTATTCAAAGAGGGAGAACTAGACGAAAAAGAGGTTGTTCGGAAATTCCGAATAACCACTCCGCATGGGGCGATTGAGGGCAAAACGCAGTCTCACGAGGTGAATTTCTACAACCTTGACGTCATTATTTCTGTCGGTTACCGCGTAAAGTCCCTGCGTGGCACCCAGTTCAGGCAGTGGGCCACGAAACGCCTCAAGGAGTATATTGTCAAGGGCTTCACGATGGACGACGATCGCCTAAAAAAGTTGGGCGGAGGCAATTACTGGCAAGAACTCATGGCACGGATTCGAGACATCCGCGCCAGCGAAAAGGTATTCTACCGTCAGGTTCTCGACATTTACGCAACAAGCATCGACTACGATCCGCACGCCGACACTTCCATCATGTTTTTCAAGAAGGTGCAGAACAAGATGCACTTCGCTGTACACGGACAGACTGCGGCAGAAGTCATCTATAGCCGAGCTGACGCAGAAAAGGCGTTCATGGGGCTCACAACATTTTCCGGCGACAAGCCAAGCCTTCAAGATGCGCTGATTGCCAAAAACTATCTAGACGAGCGTGAGCTCCGGGCCATGGGGCAGATTGTATCCGGTTACCTGGACTTCGCCGAACGCAAGGCAGAACGGCACGAGCCGATGACCATGTCCGACTGGTCCAAGCATCTGGACCAAATACTCACCGCCGGCGGAGAAAAACTTCTACAAGGCAACGGCTCCATTTCCCACGAGCAAGCAGTCGACAAGGCTACAGGCGAATATCGCAAGTATCAACAGAAGACCCTTTCCTCGGTAGAAAAAGCTTTCCTTGACTCGATTAAAAGCATCGAGAAAAAGGTAGAGAAAAACTAACGAATGAAAGACAAATCACTTTTTTCGCCCTGAACCGACCACTTCCAGGGCTTCTTTATTGGAAATTTTTTAAGGAACCTATTGACAGTCACGCAAAAATAGTATACATTTGTGTAGTATGAAAGAGATTTTACTATACAAAACCGATAATGCAGAAGTCAAGGTCGAAATTCTGTTGCAAAACGAGAACTTATGGCTCACCCAGGCCAAGATGGCCGAACTATTCGATGTGCAGAAGGCGGCCATTTCAAAGCACCTGAAGAATATCTTTGCCGATGGCGAATTGGACGAAAAAGTGGTAGTTTCCAAAATGGAAACAACCACTCCCCATGGAGCGATGGTTGGCAAGGAACAAACAAAGTTCGTCAACATCTACAATCTCGATGCTATCATCGCAGTAGGCTACCGCATCAACTCCAAAAAGGCGACCATGTTCCGCATCTGGGCGACGCAAGTCCTGAAGGAATACATAATCAAGGGCTTCGCCATGAACGACGAGCGCCTGAAGGATCCGCAGAACTTCTTTGGCAAGGACTACTTCGAGGAGCAGCTAGAACGCATCCGCGAAATCCGGGCTAGCGAGCGCCGTTTTTACCAAAAAATCACGGACATCTACGCCCGATGCAGCGCAGACTACAGCCCTGACAGCCAAATTACGCAGGATTTCTTCGCAACAGTGCAGAACAAGATGCATTATGCTGTAACGCACCAGACCGCAGCAGAAATCATATACTCACGTGCAGACAGCAAAAAGGTGAACATGGGGCTCACGACATGGAAAAACGCCCCCAACGGCGACATACGCAAGCCAGACGTTTCCATCGCCAAGAACTACCTGTCGCAAGAAGAAATTGACACCCTGAACAGGATTGTCACCATGTATCTGGACTTCGCCGAACTGCAGGCGAAACGCAGCCAGGTCATGTACATGAAGGACTGGGTGGAAAAGCTAAACGCATTTCTCCAATTCAACGAGCGCGACATTCTCGAGGACAAGGGCAAGGTCACACACGAAATTGCCAAGGCATTCGCGGAAGGCGAATACGACAAATTCAGGATAATCCGCGACGCCAATTACAAAAGCGACTTCGATAAGTTGATGGAGTCTATCGCGGAATACAAGACGTAAAAAAGTCAAAAACTAAGGAACCTATTGACAACTACACAAAAATAGTGTACATTTGTACAGAGATAATCTAAACGATGGCTTTTGAACGCATGTAAGCCATAAGGGACAACCAATGAGCGACTTTTACGCCGAGACGCGTGCGATTGTGGAATCCAAGGCGAGCACGCTGTCGAAATACACCTACGACACATACCTCTCCCACCTGCGCAAGCTGCAGATGTACAGGCCCACGGCGGAATGGCAGAATACATCGTTTCTAACAATCGGCATTTCGATATTCTGAAAAGCATCGACTTTCCGCTGGTCTCAGTTCGGTCCATTCAAGAATTTTCCAAAGAACTCGCGGACGAGATGTAAATGATTTCATAAACAACTTATGCAAAAAAAGGCCGCAGCATTTTATTGCTACGGTCTTTAATGTTCTGGATCCTTCGCGCTTACGCACTCAGGATGACGTTCGCATTAGATCTCTTCAATAGAAGCGTGGTATTCCTGGAGGCTCTTCACAGCACCGTGGCCGTTACGAGCGGCGGCGATGCCCTTGACGGTGTTGTAGGCACCGGCGAGCGTCGTGATGTAAGGCACCTTGTACTTGATGGCGGCCTTGCGGATGGCGCTTTCGTCCTTGATGGCGTCGCGCTTTGCCCACGGCGTGTTGATGATGAGGTTCACCTGCTTGTTCAGGATGATGTCGAGGACGTTGGGGCGGCCTTCGGCAATCTTGTTCACCACTTCGCACTTGACGCCGGCCTTCTCGTAGAACTTGGCGGTGCCTTCGGTAGCGTAAATCTTGAAGCCGAGCTTTTCGAATTCCTTGCCCACTTCGATAGCCTGGTCCGCAAGGTTCACCTTGTCGGACAAGCTAATCAGCACGGCACCTTCGTTCGGGAGGAAGGAACCTGCGGCTTCCTGACTCTTGTAGTAGGCCAGGGCGTAGTCGTCGGAGAGGCCGAGCACTTCGCCGGTGGAGCGCATTTCGGGGCCGAGAACCGGGTCCACCTTCGGGAACTTGTCGAAGGGGAACACAGCTTCCTTGGCGCCGTGGTGGTTGAACTTCTTGTCCTTGAGCTTGAGATCTTCGAGCTTGGCTCCTAGCATAAGGCGGGTCGCGAGGCGGGCCATCTGGGTGTTGCAAACCTTGGAGACCAGAGGCACCGTGCGGCTTGCGCGCGGGTTCGCTTCGAGGACGAACACCTTGCCGTCTTCGATAGCGTACTGCATGTTCATGAGGCCGCAAACGTGGAGGGCTTCGGCAATCTTGCGGGTATAATCCTTGATGGTTGCCAAGTTTTCCTTCGTGATGGTCACCGGCGGGATGATGCAGGCGGAGTCACCGGAGTGGACACCGGCAAGTTCCACGTGTTCCATCACGGACGGGATGTAAACGTGTTCACCGTCGGAGAGCGCGTCGGCTTCGCATTCCAAAGCGTTGTGGAGGAAGCGGTCGATGAGGAGCGGACGGTCCGGGGTCACGCCCACGGCCTTCGCCACGTATTCGCGGAGCATGTTTTCGTCGTAAATGACTTCCATGCCGCGGCCGCCAAGCACGAAGCTCGGGCGGATCATCACCGGGTAGCCACCGATCTGCTTGACGCAAGCGAGGGCTTCGTCGATGTTCGTGGCCATGCCGCTTTCCGGCATCGGGATGCCGAGCTGGTCCATCATCTTGCGGAACAGGTCGCGGTCTTCGGCGATATCGATGGAGTCAATGCTCGTACCGAGAATCTTGACGCCTTCGTCGGAGAGTGCGCGGGCGATGTTCAACGGAGTCTGGCCACCGAACTGCACGATAACGCCGGCCGGCTTTTCCTTGTGGTAAATCTGGAGAACGTCTTCGAGGCAGACCGGTTCGAAATACAGCTTGTCGCTGGTATCGTAGTCGGTAGAAACCGTTTCCGGGTTGCAGTTGACCATGATGGTTTCGTAACCCATTTCGCGGAGAGCCATTGCAGCGTGGCAGCAGCAGTAGTCGAATTCGATGCCCTGACCGATTCTGTTCGGGCCACCGCCGAGAATCATAATCTTCTTCGGGTTGGTGCTGGCGGTAGATTCGTCCTTGCAGTTGTAGGTGCTGTAGTAGTAGTACTGGTCCTTCACGCCGCTCACCGGCACTGCGCACCAGCCTTCGACCACGCCGAGTTCGGTACGCTTTTTGCGCACGTCCTTTTCGCGGATGCCGAGAATCTTCGCGATGTACTTGTCGCTGAAGCCGTCCTTCTTGGCCTTGATGAGGAGTTCGTCGGCCGGGAGGCGGCCCGGAGTCTTGAGCATTTCTTCTTCGAGTTCCACGAGTTCGCGCATCTGCTGCACGAAGTAGGCCTTTTCGTAGGTGGCGGCGAAGATTTCTTCGTCGGTTGCACCCTTGCGGATGGCTTCGTACATCTGGAAGTGACGTTCGGAGCTCGGAGTCTTGAGCATTTCGAGGAGTTCTTCCTTGCTCTTCTTGTTGAAGTCCTTCGCAAAGCCGAGGCCGGAGCGACCGTTTTCGAGGCCGCGGATAGCCTTCTGGAGGGTTTCCTTGTAGGTCTTGCCGATAGCCATGACTTCGCCCACGGCCTTCATCTGGGTGCCGAGGCAGTCATCGACGCCGCGGAACTTTTCGAATGCCCAGCGTGCGAACTTGAGCACCACGTAGTCACCGCTCGGGGTGTACTTTTCGAGGGAGCCATCGCGCCAGTACGGAATCTGGTCGAGGGTGAGGCCTGCGGCGAGCTTTGCAGAAATGAGGGCAATCGGGAAGCCGGTAGCCTTGGAAGCAAGGGCGGAGGAGCGGCTGGTACGCGGGTTGATTTCGATAATCACCACGCGGCCGGTCTTCGGGTCGTGAGCGAACTGTACGTTGGTACCGCCAATCACGCCGATGGATTCCACAATCTTGAAGGCCTTTTCCTTCAGTTCTTCTTCGAGCTTCTTGTCGATGGTGAGGAACGGGGCTGCGCAGAAGGAGTCGCCGGTATGCACGCCCACCGGGTCGATGTTTTCGATGAAGCAGATGGCGATCATCTGGTTCTTGGAATCGCGCACGACTTCGACTTCCAGCTCTTCCCAACCGAGGATGGATTCTTCAATGAGGCACTGGTGCGTCATCGAGAGTTCAAGACCGTTACTGCAAATGGTGCGGAGTTCTTCCACGTTATAGCAGAAACCGCCACCTGCACCGCCCATGGTGTATGCCGGGCGAACGACGACCGGGTAGCCGATTTCAGCAACGATCTTTTCGGCTTCTTCCACGGAGTGGCAAATGCCGGAGCGCGGGGTGTCGATGCCGAGCTTCTGCATGGTTTCCTTGAAGATTTCACGGTCTTCGCCGCGTTCGATAGCGTCGAGGTTCACACCGATGACCTTCACGCCGTACTTGTCCAGCACGCCGGCCTTGCTGAGCGCTGAGGCGAGGTTCAAGCCGGTCTGACCGCCCAAGTTCGGGAGGAGTGCCTGCGGGCGTTCCTTTTCGATAATCTGGGTGAGGCGGGCGACGTTCAGCGGTTCGATGTAAGTGGCATCGGCCATGACCGGGTCGGTCATGATGGTAGCCGGGTTAGAGTTCACGAGCACAATCTTGTAACCCTGTTCGCGCAGGGCCTTGCAAGCCTGGGTGCCGGAATAGTCGAATTCGCAAGCCTGACCGATCACGATCGGGCCAGAACCGATGATAAGGACTTTGTCGATGCCTTCAATCTTCATTTTTTATCTCCGTTGATACTAATTATTAAACTCTTGTATTAAACTGTTGGACTGGATCCTTCGCCCTTACAGGGCTCAGGATGACGTAGGGGGTGTGCGTCGCTTTGACGCTGGGTAAAAAAAATGCCGAACCAAATGGTTCAGCAAAATCAAAATCAGAAAACGAAAAAACTTTAACTGCTTCGGAACCGTGTGTTCCGCAAGGTGCCTTTGCCTTATTCATCATGTGCAAAATCATCTTTGACCAGCTAAAGTTCTGTCGTTTTAAACTTGCGCAAATATAGAATAAAGACCCCCGTCTTGCAACGGGGAAAAACAAAAAATGTAAAGGGGCCAGCTACTCTTCCCCGTCAACGGGATCGTCCGGAACCTGGCAGTCCGCCGGGTTTTCGTCGCAATCGTCGACATCCTTGTTCGCCCCATTTCCGTCACACGCCATTAAGCCCATGACAGACAACAACATAAGCGTTCCGAGCCATTTTTTCATATTCATACCTGCATTTTTACGTTTGTGCTGTCACAAATATAATGTTTTTTTAGGTACGCGAGGTAAAACAACAAAAAAGGGCGCCGTCAGGCGTCCTTTTGAAACTGGATTCCAGCTAGAATTACTTCTTGGCGGGCGCGGCTGCAGGCTTAGCTGCAGGCTGTGCAGCGGGCTTTGCAGCAGCGGGCTTAGCCGCGGGCTGTGCAGCAGCCTTCGGTGCTTCGGCAGGCTTTGCAGCAGGGGCCGGAGCAGATGCTTCTGCCTTCTTTGCTTCTGCCTGAGCCTTAGCAGCCTCAGCTTCAGCCTTCTTCGCTTCAGCCTCTGCCTTCTTGGCTTCTGCTTCGGCCTTCTTGGCTTCGGCCTCTGCCTTCTTAGCTTCGGCGGCAGCCTTCTTGGCGGCGGCGACGCTGTCGGCCTTGGCCTTCTTCACAGCGGCGATGCTATCCTGCTGGGCTTTCTTAGCGGCAGCAGCGGCCTTCTTCTCTTCAGCAGCTTTCTTCTTAGCTTCTGCGGCTTCGGCCTTCTTCTTGGCCTCTTCTGCCTTCTTGGCTTCGGCGGCAGCCTTCTTGGCGGCGGCAACACTATCGGCCTTGGCCTTCTTCACGGCAGCGATGCTATCCTGCTGAGCCTTCTTTGCGGCAGCGGCAGCCTTCTTCTCTTCGGCAGCTTTCTTCTTGGCTTCAGCAGCTTCAGCCTTCTTCTTTTCTGCTTCTGCCTTCTTGGCTTCGGCAGCAGCCTTCTTGGCGGCGGCGACGCTGTCGGCCTTGGCCTTCTTCACTGCGGCGATGCTATCCTGCTGGGCTTTCTTAGCGGCGGCAGCGGCCTTCTTTTCTTCAGCAGCTTTCTTCTTGGCTTCAGCGGCTTCTGCCTTCTTCTTGGCCTCTTCTGCCTTCTTGGCTTCGGCAGCAGCCTTCTTGGCGGCGGCGACGCTATCGGCCTTGGCCTTCTTCACTGCGGCGATGCTATCCTGCTGAGCCTTCTTCGCGGCAGCGGCAGCCTTCTTTTCTTCGGCAGCTTTCTTCTTGGCTTCAGCGGCTTCTGCCTTCTTCTTTTCTGCCTCGGCCTTCTTGGCTTCTGCGGCAGCCTTCTTGGCGGCGGCAACACTATCGGCCTTGGCCTTCTTCACAGCGGCGATGCTATCCTGCTGAGCCTTCTTCGCGGCAGCAGCGGCCTTCTTTTCTTCAGCGGCCTTCTTCTTAGCTTCAGCGGCTTCTGCCTTCTTCTTTTCTGCCTCGGCCTTCTTGGCTTCGGCAGCAGCCTTCTTGGCGGCGGCGACGCTATCGGCCTTGGCCTTCTTCACGGCAGCGATGCTATCCTGCTGGGCTTTCTTAGCGGCAGCAGCGGCAACGAGAGCAGCGGCTTCGGCAGCCTTCACCTTCTCGATGGAGTCGGCCTTGGCTTGAGCAGCGGCAATACTATCGGCAGTAGCCTGGGCGGCAGCGGCACTATCAGCAGCGGCCTTCGCAGCAGCACTATCGGCAGTAGCCTGAGCAGCAGCGGCGCTATCCACGACAGCAGCGTTGCTATCAACAACTGCGGAATCAGCAACAGCGGCAGAATCGACAGCCGCGCTATCAACAGCAGTAGTATCAACAACAGAAGAATCTGCGACTACGGCAGCAGGTGCTTCCGGAGCAGGCTGTTCCACAACCTTGGTCACTGCGGCAGGCTCTGCGACCTTATCAGCAGCCTTCGGCGCCGGCGTACCAAAGAAATTCACATGGGCGAGGAAAATCATCATTCCCCAAGAGAGAACCAGACCGACCAGTCCCATGACAACACCCGTAATCGCCATACCGCGCGTATCCGTATAGCCCGTCGCATGCGCAAGGGCGTTAGGCGGAGTCGAAATCGGGAGGCTCATGCCGAGAGAGCTAGCAAACGCAACGGAAACGAGGAGAGCGGTCACGCCACCGAGGCCAACGAGGTTGTCCTGGCAAGCGATGCCCACAGCACAAAGAATCGGAACCAAAAGCGTAGCCGTAGAGGTATGGCTCATGAAGTTCGCCATGAACAAGCAAATGATACCGCAGCCGACCATGAGAGCAAGCGGAGACCAGCTTGCAAACGGGATCGTCTTGATAAGGTGAGCGGCAAGGCCAGTCGCATTGAGGCCAACACCCAGGGCAAAACCACCAGCCACGAGCCAGAGCACGTCCCAGCTCATCGCATTCAAATCCTTCTTGGTAATCACGCCGGTAAGGGCAAACACGGCCATCGGGATCATCGCAATCGCGTTATCGTTAATACCGTGAACGTTCTTGCCCGTCACCCACAAAAGCACACACACGACAAAGGTAATGTAAACGATGATAGCCTTGGGGCTCGTATCGAACTTGCCGGCACCTTCAATATTCAGGACCATCTGCTTCATCTTGATCGGGTAAATCTTCACGAGCAGGAGCCAAGCAACCACCATCAAAATAATCACGTACGGAATACCGAAAGCCATCCACTGGCCGAAGGTCACCGGGTTCGCGACAAGGTCACCACGGGCAACGGCATCGTTCAGGGCACCAAGGGCGATGGCGTTAGGAGGCGTGCCGATCGGGGTACCCATACCACCGATGTTGGCACCGAGCGGAATAGCAAGGGCAAAAGCAGCCTTACCGCGATCGTCTTCGTCAAAGAGCTTGAGCACCGGGGCGAGGATGGCAAGCATCATGGCTGCGGTAGCGGTATTGCTCATGAACATCGAGAACACAGCCGTAATGAGCATGAGGCCGAGGAGCACGAACTTCGGGTTCTTGCCGAAGGGCTTCAGGAGCACGCGGGCCAGGTTCAAGTCCATCTTGTACTTGGTGGCGGCGGCAGCAAGGAAGAACCCACCCAGGAAGAGCATGATGATGGGGTTTGCAAAGGTCGCCATGATGGACTTGTGGCTAATCATCGTCACACCGTCCACGCGGAACGGGGCGAGCGACGAATCGGACATCGTGACAATCATGAGCACGATGACAAGCATCGAGGTGGACCAGATCGGGAACGGTTGCAGGATCCAGAAAAGAGCGGCCATGACGAAAACGCCGATGACGCGGATTTCGAGCGGGTTCAGGGGTCCCATGGGGCTTGCTGCATCGAATCCGAGGGATTCGTAGGGCAAGAAGAGAGCGGCGATAGCAAGTATCGACGCAATGATGAATTTGATGAATTTAGCCTTTGTCATAGTGCGCCCAAATTTAGAAAAATAGGGCAATGGTGGCAAATACGGAGGCCAACGGAAAAGCCCGCCTAGGCAGGCGGGCCTTAATGCTGTTTTTTTGCGCTTTGGGCCTATTTCACCATGATTCGGCCGGCCTTCATCTGGCTACCCGCACGCACGCGGAGCATGTAGAGGCCCGGTTTCGGAGCATCGAGGACCAGCTGGTTCACACCGGCAAGCGTCGTCGCGCTGCGGCTAGAAACCACCTTGCCGCCCATGTCGAGGATATCGACAACCGTACGGCTACCCGCGAGGCCATCGCTAGCCTCGAAGGTGACTCCCACATTCGCGCCCGACTTCACGTAGCGGAGGGCGTCGATACTGAAGCTTGCGACCACCTTCGCAGCCGGAGCCACGCGGACCGTCGCCTTCTTCGCAAAGGCTCCCAGCTCCACGCGCAGGGTTTCACCCCCGTGCATTTCCGTCGTCTTGCCGTCGACCGTCACGAATACCTTGAGGCCGACCTCGCGCAGGGATTCGACACCCTTGAACGAGAGCTCGCCCATGCGGTCGGAGGTCGCGCTGAGTTCCACGGACCATTCCAGTTCGTCGGCCGGAGCCCTCACGGATGTCGCGAGCATACGTTCGCCATCCACAATGGAGAGGTTCACGTGGTCGCCCATGCCTGCAGGCGGCTCCTTCGCGACAAACGGCCTTGTCGATGCACCGAGGATGTTCCAGGAATCCACTTTTCCCTTCTTGTCGGAGAGTATAGCCTGGAGTCTCCAGTCCCTGTTGCTTGTGGCCTTCGCAAGGAAGCGCTTGCTGAGCGGGGATTCGAGAGAATCCAGCCCGGAAGTATCCCTGGAGGTAAAATCAGGTTTCACAGGCAGCACCCATTCCATGGAATGGTGGACTTCGGCCCAGACAGCTTCGTAAGGCTTGATAACGACCGCCGGTTCATACCGTCCGGCATCGGGATTCCAGCGCCAGAAGTTCACCTCGGACTTCTCTGCAGCATCGAGGTTCTCGTTTGGCCTGTCGCCATAGACGTTCAGGTTAAAGCCGTAGGGGTTCGCAACCAGGTTCCAGCCGCTGTTGATGCTGTCGAGGTTCCAGACAACGTTGTCCATCACACTCTCATCGGTTGCAGGCTTGAGCACAAGCGGGCGGCCTTCGAGAGAGCTATACCAATAACCACGGGTCGGTTCGATTTCGTCTTCCGGAGAGTATTCCCTATACTGCCAGAAATCGCCCATGGCCGAGGATTCGTCCCACCAGTAGAACTTGGCGTCGTCATCGTCCCACTTCATGGCATCCCTGTCGAGGTTCACGAGCGAAATCATCTGCCAGCCATCTTCGGCGACGGCGGCAATCTCAGCCTTCACCTCGAAGCGCTCCGACGTTTCGACCGTGTCCTTCGAATCGTAGAGCAACGCCGTCAGCACATACTTGTCGGCGGAGAGCGGGAACATCTGCCAGACTCCGCTGTAGGGCGGAACGATGGAATCGGCAATGACCGTATCGGCCACGGATTCGCCAGCCTCCGTTTCAAGAATGACGCGCGCCGACACCTTGCGGGTCACCTCGAACTCGCTGGTCGCAAAGGCGAACTGGACCGCATTACCCGCCTGCGTAACCACGGGCTTCACGAATTCGATATCCGTGCGGTTCGCCTTACCAAAGTAAGCCACCAACGAAGCTTCAGCGAGATTGAACGGCAGGACACCACCTTCAAACGTCGCAAGGCGTTCGTCACCACCGAGACGCACCATCACAAGGGAATCCAGCACAAAGCTCGAATCCGGTACGGACTCTACGCGGAGCATGTTGCCGTTCACGGTCTTCGGCAGGATAATCGTATTGTCCTTCGCGAATTCATGTTCGATTTCGCGCTGTTCCGCAATTTCTACAAGCTTGACCGTTCCGTTTGCGCTCTGGAGAGCCACGCGGTTGTACATGTCGTCGCAGGCTTCTCCGAAACCCCATACGGCATAGAGGTCGTAGGCATCCGTCTTTTCGAGGGAGAGCAGGGCATCGGCAAGTTCGCTAGAGAATTCCGTATAGGCCTCCCCTTCGCCCTTGCTGTCAAGGCTCCAGCCCACCATGCAGGCACTTGCCGTGTAGAGGTAGGCAGGCAGCGGAATCGAGACCGTGCTGTCGTCAAGCTTGTACGAGGCAGAGTTCTTCCAGTCGCTGCCGTAGAAGAGGACATCCTTGTCGCGGTTCGCATGGAAGACGACGTCGAAGGTTTCCCCTTCCGTCGGAATCGCAAGCGTCACGTCCTCGGCCACGGTGAGTTCACCATCGGCAAGAGAAGTCAGGAGACCGCTGATGTCATCCACCACATAGAGCGAATCGGTAGAGCCCGAGAAGCCCGCCTTGAGCGTGTAGGCCGCCTTGAACTTCAGGCCTCCCTGCACTACCGGCACCACGAGGCCCGAATCGGCCACGGTGAACGACACCGTGGTGTCCTCGACATCCTGGGTGAGCACGAGGCTTCCCACGTTCGTATTCGCAAACGACACCGTGTAGGTTTCGACTTCGGCCGGTTCCCACACCGCATAGAGCGTGCGCACCTCGTTGGAGACGCTTACGTCGCGTACCAGGTCGGAGGTAAGGTCGAATGAGCCTTCCGAAGCATCGGAGTCGAAGGACCATCCCACGAGTTTCGCATCGGCACGGTAGATGTTGTTCGGGAGCGCCACCGATTCATCGTCAAGAGTCTTCTCGTCCGAACTGAACCAGCCATCACCATAGAACACGTTCGCATCGCCACCGTTCACATCGTAAGTGAACCTGTACGGGATGGCAGCGACAGACGCACCAAGCGAAAGGCTCTGTTCCTGGCCCATGACCAGGGAGCCGCCGTTCGCCGTAGAGCCAAGGACCTCGCCCGTAGCGTCGGACTTCGTAATGGCAGATTCGGAATCGATGCGGTAACCCGGTATCACCTCGTAGGTCACGTTGAAAGTGATGCCCTTCTCGCTGCGCGGGATTTCGATACCGGCCGCCGTCACTTCGATCGGATCCGTCATCATGTCGTTCACCGTCTGGCTGATAAAGAACGAACCAGTCCTGTCGCCCTCGCTCTTCACAAGTTCCTTGTCAACCGTCGCATACTCGTCCCACACCGCATAAAGCGTGTCGACCGGCATGCCAAGCGTACGGGCGTTGCGGAGATCAGCCACGAAATCTTCGTCGTAGCGTTCATAATACTTGGAACCGTTGCGCGAGAAAGCCCAACCAAGGAGTTCGGCATCCGTGCGGAGCAGGCCCCTCGGGAAATCCGTCTCGCCATCGAGCGCAAAGAATCCCTTGTTGTTCCAGCCGTTCTCGTAGAACACGCGGGCCCTAGTATTTTCGACAAACACGAACTGGGCGCCGTCGCTTTCGACCGGGATTTCAAGAATCTTGTCGGCATTCACGTTCAGCACGCCGTTCACGAGCGATTCCAAACGGGTCCCTTCGGCATCGACCACGTAGAGGCTGCTGCCGTTCGCGAAGTAGCCCGAATTGAGCGTCACACCCGTATTGAACAGGAGGCCTTCGCTCACAGCAGGAACCACAAGCCCGTCATTTCCGATTTCGAAGTTCGTCTGTATGCCATCCGCGGACTGCGAAACGCTGACCTTGCCGGCATTGGCATTATACAGGGACACCGTGTAAGTTTCCTGATTATCGTCCGTGACCCACACGCCATAGAGTGTAGTGCGCTGCGTCGCAGAGAGATCCTTGGCGAGTTCCTCGTCAAATGCCGTATAGACGTCCGCATTGTCCGTCTTTTCGATAGACCAGCCGACCAGTTTGTAGCCCACGCGATAGACCTGCATCGGGAAGGCGCGAGCGTCCTCGCCCTGCGTCACATCAAATTTGCCGGAAGAACGCCAGGAGCTGCCGAAGAACTTTTCCGGGGATTCGACATTCACGTCGAACGCGATTTCGTAGGTAGACAGCTTGGCAGGCGCCTTCACGACCGTGTTGCCCGCCAGTGTCAGCCGATTATTCACAAGGGCAGCAAGGCTGTTGCCGTTTGCATCCACCGTGTAGAAGTAGCTGTTCGCGACCATCGAGTAGCCCGGATTCGCGACAAACTCGACCGTAAAGGCGACATCGCCCTTGCCGAGCGGAAGCGTGACCGCCTCGTCCGTGATTTCTGTGCTATTGACGATTTCGCCGTCCGCATCGCGCTGCACGAGAGAGAGCGAGCCCATCTCGGGAGCGTACTGGGCGACCGTCACGTTGTTCGTCGTAGCGCAGGTTCCCCAAACGGCATAGAGCGTTCCCGTGTAGCTCGGGATTTCGGCAACCGCCTCGACAAACGCAGCGTCAAACTCATGGAACAGCGTTTCGCCTTCGACAGGAGCCTCCGTCGCGCGCCAGCCCGTAAGGCATGCATCCGTGCGGTAGAAGTCCGTCGGGAAAGCCTTCGGTTCGGCCACCTTGTAGGTGTAAGCCGGAGCCGCGCCATCGGCGGGAGTCCCATAGTAGACCGGCGCACCGCCCGCATTCACGTTGAACGTAATCGTGTATTCGCTTTCGGCAAGCCCGAGCGCCTTGATAGAGACCGTCTGGTTAACCATCAAAGCACCATCTTCAAGTTCACCGAGCGAAACGCCATTGGCATCGAGAACCGCGAGGTTCGCATCCGCGTCATAGGCATAACCCGTAGCAGGAGCAAACGAGGCCACGAATTCGAGCCCGTCACCAACCGCCGGGACCGAGAGACCGTCGCCCACCTCAAACGCGCGCGTTCCCTGTGCAAGCGTCAGCACGCCCTTGCCCTTGTCGGCAGAAGTGACCGTATAGACCGTCTGCTGGCAGTTTGCATCCCAAACCGCATAGAGCGTGGACGTTCCGGCATCCTCGTAAGCCAAGGCGACATCGGCATCGAACATCGTGAAGCCCGTCGTCGCCGTCTCGCTGAAGCTCCAGCCCACGAAGCAGGCATCGGCACGGTAGAGGTTTGCAGGCAAGGTCCTTGCCGCCTCGTCGTCCGACACCTTGACAGAAACGCTGGTCAAGGGTTCTCCCATATAGAACACATTCGCGCCATTCGCATTTTCGTCCAGGGCAAGTTCGTAGCTCACGGCATTGACTGCAGCCGAGACGACAGCGTCTTCGGTCATGTACCAGGGCTGCGGTTCAGCAGTCATTTCCACCTCGGCTTCGTCTCCCACCTTGTAAGAAGGATTGACCGTATTGTCGAGGGCATAGCCGGTCGCGGGGACCACGCGGAGTCCGGAGAAGTAAACGAACTCGCCCAGATATTCGGTATTGCCATTTATGTCAACAGCGCGGGTCGTCACCTTCGGAATCGAGACACCCTCATCTCCGACAACCGCCGCCACCCTGGTTTCGCCTTCCACATCCTGCAAGAGTTCGACCGTGGCCTTGCCCTGCAATTCGTCGGAGAGCGTTACCGTGACATTCTGGATCGGGGATTCGCATGCGGCATTGTCGTCACTCCACACTGCATAGAGATCGATGTCGCCATCGATTTCGCGCATCTCGAGTTCGCCGATAAAGTCCGCATCCAGCGTCCTATACACAAGTCCGTCGGCAGAATTCACATCGAACGTCCAGCCCGCAAGGCACTTGTCGGTGCGATACACGCTTTCGCTCAGCGTATCGCCCACGCCGTATGTAGCGCTTGCAGCCCAGTGTTCGCCATAGAACACGGGAACATCGCCAGCATTTTCGTGGTAGGCGACAGTGTAATCATTGCGAGAAAGTCCCGTCACGGAAATGATGATATTATCGTCGAACAAGGTTTCTGCGCCACCCGCAACGGTCGGCAGGGCATGTTCTTCGGCATCCGCGTCAGATTCGTTCACGTAAGAGACCGTGTAGTTCTGCGCGAGAGTGACACCAGGTTTCGGCGTGACTTCTACGCGGGTAAAGTAAATGTTGTCACCAATGTAATTGGTAATGTTGCCCGAAGAACGCTTCGCCCCGAACGGAATGCTAGCCCCATCCGAGCCGACTTCGAGCACCTTCGTTTCGACTCCGTCCACATTCTGGAAGAACGAGACCGTCGCCAGGTCGAGAATCGCGGCATCCAGATCAAGATACAGAATACCGCTTCTGCAACCGGGTTGAGAAGCATCCCACATGGCATACAGGGTATCCACATTCAAGCCCGAAGCAAGCCTTTCGTTGCGCTTGGTCAACAGCTCCGTATTGGCATACCTGACATCCAAGGGTTTGTCGAAAATCGCATCGGCAAGGGGCGCTTCCGGTTCATAGGCCCAACCGGCAAAACATGCATCCGTACGGAATACGTTTCCGGCCGGCAACTCACCATCGATGCGGATTGTAGCATTCTTGCTCCAGTTCTCGCCATAGACGACCTCGCCTTCGCCCGCATTGGGAGACAAGACAAAGTCGTAATCGTCGAAGATTTCCTTGTAACCCACGAAGTAGAAATGAGAATCTTCGTTTGCTGGGACAGTGAACCAGCCATTCTCCCCTTCCACAAGCGCAATGTCTTCAGGGAAAGACACGACCAATTTCGCTGCGGGATCATCAGGATCCACCTTCTTGCCAAGTCCCGGCAAGATTTCAAACGACATTTCATATCCGCTCGGATTGTAGACAAATTTAAGTGGATCGCTCGAATAAGGGCCAGACGTTAGTTCGGTAAATTCCGGACTCATCCATGCCTTGTGTTTAAACTCGACATTCGCGAACCTCTGAATCACGAGAAGAGTATCTTCGTACATGTTTCTATAGGACTCTTCGTCATTTATATCTTCGTAATACCGCAGCAGATTGATACTGGCCAGTGTATTTCTGGGCCAGGAACAATACCCCGTATAATCCACCCAGCTCGCATAGAGTTTAGTCGGGGCGGCGGCATCATGGCTAAAGAGGTCGAGATTCGACACGGACACTTCTTTAAAGAGCACATTCACATCGGGCTGGGCTCCATTCGGGTCATTCGTGGACCAACCGGCGAAGCACTTGTCAGTGCGGAAGGGAATCCACATCGGGGCATCGGAACCGTCGGCACCAATCTGGAGAGAACCGCTGGCCACGGCATCGGCCGGGATCCACACGTTCGAGGAATCCTCTTCACCGAGAGAGAGATCATAAGTTACGTACACCGGCTTGTACTGTTCAAACTTCACGTGCCAAGCCTGCGGTTCCATGATATTCAGTTCTGTACTATCCTGTGCAAGGACCGTCACAGAATTCCCATTGAACATGACATCATAGCTAAGCGTATTCAGCACGTAACCTTCAGCGGGAACTGCAACCACGGTAAGTTTCACACCGGCCTCGGTTCCGTTCTTATCAAAGACCTTCGGAATAGAGAGTGTCATCGGAGCTTCATCTCCCGCCCTGACGAAGACATGCTTTACTATCGTCTGTTCCGGATCGCTATCTTCGACCGGCTCTGCGCCGATTTTCTGGATAAAGTAAACGTCACCCTCGCCCTCGACATCAAGCATCAACTGGTATGATCCGGAACATTCGTTTGCGACAACATGTTCGGCATCCAGTTCAAGCGTGTTCACGACAGGGTTGCCAGCATCATTGCCGATAACCGCCATAAACGGAAGTTCGTTCACGACATCCGTATTTGTGCGGGATTCGACTTCTCTACCAGCAACCTTCCATGCAATGCGACAACCATTCCCATCGTACACGGCAGGAGCATGAACCGTTTCCGCAGTCACACCATCGGCACTTTCGAGCCAATCCATCTGGTAATTACCATCCGCGGACTTGTTTCCCACAAACAGACCCAAATCCGGGTCCGGACGCAAGAAGGCCACATTGTAGGCTAGCTGGGTATAGCGCACCTTGAAAATCATAGAACCCATCGCATGGGGCTGGATATTCAAAGTACCCGATGTCGCATCCGCTGCGACATAGTTCCAGTTTACCGGTTCCGCATTCGTTTGAGGAATGCCATTAAAATTCCGACTGAATGTAAAGTCAGATATCGCCATCGTGTAACCCGGATCCGGGCGAACCGAGACATCGAATGTAAGCGTGTCATCTTGGGATGGTACGTAAATAATGTGCCTTACAAAGTTTTCTTCCGTTTCGTAATCTTCGGCACGCTGAACGACCGGTTCGGAAGCGTGTTCAAAACTCCAGTGAACATTTTCAGCGTCGTTATCGTACGACTGTGAGAGAACGACGCTTCCATGGTATTCCGAACCGTCACCATATATACAGGCATTTTCTTCGTCAAGAGCACATACATGAATTTCATCAGCAACTTCCGTGTAGTTGCTACTTCCCGACATAGGCATGGGTTCCACATAATTTGCATAGAGGGTAATCGAGGCGTTTTCGTCTTCATTTGCGGCTGGCACATAATGCTCATTTCCTTCGAACAAGCCAACAAGCTTGGAATCGAAATCGCGCGAACCACCTTCATAAGCATCGCCATTCTTCACGCTCCAGTTGTGCTTGCCGTAAAAGACATTAGTCCGGTAATAATCATTCATTTCAAAGTCATCCCCGTAAGTGGGGCGACTATACACAGGCGGGAACATATACTTGCCGTCTTCATAGGACATCACACCTGAAGAGCGCACTCCACGGCCAAGATAGACGTCATTTCCAATTGCGTCGAGATTAAACTTGACATTGTAACTCAACACGGAGAAATCAACCAGGACCGCAGGGTTATCTGACCCAGTGATTTCGAGTTTACTCGTCTCTTCATTGTACATGGGGGGCGTCACGCTGGTGACCTTGAATCCCGGAGTAACCTCGTATGTAAAATCAAACGGATAGACATTATTTGCATAGTTATAATACCTGACACCCCTTCCATATTTAGTGGGGTTAGCCTCGACCACAACTTCACCGGAAGGCACCTGAATGCGAACAGGATTCCCGTTCAAAGAAAAGTCCTGCGAAAGAGTGAAATTTATCGGATACTCATAGCATTTCGCACCATGCTGCTCACAGCTACCAATCACAACGGCGTTTGCCATCCACGTATTACGCTGCTTTTCCCATACAGGGTAAAGTTGCATAGTCTGCGGATTACCCGGATTTTCAGGATTGGTAACAAGCAAGCCGGCATCTGCCGCTGCAGTAATCAGGTTTGCAGTTAGACTTGTAAAAGCGACACTACCATTATTTATCTGACTTGAAGTAAAGCAACCTTCTTCGTCCATTACACAATTAGCCTTGCTTTCATCTAGCGTCCACCCAGCAATATTTATATAGTCGAAGCCATCATCAACACCATAGAACAAAGGAAAGGCAGAATTTTCTTCAAGATCCAGCGTGTTCTCAGGATTGTTATACCCCGTCTTAAACAACGTATAAATATCATCATCCAATTCGAAATGATTATCGGTCAAATTGAAATGGAACACAATATTGTAGGGCTTTGCGACATAATTGGGCACAATCGAGAAAGATTCCTTCCAGAAACTTTCACTTTCGTTCCGAGCCTTCGCAATCTTCACATTAGTAAGGTCAACTTCGTCTTCGCCCGGCGTAAGGCCAGCAACAGTCCAAGTCTTGGATTTGCAAGGACTCTGTTCAACAACCAATTCCTCCCACGGAGCGACACTTTTGCTTTCGGACTCGACAACAGGCAAAGGTTCAATGACGTCGCAGCGATCCTCACCCGGGTTTGTCACGGTGAAGGACACTGTGTAGGACTCTATCGCATAACCCACCTTGTCCCCGAATCTCGGGACAAAAGAAGATCCGTAGGGTGCCACCGCGTTCTGTTCCGGTACCGCCACCGAAGTTATCAGCGTCTTTTCCCCAGAAGCATTGAGACCATAAACATCCACATTCAAATCCGACATCGTGGGATTTTCAATGTCAAAGGAGGGGATTGCTCCGCCAGACTGGTAACTTAAGACAATCTTTTCCACATCCGCATTGTCGAATACGTTCGCAATGACATCATAGAACGAAACAAACTTGGAGAAGTCGCCGTTGAATCCGGAAACTTCCACATTTCCCCCACTGGCATCCTGGAACGAAACACTCATGGAGAGCGGTCCAACATCGGCAAGAGCAAACACATGGGGCAACAGCGCCGTATAGGATTCCTCGCTATTGTCCACCTGATTTATCTTAGGTGAGACAAACACGAAAGAGATATCCGGAACATCGTCTAAATCGTTGCACACAGTGGTCTCGCCCACCACGCAGTACTGGTAAACCACATCGAATGTTCTGGACTGCCTTGTCTGGAGCAGGATGGTTTCCACTGCATCCGTAAATATTGTATTTGCGGTGAGTTGGAATGGACTCGCCAGTCCTTCTCCTTCTAGATAAGGAACATATCCATTTTCTGACAAGGCATCCAAAACGGCAGAAACGCTATCCACGAAAGCCCTGTTTGCACGCCCATCGGCATCCGTATAGCCCGTAAGGCCTTCAAGCTGAGTCGACACTACAGGTGGATTCTCCCCTACATTTACGTCCGTTAGAATCGACTTTAGACCCATTACATTTTTCTGTTCCTGGCTGAGGGACGCCCCCGCGGCCGCATCCATAATGGCAAAGGGCAACAGGTAGTTCGGCTTTTCGAGAGGAGTCGCTATTGCGGGAAGGTTTCCGTCCGTCTGCGTCCAGGTAGGCGCGCCACCATTCATATCCTGCACATAGTTCATGGCGGCGGCAAACATCGGGGACTTCATTTCCGTTTCGCTTGCGATACCATTTGCAACGCGGCTAAAAGTACCGCTACTCAAATCAGCGGCAAAGAGGTCCATGTAGGAAGCTCCGGACGGGCCGCCCGACACTTCGTAATAGTAGAAGCCGACAGCGCCGTCGTCCGTGAGCCCATCCGAGGCATTGCGGACGTTCGCCAGGAACACATAATCACCGTTATCCGTTTTCCAGTCCGCAGCAGAAATATTGCCAAGACCCGAAGCAACGGCATCCGTTCCGTAGTGGTAGTTGCCCACGATTATTGCAGTTTCACCCGTCAAATCGGCATAGCCGCCGATATAACCGACATTCGCGTTGGCCGCATCGATTCCAGTATAAGAAATTCCGCCGTTGGAGTAGTTGCCATAGACGGTAAAGTTTTCTACGGAATTGTAGCCGAAAATGGGGCCCATGTACAGCGTTCCCTGCGAAGAGGCTCCCATGTTAGTAAACGTGAAGTCGCTCTCAATGGCGTTGCCGCTTATCGTAAGCGAATTTCCGCCTTCCACATGGCCGAACAAGCCGCCAATTTCGACATTGCCGTTCATGATGTCCACAGTTGCCCCTATGTAGCCAGACATCGTCACATTGGTTGCCGACATGGCCACATAGCTGTTGTTCGAAATGCTACCGGCGATACCGCCGACCTGTTTTCCACCCGCAACATTTGCAGAAACATTGATATACTCAAAGCTATTGAGCAGGACCCGTTGAGTATTTCCCGCAACGAAATTTCCCACACCAAGTATGCCGCCCGCAGCCGATGCGCCCGTAATGGCATTAGCCCCCGCAAGGGTATCGTTTGTGGCAGAAAGCGTTCCATAGGCACCATCCCGCATATAGCCAATGGCACCGCCCGCGATATTACCCGTAACCGTCATGTTTTCCAATTTGGTATTGGACACGCCCGCACCAGGAAGTCCACCGGCAATGCCGCCGACATTCGATTCACCAGCGCCCGAAACCACTATTCCGGAAACCAAGGATTGATTGACTCCTGCATTGGGGCAGTTTTCCGCCCACACGTCATAAGCAAAATAAACGTAGCCCACAAAGCCGCCACGATAAGAAACGCCCGTTCCCGTATAGGAGGCATCATCGGCAATGACCGTTGCCCCCGCCGAAGTCGCACGAACGGTATCATTGGAGAAGAGCATATTTATCCCGTTACCATTCGTATAGCCCAGGAATCCACCCGCAGCAGAAACGCCCACACCCTGCATTGCCGCGACATTCAAACCATAGACCTTGGTATCGACGACGCTCGAATTGGAAATAGACAACGTTCCATTATAGGGAGTATATGTTCCCGCAAAGGCACCCACCTGGGTACCTGCCACATAGGAATTGGTTACATGGACATTGGTAAACGAGGCATCAGACTGGGAAACCTCGCCCGTCACAATACCGGCAACGCTACCCTGTTCCACATTATTCACCACAACACGGGCATTGTCAAAGGTAACATTGCTGACTGTCTTTACGTTTTGCAGGAATCCGAAAGCAGACTCCAGTCCCCCCGCATTTTCATAACAAAGACCGCTAATGGTATTATTCTGACCGTCGAAAACGCCTTCCGACTCGGCAAATGCAATCGGATGGAAATTCGGCATCACGCACTTGCTATTGGCAGCATCGTAGCCGCCAAAATTGAGGGGACCGCCAAGTTTCAGCGTAAAGCCCGCGGCCCCGCCGTTTTCTTCAAGAATATCCACCACTCCCTTTTCCGGTTCCACCATTTCGCAAACTTCCGTTTCCTCTTCTTCGTCCCATTCACAAACTTCTTCACCATCATCCCAAGCGGTGCCGAGATACCAGCATCTGAAGTCCGCCTCACCCTCATTCGGATTTTCTTGCACCCCCTGCGAAATCTCACAAACATTTCCATTGCATTCCAAATGGAAATAAGTTCCATTACTGAGACAGCCGTTTTCATCGAAGGTGATGACGTTTGGGTTTGCAAACTTGGGAGTTATCGTTACCGGCTGATTGGGCATGACAAATGTAGCCGTATTGCCGTTTACATTTGTCGTTATAGCCAGCCCATCATCATCGCCCACGACAGTCACGCCCCTAAAAAGTGCGCCTTCCTCCGGAATTGCCGTCAAGGTAACCGTCGTACCAAGAATCGCTTCCGTCACGTCACTTTCCATAGATCCCATCGACACCGTTGCTATCGATACCGGGCGCGGAGTAACGAAGGTTGGAGTAATTGATACGTTCTTTGCCGGCATCACAAATGTCACCGTAATTTCGTTTCCCGCAATGCCGTCGATATACTCAATGGCACCTCCATCGGCATCTTCAATAACTATGTTTGCCACACTATATCCGGCGTCTACATTCAGGTTAACGGTAACCTCCGTCCCCACTATAGCAGATTCCACATCGCTCGTAACGGTTCCGCCTTCGCTCTGGTTTAACGTAATGGAATACTGCGTATTGTCTTCAACTAGGGTTACGGTCAAATTCACACCATCTCTAGTGACAGATCCGTCAGATGTGATTGAAAATGTTATGGATCCGCGGGAACCAGTAAAATCTATTTCCTGATCGAGCCCAGCGTTTTCGTAAAGGATTTCCCCATTAGAAGCTCCATCGTATACACGGAAATAATCCCAACTAGACTCTGTATAAGAGCTTCCTGTAACTTGGAATACATAGCCAGCAGGAGCCGTAACCTGTAAAGCTCCGGATGCATTAGAACTATACTCCCCACCCACGCCGCCGTCGTCATAGACCTTGAACGAGGTCAGGCCGTTCGTTATGTCGGCATCGGTGATGGTCAGCTGGTTTGTCCCCGTCACGGGCAGGTTTACGTAGAAGCCGCCGTTACCGTCGCTGGTAAGCGAGACATCATCAGCCCAAGAAGCGGCAACTGCAAACAGCACCGTCAAGGCGCAAAGGAAAAAAGCATGAATCTTTGTCTTCATAGATTCCTCTCTAAAATCTTACATTCGCAATACAACGAACCGAGGGCCTTGGACGGTCCTCGAGAATTTGTGCAAAATTTAGTTAATCCGTAAATTTATTACAAGATTCTTACACAAGATATTCCGCAAAGCGCTCTCATACAAACGAATCTCTTTTGCTTGTATTGGCAAGGAAGAGTGAGTTACACGACAATCTCTTATTCTACGCATGTTTTGCGTAGAATAAACCGTATTCGCCACTCGTCAACACAAATATGATTATCAAAATATAACGGTTACAGGCGCCGTAATCATCAGTTTCACAAGCAAAAAAAAGCTCAACTTTCCAATTCTTTCCGCCCATTGCCTACTCCCCACCGCCCACTAATTAACTATCTTTTGCCCCGTATTTTATTGTACAGTAAAACAAGGGATTTATCCCACAAGGAAACACTATGAAAAAGATCAAGTTCCAGGATACCTCGTTCCGCGATGGTTTCCAGTCTATTTTCGGTGCCCGTGTCTTCGCGAAGGACTTCATGCCCGCCGTCGAAGCTGCCTGCAAGGCCGGCATCACCCACTTTGAAGCTGGTGGTGGCGCCCGTTTCCAGGCCCTTTACCAGAACTGCGGCGAAGACGCCTTCGACATGATGGACGAATTCCGTCGCGTCGTGGGCCCGAACGTCCGCCTGCAGACCCTCGCCCGCGGTATCAACGTGGTGGCCCTCGCCCCGCAGCCGCGCGACATGATCAAGCTCCATGCCGACATGTTCAAGAAGCACGGCATGACCCGCATCCGTAACTTTGACGCCCTCAACGACGTGAACAACCTCATCTACTCCGGCAAGTGCATTACCGACGCCGGTCTGGAACACGAAGTCGTCGTGACCATGATGGAACTGCCTCCGGGATGCGACCTCAACGCCGCCCACAACCCGGAATTCTACGAACGCATCCTCCGCAACATCCTGGACGCGGGCGTTCCGTTCGCTTCCGTCTGCTTCAAGGACGCTTCCGGTACCACGAACCCGACCAAGGTGTACGAGACCTTCAAGCGCGCCCGCAAGCTCCTCGGCGACAAGGTGGAACTCCGCATCCACAGCCATGACACCTGCGGTACCGGTGTGGCCCAGTACAAGGCCGCTATCGAAGGTGGCGCCGATGGCGTCGACCTCGGCCGCAAGCCGCTCTCTGGCGGTACGGCCCAGCCGGACCTGTTCTCCATGTTCCACGCCCTCAAGGGCACGGAATACAAGCTCGCCCTCGGTGAAGACAGCATCGTCGACGATCACATTCCGGAACTCATGGAAGCGAACAACGTCGCCGTCGAATGCCTCAAGGACTACAACTTCCCGCCCGAAGCTCGTCAGATTACCACCGACGTGATCTTCAGCCCCATGCCGGGTGGCGCTCTTACCGCCAACACCCTCATGATGCGCGAAACCAAGACCTTCCACCTGTTCCCGAAGGTTATCGAGAACATGAGTGAATGCGTCCGCCGCGGTGGCTTTGCCTCTTCCGTGACGCCGGTTTCCCAGTTCTACTTCCAGCAGGCCTACATGAACACCCTGAACCAGGCCGCAGGCCGCGGTACGTGGTTCAAGATGACGGAAGGCTACGGCAAGATGCTCCTCGGTTACCAGGGCAAGACCCCGTGCGAACCGGATCCGGAGCTCGTGAAGATTGCCGCCGACCAGTTCAACATGAAGCCGTTCAAGGAAGCCTACCCGGGCATCCAGTGCGCCGAAGAAATCCTTCCGCCGGGCATCCCGGCTGCCAAGAAGCTCCTCGAAGAAAATGGCCTGCCGGTTACCGACGAGACCATCTTCATCACGGGCTGCCTCCAGACGAAGGCTGGCAACAAGGGTATCGAGTTCCTCAAGGGCAACCGCCACATTGGCGTGCCGAAGAAGGACCCGAACGCCGCTCCGGCCGTGGACACCAAGAACATGAAGGCCGGTGCCGCAAGCACCTACCGCATTGCCCTTGGCAACCAGAGCTGGGACGTGCAGGTCAGCACGCTCAAGTAAGTCTTATAGACAAATTAAAGAAAAGAGTTCGCGCATGCGGACTCTTTTTTTTTCATAATCAACCATGATAATATGGGAGCACGTAAAACATTCTTGCCAGCGTGACTACAATCCAAAACATATACACGATTTTAGTCGCCATTTTCTTGGAAATGCCAATTTTCGCGAATTTCAAACTTATCAAAGAGATTCCCAATAGAATTGTACTTAAAAAACATGACACAAAAATAAAGCAGGCACAATCGTCATCAGTCTGCAAAGAGAGACCGTCAGGAGGGCCCCAGTCATACGGGCGCAGTGGAATAAGCAGCGCAAGAAACGTGAGAACAAAGGAACCCAAAAAGGAGACCGCAGCAAGGGTGCCGAGAAAAATTTTTATGAATGTCGACCTTGTCATTTTCTTGTAATATACTTTATAAAGAAAACAAGTGCGAATATCGCCGAACAAAAAACAGCACTACCAACAAACCAAGACACAAAAACAGTCGCTATTTCACCCCAAACAACACCTGATTCCGTATAAAATTCTCCCTGCGGATTGTTGGTAATGGCCGCATGCACCATAAAAATTCCAACAACAATAGATTGGATGAGGGTATAAAGCCCCGCGATAAATATGTACTCTTTTTTCATCAGGATTCCCCTTCCCTATTCTTCAAAAGAACGATAACACACGCTATAAAACTAGCAATCCATGTCAAGAACCAGGCGAGAAACATTCCGTTATGGGCGATAGTCCGGCCCACGCTTGACGTATCAGAAATCAGGCACAAGCAGATTATATCGAAGACAAACGGCAGAATGAAAAAGATTAATCTTCTCTTTTTCAAGTTCAGCAAGGTAATCAAGATAAAAATCACTCTGAAAAACATCATTGGCCAAACCACGCCGTCGTCATCAGACCCAGCACTCATTAAATCCCTACTATAAACAATATCTGGGTTGCCTTGCATATCAAAAACATCCGCCGCAACAAAGCCATTCGATTTCAAGAACAGGAACAGCAAAAAGCACATCGTTATTGAAACGATTGTAAAAACGACATTTGATAAATTGGCTGATTTAAACAGGTTTATCATTTGCTAACACCCTCTTTCTGAACAGCCTATAAAGAACACCCCCTACCGCAGCAGCTATTCCTGTTAGAACAAAAAAATGCAAGAAAAGAATTTTCGATTCAGCATAACAAACAACCCACCAAATTAGTGATCCCAACCCCACGAAGAAAAATAGCGACGCTCTATAGTATAATTTTTTTATTCCGTTCTTAATTCCAAGAATACAAAGGCCCATGGCGATAGCAAAAAAAGCCATGGCAAAAAAGTAAAATCCTGGATTCTCTAAAAAAGGCGTCGCAAGTCCGTGAAGTTTTACACGAAACGAATCTATTTCTGTAACATTCCTATTTCCGACTTCATAGTTTTTCTCAGGGAAAAAAGAAAAAGCACCCTTGAATAAAGATATATAGCATTTATCATTTTCCGGGCAAAAGGCCAACACTTCACGTCCCTCATCCGTTTCATATGAAAAAGAACATTGCTTTCCTTCAACAAAGCAGACCCTTAATTTAGCCGGCCCTCCCTCAAAAATATCATCTCGATTTTCGCGATCGAATTTTACTTGTTTTGACCGATCCCAATGGTAATAAAAATTGCCGCTAGATATTCCGAACACAAGATAAACGAAAAACGGATAAAACAGGCCGAAAAAAGCTACCGCCGAGAGAAGCCCGAGAATTATTCTTATGGGAGCAGATTTTAGCATGTAGGCCTTAAGAATTTAACAATCATCAAAAAAGCATTCACCTTGTTCATAAATATAACCTATTCCGCCCGGAAAATTTTTTCAAGTTCACTTTTTACCGCAGGAAGCAAAAAAAGTTCTCCCTTTTCCGCCAACGACATAATACCTTTTACAGTTGATACTTGTTGAACAAATCCGCTTAAAAACTCATCAATAAACTTTTTCAAATATTCGATTCGTTCATTATCAGGCAAATCGGAGCCCAAATCAAAAATTTGATTGTAATCTTTGGGCGCGCGTCGAAAGACATCCCCCACATCGTTGACAACCATTTCTCGAGAAAGCTGGTAATTCTTTCCAAAGACGCCTTGAATATATAGCTTGATGTTTAAATATACCTGAGAAGAATAATTTGATTTTTGGAATGAAAGAACGACAATGACTTCTTCAGTCTCTTTTACAAAGCCCCCAAATTTCGTTTCGAGCCCGATGCTTTTTGTTATTTCTGCGAACGTTCGTTTAAGGACTTTCAAGTTCATCTGTTCATTTCCTGTTTAGACCAGTTTCAATAAAAACCGCCATATTCGTGATGGATTACTCCACAAAATTCTAATTCTTGCAAATATCCTCAAATTTAATCTCAATATTCCCACCCGCCTCGCGGTATTTATCGTAAAAATATAAAGCCTTTTCACAATCATCTTTTGATGGTTTATATCCGTAAAGATTGCCAAGAGCAGAATAATAATATGCTTCTGGATATAAAGATGCATAGGGGTTCAATAGATTATATGGAAATAGAATCCAATTTTTTGAATCGCCTGCTATTGTTCCATTTTCAAGAGACAATTGATATATCAACATGCTAATAAAAAAATCAAAATTTCCCAATTCCACATTTGAGCGAGAATAATCTTCCAAGGCTTTTAAAACATTCTTGTCATTATCTTTAGCCACCATTTTTTTGAATCCATTTTCCATAACATCAACATGGGCTGTTTTGCAATTATTCAAGCGAAGTGCTGTGTTCGGATAAATCGAAATAATCATCGCTTCGACAAAGCACTGGATATCCGTTTTTTGAACTTTAACAGAATCAATCTTATTTTCCGCCACACTCGATAAATTTATCGAAGGCGTCTGTATTTTATTTTTTGAAGAATCGAGGTTTGTCTGTTGGCCCAAAATAAAGCCAAGCATCAAGGCAACCATAAAAACTATGGCGAAAGCTAATACAGTTTTTCTGGAAAACGCTTTACAATCGGCTTTTTTCATTTGGAGTTGTCCTTGTTCAATAAACCTTGTTCATAAATATAACCTATTTTGCGAAAAAATCGACCGACGGGGCCACGGATTGGACTTTTTTCGGGGAAATGTCGTGCGAAAAGGGTAATTTTGCGGAAATTGGGGATTAAACGGTGTGTTTCGGGGCTTTTCAATCCCCAATTTTTTGAACAAAGTAATAGCATTCGGTATAAATCTGGGAGTTGGCCCCTCAAAAAGAGTCTACAGTGGGGATTAAAATGCTTTTTTTGCGCAGTTCCATCCCCTTTTTTGGCTTTTTATGAAGCCCGAAGCACAAACAAACTAAGATTTTGGGGATTAAATTATGTATTTTGAGGTGTTTTAATCCCCATTTTTGACAAAAAAGACATTCTGAGCGTCTGGATCAACAAAAAAAAAAAGAAGTTCATCGCA
>NZ_DDQF01000009.1:29061-73790 GCF_002342555.1 Fibrobacter sp. UBA2449
AATCCCGAGTCCTGGGCCACTAGACGATAGGGGCGTCTTATGTAGGGCCAAATATAGTTAATCGGGCGATTTTGTAAAGGGGGCCGAGCGACATTTTTTGTATTTTTTTCCGGTGAACATCAAAAAAAGGCTAAAAAAGTCCCTTTTGCGCGGGATTTTGCAATATTTGCCGCTCGCTCTCATGGCAAGCCTCGCCGACGCGGGGCTCCTGTGGGGCATCCGCTCGTTCATGGGGCTGCTCGAGGGCAGTTCGCCGTTTACCCTCTGGGAATGGGCAGGCCTGATGGCCCTTCTCGCCGCGCTCCGCCTGGTGTTCATGTTCGCGAAGGCCCGCAATTCCGAGACATTCCTGTTCAATACCGGGAAAAGCGTCACCGAGTGGTTCCTCGGGCGCATCCGCATGCTTTCGCCCCGGCTTTTCCACGACGGTTCGGGCGATGCGAAGGTCGAGGCCGCCTACGAGGCGACGCTCTCGCTCCAGAGCAACGCCGGGGCGTATTTCCAACTGGTGCAGGCGTTATTGCAACTCGCCATCTTCTTGCCGGTGCTCCTGTACATCTCGTGGCCGCTCACGCTGTTCCTGTTTGCGGCGGTGGTGCCGTTTGTCGCCTGGATGCAGCGCAGGCTCCACGCGCTCGGCCCGCAAGAAGAATCGCTCCTGTACGCGCGGTCGAACTTTAGGCTTTCGCTGAATACCGCCCGCAGGCTATACCGCAACTGGAGCGGCAATGCCGAAATCGAGCACCTCGCCCGCGAGGTTTCGGAAGAGGCTGGCACGCTCAACCGCAAGGGGCTCGACGCGAGCATCCGCAAGAACGCGCTTTCCATCGCGATGGAGACGCTCTCGGTGGTGGCGATGGTCGCGGTTCTCGCATTCTGCGCGATGCTTATCGCCCGCGGGTGGATGGACGGCACGGGGCTCGTGCTGTTCTGCTCGGCGCTGTTGCTCTGCTACAAACCGGTGAAGGAATGTGCCCGCGCCGTGCCGCAGTTCCGGGCCGCCGCGAGCGCCTGCGACGTGCTGGAGGAATTCGAGGGGTTGCCGATGCGGGCGGCGTGTGAACAGGAGGCGCGCAGTCTGGAGGCGGGTTCGAGATTGCCACGCCTCTCCGAGGCTCGCAATGACGACAGCCTTGAAATCGCGCACGGGAACTTCACTTACGAGGGGAGCGATACGCCGGTCTATCGCGACTTCGGGATTACTTTGTCCAGAGAGAAGCCCGTTCTTTTACGCGGGCAGAACGGCATCGGGAAATCGACCCTGCTGCGCCTGCTCGCGGGCCTCGAGGAATGGGACGCCGCGACCCGCGATACGCCCGCGCAGTCATTGCCCGAAGGAAGCGGTCAACCCGAAAACGTATTCTTTATCCCGCAGGACCTTGAACTTCCGCCACGCCGCCTGCTTGTTGACCTGCTCGCCAGCCGCGAGGGCGAAACCGCACGCCTTATCGGGGAATTTGCCAAAGTGGCAGGTACCGACCGCCTGCTCGAAAAGCAAGGCCTTTCGGGCGGGGAACGCTCCCGCATCGCCCTCCTGTGGGCACTCGCAAGCGACTCGCCCACCGTCCTCCTCGACGAACCGATGGCCGCCATCGCGCTCGACGACCGCGAGCGCATATTGCTAGCATTCCTCGATACCGCAGCCGCTCTCGGCAAGTGGGTCATCATGGCGAGCCACGACCCGTTCAGCGCTACGGCGCAGTCCCGTTTCAACGTAGTGGAGATGGAACGTGCGAAAGGCTAGCGAAATCCTCTACCGCTTCCGCGGTTATATTCTCGCGCTTTTCGCCGTGGCACTCCTCGCCTGCCCCGCAGCGCCGTTCCCGCAAAATTACTCCCGCATGGCGGAAGTCGGCCCCTACATCGGCACGCTCCTCTTTTACGTTCTGGGCATTGCCCTCCGCATCAGGGCCCGCCAGTTTATAGGCCAGCACACCCGCGGCAACACACATGAGGCGGCCGAACTCGTCACCGACGGACCCTACGCGCACATGCGCCACCCGCTGTACACGTCGAACACCTACATCGCGCTGGGCGCAATCTTTTTCCACCTCGGCGTGAGCGGGCTCTTCCACGTCTTCATTATTGCGCTTGCCCTCTTCGAATACGCGCTCGCCCGCGCCGAAGACCGTTTCCTCGAAGAAAAGTTCGGCGACACCTGGCGCGCCTGGGCCCAAAGAACACCGATGAGTTCCGCGAATATCGAGGCGCTTTTCTGCCGCAACTCCGGCGACAGCCCCGCGCGCACCGTTTTACAGGCATTCCGCGCCGACGCCTCCACGTGGTTCTGGTTTGGATTTTTTAATTTGATAATGGTTCTACTCAAAATCTACACGGCCTGAGATAAACATGTTTAACGCGATTGATTTTGCACGATTCGCCATTGGCACTGCCGCCAAGGCAGTCGCTAAGGTCCCTGCCGTAAATACACGGTTCCATATCGGCGACCGCCTGAACGGTCCCTGGCCCGAAGGCCCCTTCCTGTGGATGCACGGGGCAAGCCTCGGGGAATGCAAGATGCTCCTGAACCTCGCGAAGTTCCTGCAAGAGGACATTGCGAACATGCCCAGGATCCTCATCACCACGCAGAAGGTGGAGGTGGTCGAGTTCATCAAGAAGACACTGTCGCAAGCCCCGGAGTCGCGCATCGATGTTTCCATCGCCCCCGCCGACACGCAGACGACCATGAGTCTTTTTGCCAAGAAGGTAAAGCCTATCGCGCTTATCCTCGGCGAGAACGAGCTCTGGCCGGGCTACCTTTCTACCATGCGACGTCTGAACATCAAGCCATCCGTTGCCATCGTCTCGGGCCGCTACCGGGCGTCCATGCCGGGGATCGACTTTTCTCCCGTTGCATTTGCAAGCATGCAGACCGGCGACGACCTCTCGCGATTCCTGAACGCGGCCTCGAAATTCCGCATCCCGAAAACGGCCATCGGCGGCGACTGGAAACTCCTCCCCTGGGTCCGCAAGAACGAGCCGCTCAAGCCAGTCGAAAACCCGACTGTCGATGTTGCCTTCCTCTCCATGCACCTTTCCGAATGGACCAGCCTCGAACGCATGGTGGAATCCTCCATCAAACGTCAGGAATCTGTCGTCCTGATTCCGCGGCGTCCCGAAGAAGCCGAAACATTCCGCAAGGCGCTCATCGAGGAAGAATACACGGTTGTCGACTGGCCACTCGTGCAGAAGGGAGCCATCTCCATCGTAAGCCAGTTCGGCATCACGAGCGACGTCCTTTCCATCTCGAAAACGGCAGTCGTCGGAGGTTCGTTCGCACGGGGACTCGGAGTCCATAACTTCTGGGAACCGCTACAAGCAGGTGTAGCCACCAGCATCGGGCCTTTCACCGCAGGGCAAAAGGAAAATGCGGCGGCACTCGTCCGCGAAGGTGTCATCGCACAGTTGCACACCACCGCCGACTATCCGAGACGCATGCTCCCCGATTCAAAACTCGTCGGAACCTTCCTCGCCCACGAACGCAACAAGATTCAAGATTCCTACCGGCAGCTCCTCGAATTCCTGCGGGGCCTGCCGGAATTCCAAGACGGAAACACGTAATGAAAAAGATTGTCCTTGCCACACCGCGCGGATTCTGCGCCGGAGTCGACCGCGCCATCCATATCGTCGAGAAGGCCCTCGAAAAATTCGGCACGCCCATCTACGTACGTCACGAGATCGTTCATAACAAATTCGTAGTCGACACCCTCAGGGAAAAGGGCGTCATCTTCGTCGACGAGGTGAGCGAGGTCCCGGAAGGCTCGGTCGTCATCTTCTCCGCGCACGGGGTCGCGGAACACATCTACGCCGATGCCGAGGCGCGCCACCTCAAGGTGCTCGATGCAAGTTGCCCGCTGGTGCTCAAGGTCCACTACAGTGCGAAGCGCCACTTCAATGCGGGGCGCCACATCATCCTCATCGGGCATGCGGGGCACGCCGAAGTCGAAGGCACGCTCGGGCAGCTCCCCGAAGGCGCCATCACCCTCATCCGGAACGAAGAGGACGTCTCCACTGTCAACGTTCCCGAAGGCAAGGAACTCGCCTACATCACCCAGACGACGCTCTCCGTTGCCGAGACCCACAAGATTATCGAGGCCCTGAAGAAGCGTTTCCCGAACATCATCGGCCCGAACGCGGGCGACCTCTGCTACGCGACCGGCAACCGCCAGGCGGCCGTCCTCGACCTCTGCAAGCAGGTCGACATGCTCCTCGTGGTCGGCGCCAAGAATTCCTCGAATTCGAGCCGACTCATGGAACTCGGCCTCGAACAGGGAATCAAGAGCCATCTCATCGCCGACGTGAACGACCTCGACCTCTCGTGGTTCGAGGGGATCGAATCCGTCGGGGTATCCAGCGGGGCATCCGCACCCGAAGTGCTGGTCCAGGAGGTCGTGGAATGGCTAAAGTCCCATTTTGAGCCGATTTCCATCGAAAATTTCATAAAATTGGTGGAATCGACCAAATTTAACCTCCCCAAAGAGCTCCAAGACTAACTTTAGCCTTGACAGTTCGACCATTTTTATCTAAAATTGGTGTCCGAAAAACAACGGAGTTTCATTATGAGCCGCATTTGTGAAGTTACCGGCAAGGCCGGCCTCGTGGGCAACATGGTTTCCCACTCCAACCGCAAGAAGTTGATGAAGCAGCTTCCCAACCTCCAGAAGAAGCGCTTCTACATTCCCGAAGAAGACCGCTGGGTCACGCTCCGCGTGAGCGCCGCCGGCCTCCGCACGATCAACAAGTGCGGTATCCAGGCTGTCGCCCGCGAACTCGGCATCTAATTCTCGAATAAAGAGACTAAAAAACCGTCAAAGGACACTTTGGCGGTATTTTGTGTTTCCGGGCCGCACTTGGCGGCCCCTTCTTTTTACCCGGAAACGGGAAAGGCGGGCGCCTACTTGTTGATGAACTGCGGCACGCCCTTGTACTTGGCCATGCCCGCCATGATGTTGCCCATTTCCCAGTCCTTCTCCTTTAACCGGCGGCGGAGGAGCGCGACAAACACTTCCATGAGCATTTCACAGTCGTAGACGGCGCGGTGCATCTTCGCGGGGTCGATCTTCATCGTAAATTCCCCGCGCTTCATGAAGAGGCCCGCCATGTAGCCCAGCTTGTGGTTCTCGAGTTCGGGCAAAATCGTACGGGCGACGACCAGGCTGTCGATGACGGGATTTCCCGGGATAAACTGCGGGTTCTTGGAGTAGGCCACGCGCAAGAAGCTCGCGTCAAAGTTCGCGTTATGCGCAAGCAAGATGGATCCCTGTCCGCAGAAGGCCGTAAACTTCTTGAGGCATTCACCTACCGGCGGGGCGTCCTTTACCATGGCGTCGGTAATATGGTTCACGCGCGAAGCCTCCTCGGGAATCATCATGTTGGGGTTCACCAGCGTGTTGAACTCCGAAATAAGCTTGGGGACGACCCTGCCTTTCGGGTCCGTCTCGACGGTGAACTTCACGGCTCCTATTTCGACAATTTCATCCTTCGTATTGACAAGGCCTGTCGTTTCGAGGTCAAACGCAACAAATTTCGGCGGCAATGCGATCATGTCTACTCCTTTTCCCGACTGGTGTCGGACCTTTTTTCTTTGCAAAAATACTTAATTTCGATGTCAATAGATGTCATCGGGAACGGAACAACAAAGTTATCCCAGCTTTTGAGGCGCACGTGGCGGCCATAGCGGGCTTCGACAAGCCACAACGGCCTTTCGGCCTTTTCGGCAAGCCACAGCGAACCAGGCTTGACCTGCAGTGCCGGACCGCGAGGCCCGTCCAGCGCCATTCCCACGAGTCCTCCTTCCCGCAAAGTCCGCACCAGGTGACGCACGTTCAATGCGCCGTGGCTATCGGAACCGCGAGTCACCCTGTACCCCAGGCGCCGCGCCACGCGGGCAAAAAGGTCCCCGTCCGAAGATTCCGAGACGAGGATATGCATTCCCGACCCGCGGAAAGCGGCACAACTGGCAAGCAGGTCCTGATGCCAAATTCCGACCACGCCGGGGGCATACCCCTCGGGCAACCTGAGTTTTACCCTCAGGCTTTTGACCCACAACATGCAAGCGAAAGCTAGGAGCCAGCCCTTGAATCGACCGAACATGGGCAAAAATTAGTTTTTTTAGCCATTCCCCCTTGGCAAAAGCAGTTTATTTACCTATATTGCCGCTCACATTGGCGACGTACCCAAGTTGGTAAGGGGCGGCTCTGCAAAAGCCTTATTCATCAGTTCGAGTCTGATCGTTGCCTCTCAAAAAAACCGCTTTCGAAAGAAGGCGGTTTTTTTATACGGTTTTCTACAGTAGCGGGTTCTTGCGCGGGCGGCCACGCGGACGCTTCACGGGCAGTCCGTCGGGACCGACAGCCGGGGCCGCGGCCTTGTTTTTCGCAGCCAGCGCCGCACGAATCTTCTTCGCACGCTCTTCCATGCGCTGGCGTTCGAGTTCTGCCGCCGAATAGACCTTGGCCTTGGCCGCGTCGCTCGGCTTTGCTCCGAAAGAGCCCTTGAGCACACGCCCCGAAGAGGGTACCGGTGGAGGAGCCGTCACAACCTTAGCCGTTTCTGGAACAACGGGTTTCTCCACTGCCGGACGCGGCGCGGAAAACAGCGAGTCCAACTTCCGGCGGGCCCCCGACATCGGCCTTTCCGCATCCAGAACCGGGGCCGGTTCGACCTTTGCCGAAAAGCCGGGCCTTGCAACGGAGCCCCTCGCGAAAGATTCCGAAACCGAGCGCGCCACCCTGAGCATGTCCGCCCTCCCCTTTTCCTGTTTCATCCTCAGGCGTTCGCGCTTGGATGGCCTAGTAGCCGAACGGCGACGCTTGGCCGTGTCCTCCCTCGCCTCCCTCTGCAATATTTCCTCATTGGACGGGCCTCGGAGTTCCGGGGGAACCTCGATTACCGCACGCTCATAAACGGCTTCATTCACGCTCATAATCCCAAAAAACTTAAAAAAACGATTTGTCAAGAGTATTTTTTGTCTTTTTTTTGCAAAAAATTTCAAAAAACTGAAAAAAATTTAAAAAAAATGCTTGTCAAGGTCTAGAAAATAAATTCTTTCTGGACTATTTTTGTGTCGTCATGTTAAGGTTCACTCAAGATATCCTACTTGCGCTCCGCGCTATCGCTAACGAAGAAGAATCTCACGAGATGTCCAAGAAGGCACGCGAACAGTTTGACTTCCTGGGGATCCGTCTTGTCCCAAGGCGCGAAGTTACCTACCCCATATTCGACAAGAACCCGCCGAAAGACGACGCCGAGCTGGTAGCCCGGGTCGAGGACATGTGGTCGCAGCCCTACCGCGAAATCCAGTACGCCGCATGCGACTACCTCTTCCGCCACAAGGAAATGCTCGGGGGGCAGCATCTCAATTTCTTGAAGAAACTTATCAAGACCCGTGCCTGGCGCGATACGGTCGACACGCTCGCCGCCTGCATTTTAGGAGACCTCGCGCTCCGCCTCCCCGCGCTCCGCAGCAAGATTGCCTCCTGGATCCGCGATCCGAACATCTGGGTCCGCCGCAGCGCCATCATCTTCCAGATCCAGTACAAGGACCGTACCGACTGGCCGCTGCTGCGCCAGTTCTGCCTCACCTGCGCCAAGGAAGACGACTATTATATACGTAACGGCATCGGCCGCGCACTTTCCGAGTACGCGCGCATCAACCCGACCGAGGTCCGCCGTCTAGTACAAGATAACGTCTTCGCCGAGCAGACCACGCAAGAGATTCTGCGTTTAATATAAAGTTCGGGCAAAACAAGTTTGCGAACCTCGTCCAGATTTCATTTGGACGAGGTTTTTTTCACTTTTTCCTTGTTTTCTCGAAGGGGGAACGCGAACCGGCCTTCCAGCACGCACCCCTTTGCACCCGGGCAGCATTCCTGCTTCCGCTTGTCACAGAAAGTCTCTCTCAAATACCTACATTCCCAGCTCATGCAAGGAATAATAGCATATTCTTTCCCGATTTATCTATATTTCGGGCATGCGTTACGGTGATATTTCCTCCTTCCAGACGGGCGTAGCCGTGCCCCTCTTCAGCCTCCGCAGCAAGGCTGACATCGGTATCGGCGAATTCCTCGACCTCATTCCCTTCGCAGGCTGGTGCAAGCTCTGCGACTTCAACATCATCCAGCTTTTGCCGGTCAACGACACCGGAGCCGAGGCGAGCCCCTACAGCGCCCGGAGCGCATTCGCCCTGAACCCGGTGTTCATCAACATCCAGTCAGTCCGCGGCTCCAGCGAATTCGAGGAAGAAATCGAGGATGCCAAGGAAGGATTCGAAAGCGAAGAACGCATCGACTATTATAAGATATCCACGTGGAAGCGCGGCATTCTCCGCAAGATTTTCGACAACCGCTACGACGAGCTCAAGAAGGACAAAGACCTTTCGAACTGGATCGACAAGAACGGATGGGCCAAAGCCTATTGCGCCTACGCGACACTCAAGGCCCAGAATTCCGAGTCGAGCTGGAAGGACTGGAAAAAGTTCAAGGATCCCACGGCAGACGATATCGAGAAGCTCTGGACCAAGTACCACAAGGACATACTTTTCCAGGCCTGGATGCAGTACGTCGCCGAGATGCAGTTCACGGCCGCCGTGAGCGAGGTTTCGAAACTCGGCATCCACATCAAGGGAGACATTCCCATCCTCATCAACGAGGACAGCGCCGACGTGTGGGCGAACCGCAAGTACTTCTCGCTTTCCGACCGCGCGGGCGCACCTCCCGACATGTTCAGCTACAGCGGCCAGAACTGGGGATTCCCCACCTACCGCTGGGATGTCATCGAGGCGGACGGATTCCGTTGGTGGAAAGACCGCCTCGCTCAGGCGAGCAAGTTCTACCACGCCTACCGCATCGACCACGTGCTCGGATTCTTCCGCATCTGGTCCATCCCCGAAAACGAAGTGACGGGCATCCTCGGACGCTTCAATCCCTGCGTCCCGCTTACCTGGGACCGTCTGCATGCCGCCGGGTTCATCCGCGAGACGCTCGAGTACCTGCGCCGCCCGAACTACTCCGTGGACCAGCTTCGCGAATTCCTGGGCGACGAGACCGAGAACATGGTTTCCGTCTACTTCGAAAGCCTGCCCAACGAGCCTTCGCGATTCGTCCTCAAGCCGCAATTCTATAGCGAACGCGCCATCACGACTCTCGACGAACCGCAGAACGTGAAGGATGCCCTCCTGAAGGTCTACTGGAATCGCATTTTCATCCCGGCAGGCGACGAAAACAACTACTACCCGTTCTGGTACTGGTACAACCAGCCCGTTCTCAGGACACTCCCCGAAAACGAGCAGGAAAAGCTCAAGGAAATCATCCACGAAAACGAAGCCTCGCAGGAAGGGCTCTGGGAACAGAACGCGACGAAGCTTCTCTCTGTCCTCGCGAAAGAGACCGACATGCTGGTATGTGCCGAAGACCTCGGAGCCGTCCCGCACTGCGTCCCCACCGTGCTCAAGAAACTCAATATCCTTTCGCTGCGCATCGAGCGCTGGGCCCGCAACTGGGATGCCCCGTACAGCCCCTACTACGACATGGCCGAATACCCGAGACTCTCCGTGTGCACCACGAGTTGCCACGACACCTCGAGCCTCCGCGGGCTCTGGGAAGAACCCGATTTCGACCGCGACCTCTACTGGACACACGCCCAGCTATCCGGTGCCGCGCCGCAGACGCTTACCCCGCCCGCCGTGCGCAACATCCTTGAACACGTATTCTCGTCGAACAGTCTCTTCTGCATCTTGCCTGTGCAAGATTTCTTCGCGCTTTCCTCAACCCTTTCCGAAATCCCGGCCGAAGAAGAACGCGTGAATATTCCCGGCACGGTCGGCGGCAAGAACTGGACCTACAGGATTCCCGTGACCATCAAGGAACTCACGGCAAACGCATCGCTCCATTCCGAAATCCGCAAGCTCGTGGACGTGCGCAAGCGCCGCCCGATGTGGAACATCTAGAGGCACCATGGTCCGGTCTTCAACGAAACTCGCGCCAGACTGGGTCAAGGACGCCATCTTCTATCAGATTTTCCCTGATAGGTTTTGCCGCAGCCCCAAATACAGTGCCGTAGGCAAGTTCGTGCAATGGGACAGCAAGCCCACCCGCACGAACATGTTCGGCGGGAACCTCGCGGGCATTACCGACAAACTAAAGTACATTGCGGACCTCGGCGCGACGGCGATTTACCTGTGCCCGATTTTCAAGAGCAATTCCAACCACCGCTACCATACGGTGGACTACTTCGAGATTGACCCGGTGCTCGGCACGCTCAAGGATTTCGACAACCTTGTAAAGAAGGCGCACGCCCTCGGGCTCCGCGTCATTCTGGACGGCGTCTTTAACCACTGCTCGCGCGGATTCTTCCAGTTCAACAGCCTCATGGAACTCGGGGAAGATTCCCCCTACGTCGACTGGTTCCACGTGCACAGCTGGCCCATACACGCCTACTCGGGCAAGCCGAATTACGAATGCTGGTGGAACTACCCCGCGCTACCGAAGTTCAATACGGACTGCGCGGACGTTCGCGAATACCTGTTCAGCGTCGCCGAATACTGGACCAGGCGCGGCATTGACGGCTGGCGGCTCGACGTGCCGAACGAAATAAACGACGATAGTTTTTGGCAGGAATTCCGCAGGCGCGTGAAGGCGATAAACCCCGAAGCCTACATCGTGGGCGAAATCTGGGACAATCCCGAGCGCTGGCTCAAAGGCGACCAGTTCGACGGAGTCATGAACTACCCGTTCCGCAAGGCGGTAATGCAGTACCTCTTCGACGAGAACCCCGTTTCTACAGGCGAATTCTGCAAAAAGGTGCGCAGCGCGTTCCCCGAGAACCGCTTCGGTACCCCGATGAACCTGCTCGGGAGCCACGACACCACCCGCATCGCGTCGCAACCCCGCACGAGCCCCGAACGCATAAGGCTCGCGCTCGCCCTGCTGTTCTTTATGCCCGGAGCCCCCTGCATCTACTACGGCGACGAAATCGGCATGGAAGGCGGCAAGGACCCCGACTGCAGGCGAACATTCCCGTGGGACCAGCTGAAGGCCCGCAAGGCGCTGCCCATCTACAAGTTTATCCGCGAACTCACCCGCATGCGCCACGAAAACCCCGTACTCCGCGACGGGAGCCTGAAAATTCATTTTGCGGGGACCGGTTTTTCTGTGGTTCGCGCATCGGGCCATGACTGTTTGACTCTTTCGGTGTCGCTGGATGCGCCCGAACCATCTTTTGAAATTAAATAAAAACGTAAACAACAAGGAGCTGCTTTATGCCTTTTTGTCCAAAATGCGGAAATGAAGTTGCCAACACAGACACATTTTGCAACAAATGCGGAACCAGCATTCAAGAGATCCCGGCAGAAGGAGCTGGCACCAAAGTGAATCAGGTCGCCTATGCAGTCCTGGCCATCCTTTTGGGGGGCTTGGGCATACATAAATTCTATGCCGGCAAGATAGGCATGGGGATTCTGTACATTCTGTTCTGCTGGACAACCATTCCCGGCATAATAGGCCTTATTGAAGGAATCATCGCCGTAACGAAAAATGCCGACGCAAACGGCAACATTTACATCTAGTTTCCTTACGCGGCGCCCGCCTTTTTCTATCTTTGCACCCGCAACTAAATGCGTATTAATGCCTTATTAAGGGATTACAAATGAACAAATATAAATTCGGCATAAGAGAATTCATCATTCTCGCTGTTATTGCTCTCTCGGCCTACACCGTATGGCCCTCCATCCAGGTTCACTCCAAGAAGGGCGAAGAACAAAAGGCGTTCCTCAAGGAAAACCCGAAGATGGCCACGAAGTCCATCAACTTCGGTCTGGACCTCGCGGGTGGTACGAGCATCACCCTCCAGATTGACCAGTCCGGACTCAAGGAAGGCGACGACATCAAGGACATCCAGGCCCAGTCCCTGGAAATCATCCGTAACCGCGTCGACCAGTACGGTCTTTCCGAACCCCAGATTTCTCCTTCCGGCGACGACCGCATCCTGGTCGAACTTGCCGGCGTGGACGACTCTACCGCAAAGGCCCTCGTGGGTTCCACCGCAAAGCTCGAATTCAAGATTCTTGCCGAAGCAGACAGGTTCCCCCAGGTCGTCGGTCTCATCGACCAGTACCTGACGCGCCAGACTTCCGACGTGACTGCAGATTCCGCCGCGACGGATAGCACTGCAGCCAAGGACAGCACGGTCGCAGCGAAGGATTCCGCAAAGGATACGGCCCAGCTTTCCGACGAAGAACTCCTCGGCGGCAAGGTCGCCGCAGCTGAAGCCCCGAAGGCCGAAGATTCCTCCAAGGCAGCCACCGAAGAAGCCGCACCGGCTACGGAGGTCGGAAAGGCCCTCAGCTCCTACTACATGTCTTTTGCCAACGGTGGGTTCATCGCCGAAGAAGACATCGAAAAGGTCAAGAAGCTCCTCGAGCTCGACGGTGTCAAGAAGCTCATCCCGCGCGACCTGAACTTCGCGTTCGGAAGCGGCCTCGAAAAGATCAGCAACGATTCCCCGGTCAAGGCCAAGCGCCTCTACCTCCTCAAGCGCCGCGCCGAAATGGGCGGTGACGATATCGTGAACGCCCAGCCCCACCGTCTCGCTGACGGCGTGAGCGCAGGCGAAGTCGCCGTGACCCTCAAGTTCGGCGGCATCGGTCCCAAGAAGTTCTCCGCCGTGACCGCCGCGAACGTCGGCAAGCAGATGGCCATCGTTCTCGACAACCAGGTGATTTCCGCTCCGCGCATCAACGAACGCATCCCGAACGGCGACGCCCAGATTACCGGCCTCGACGACATGGCCGAAGCAAACCGCCTCGCCGTCGTGCTCCGCGCCGGCGCCCTCAAGGCCCCGATGAAGATTATCGAAAGCCGCACCGTGGGTGCCACCCTCGGTGAAGAAAACATCGTCCAGGGCTTCGGTTCCGGCGCTGTCGGCCTCATTCTCTGCCTTGTGTTCATGGTGGCTTACTACCGTCTGGGCGGCCTTATCGCGAGCCTCGGCATGGTCATCAACACCCTCGTTACCGCCGCCGTGATGTCCGTGTTCAACGCGACCCTCACTCTCCCCGGTATCGCGGGCTTCATCCTCGTCGTGGGTATGTCCCTCGACGCGAACGTGATTATCTACGAACGTATCCGTGAAGAACTCAAGGCCGGCCTCACCGCCCGCGCGGCAGTCGCCAAGGGTTACGAACGAGCCTTCAGCGCCATCTTGGACTCCAACTTGACGACCGTGCTTACCGGCCTTATCCTCTACAAGATCGGTACCGGTTCCGTGAAGGGTTTCGGTCTTACGCTTACTATCGGTATCCTCACCTCGCTCTTCTGCGCCATCACGCTTACCCGCGCCATCCTCGACTGGAAGCTTGCCAAGCGCGACACGACGACGCTCTCCATCGGTAGTGGCATCAAGGCCATCAACGAGGCGAACCTCCAGATTATCCCGCACCGCAAGCGTTTCGGTCTCATTTCGACCATTCTCATCATCGCTTCCATCGCATGCATTGTGGTCAAGGGATTCGACTTCAGCATCGACTTCACCGGTGGCCAGGTCTACACGGTTCAGTATCAGGATAACGCGAAGCACGAAAGCGACCTCAACAAGGCACTCTCCGCTGCAGGCATCAATGGCACGCGCGTCCGCTCCCTCGGCGGAACGTCCGCCAACTCCTACCAGATTAGCATGCGCGCTTCCGAAGACGCACAGTTCGAACTCAAGATGAACGAAGCCTTCAAGAAGGCCGGTCAGGAATGCGTCATTGTCGCGAAGGACAACGTCGGCCCGACAATCGGCAAGGAACTCCGCTTCAACGCTATCTTGTCCGTAATCCTCGCCTGGATCGGCATCCTCCTCTACGTGTGGTTCCGGTTCGGCAAGTTCGGTCTCGGTTTCGGTGTCGCCGCCGTGCTCGGCCTCGTGCACGACACCATCATCACGCTCGGCTTCATCTCGGCATTCAGCCTTTCCTTCGACGGCGCCCTGATTGCCTCGCTCCTCACGATGATCGGTTACTCCGTGAACGACACGATCGTGAACTTCGACCGCATCCGCGAAAACACGGCCATCTACGGTTCCGCGAACTTCGGCGAAACAATCAACAAGTCCATCAACCAGTGCTTCAGCCGTACCATGGTGACCTCCCTCACGACCTTGTTCGTGTGCGTGATTCTCGCCGTGATGGGCGGTTCCTCCATCCGCGACTTCGGCCTCGTGCAGTGCTTTGGTATCCTCATCGGTACCTACTCCTCCGTGTGCATCTGCTCTCCGATTGTTCTGTGGTGGTCCAACCGCTTCAAGAAGGGCGTGTAATCAAATTAAAATGTTGAAAAGAGCCCCGGCAAATGCCGGGGCTTTTCTATATTTGAACCCGTTCGATCAAAGGGGGCTCCATGCTCAAGTATTACAAAATCGAATCGGGCCGCATTGCAGTCGCCCCGAACGAAGACGCAGCTGACATCGTCATCATGGGCTCCCTCAGCCAGGAACAGCGAAGCGTCCTAGTCAAGGAATACGAAATAACCGAGCATACCATCGCCTCCGCATTCGACTCCGACGAGCTTTCCCGTATCGAATACGACGACGACTTCACCACGATAGTGTTCAAGAAGCCCAAGAACTATTCTGCCGCGGACAACTTCCAGTTCCGCGTAGAATCCTTCGGCATCTTCATCTTCAAGGACTGGATCCTGCTCCTCACCGACAGCGACATTCCCGTGATGGACGAACGCCGCTTCTCGAAAATCGACAGCCTGAACACCTTCGTGCTCCGCGTGTTGAGCTACGCGATATCGCACTTCAACGAACACCTGCGCATTATCAACCGCATCAACGATGACCTCGAACTGCGCCTCAACACCTCGATGGAAAACAAGTACCTGCTTTCCATGTTCAGCCTCAACAAGGGCTTGATCTACTACGTGAGCGCACTCAACAGCAACGACACCTTGCTCCGCAAGTTGCAGCTGGGCAGGAGCCTCAACTGGACCGAGGCCGAACGCGAACTTTTGGAAGACATCCAGATCGAAAACGGGCAGAGCCTGCAACAGGCAAACATCTACGCAAACATCTTGACGTCGATGATGGATGCCCGCGCAAGCGTCATCAACAACAACGTGAACCAGCTGATGAAGAACTTGACCATCGTGACGATTTCGATATCGCTCCCGACGTTCTTCGCAAGCTTGTTCGGCATGAACGTGCAGTTGCCCTTCGCCATGAACGGCGACGCCGCTACAGGATCGCCCATAGCCTTCTGGGGCATCATCGCGGTCTGTATCCTGTCAGTGGTCGTCTTCCTCGCCTTCTGGATGCGGCGGAAGTAGCGCGAGGAGTATATCTTTAATTCCCCGATGCGAAGCATCGCCCCGAGCACATCAATGTGCGGAGGAGTAGTCTTTAATTCCCGCGGTCGCTCATGCTCGAAAACATGGCGACAATCTCGCCGGTAAAGTTGTTCTTCGGGAACTTGTCCGCAATCTGCAGCGCCTGTTCCAGATGTTCCTGGGCTTCGGCCTTCGCCTTGTCGAAACTCTTCTTTGCATTCAGTCGCGCAAGGATCTCGCCGGCGACATCGTCGGTCGCGACCCTCTTGATAAGCGATTCCATTTCGGAACGTTCATCCGCGTTGCAATCCTCGAAGTAATACAGAAGCGGGAGCGTAATGAGCCCGTTCGAGAGGTCGGTGAACTTCGCCTTGTCCAGATTCTTCGAGCCGTAGCCGTAATCGAGCAGGTCATCGATAATCTGGAACGCGAGCCCGAAGTGCGCCCCCATCTTGGCACATTCGTCAATCAGGGGTTTGTCGAATCCGGCCATGATACCGCCGATGCGGGAAGCAGCCTCGATAAGCGCGGCCGTCTTCGCATCGATAATCTCGTTGTAGGTTTCCCTGGAAAGCCCGAGTTCACCGCAGTGGTCGAGTTCCATGATTTCGCCCACGATGAGCTTGTCCGCAGCGTCCGAGATAACCACCGGCACTTCACGATCCCGTTCGTCAATCACGCAACGCATCGACTGCGAAAGCACGTAGTCGCCCACGAGAACGGCCACCTGCGTTCCCCATTTCTTGTGGGCGGTAGCCTTGCCGCGCCGGAGTTCCGTGCCGTCGATGATATCGTCGTGCACGAGACTCGCAAGGTGCAACAGTTCCACGCTTGCGCAGGCATGCGCGACACGGGACGCATCGGGCGCCACATTCCCGCAGTTGGATATGAGGCAAAGAAGAGTCGAACGGATGCGCTTGCCCTTCGTCTCGAAAAGAGTCTGAAGCCTATCTGCAATCCCGGCAGGAGCAGTCTCTGCCACACGCAGGATTGTCTTTTCGGTCAAATCCAGCTGATTACGGACTAGGTCACGAGCCTGTCCGAGAACTGCCTGGAAATCGGCTTTCGAAGGAGTCATAGACTAGACATCCAGGTCGTTCAGGACCTTGTAGGCGTTCGTTTCGATAAACTTGCGGCGCGGTTCCACGTCTTCGCCCATGAGCATGCTGAAAATCTGGTCGGCGAGCACGGCGTCTTCCACGTAGCACTGCTTGAGCAGGCGCGTCTTCGGATCCATGGTCGTGTCGTTCAGCTGTTCGGCGGACATTTCGCCAAGGCCCTTGAATCGCGTGATGGTGACATTCTTCTTGTCTTCCATCTCGGCCATTACCTTGTCCTTCTCGTTTTCGTCGAACAGGTAGCGGTCCTTCGTGCCCACCTTGAGCTTGTAGAGGGGCGGCATAGCAAGGAAGATGTGTCCGGCATCGATAAGCGGGCGCATGTAGCGGAAGAAGAACGTGAGCAAAAGCGTCTGGATGTGAGAGCCGTCCACATCGGCATCGGTCATGATGATGATCTTGTCGTAACGGAGCTTCTCCATCTTGAATTCGGTGCCGATACCCGTACCGATGGCATTCACCAGGTTCTGGATTTCTTCGGTGTCGAGCACGCGATGAAGGCTTGCCTTTTCCACGTTCAGGATCTTACCGCGCAACGGGAGGATAGCCTGGAATTCGCGGTTACGTCCGCTCTTCGCGGAACCGCCAGCGGAATCACCCTCGACAATAAACATTTCGCACTGCTTCGGATCGCGGCTACTGCAGTCAGCGAGCTTGCCGGGGAGTCCGCCGCTTTCGAGCACGTTCTTGCGGCGAGCGAGGTTACGGGCACGGTGAGCCGCCTCGCGGGCGAGTGCCGCGTTGTAAACCTTGTCGAGAATCACCTTGATGGCGGCCGGGTTCTCCTGGAAGAATTCCTCGAGCTTTGCGCCGAATGCGCTATTCACGTAGCTTGCAATTTCGGAGTTGCCGAGCTTGCGCTTGGTCTGGCCTTCGAACTGCGGCTGCGAAACCTTGATGGCGATAACCGCGGTAAGGCCTTCGCGAATGTCGTCGCTCGTAATCTGCGCATCCTTCTTGCCCTTGGGCATCTCCGCCGCGAACTTGTTGATGACGCGGGTAAGTGCCGTCTTGAAGCCCGTAACGTGCGTACCGCCGTCGTAGGTATTCACGTTGTTCACGAAGCTGAAGAAGTTTTCCTGGTAGCCGTCGTTGTACCACATGGCGACTTCGAGCGGGTACTGGCCATCAGGGAGCACCAGGTGGATGGGCTCGTTAAAGAGCGGAGTGCGGTGTTCGTCCACGTAGCGCACGAACTCGGAAACGCCACCCGGGTAGCAGAACGTCTCGGAGCGTTGGTTCTCGGAGTCGCGCTCGTCGGTAAGCGTGAGCCTGAGCCCGCTCATGAGGAACGCAAGTTCGCGAAAGCGCGTAGCCAGCGTGTCGTACACGTAGACGGTCTCGGTAAAAATCGTATCGTCGGGGTAGAACTCGACGCTCGTGCCGGTCGTGCCGTCGCTCTCGCCGATATCCACCTGCGGGCCGCAGGGAATGCCCTTCGAGAATTCCTGGCGCACCACGCGGCCGTTGCGACGCACCGTCACGATAAGCTTGTTCGAAAGCGCGTTCACACAGCTCACGCCCACGCCGTGCAAGCCGGCAGAAACCTTGTACGAATTGCTGTCGAACTTGCCGCCCGCATGGAGCTTGGTCATCACCACCTCGATGGTGCCCACGTGTTCCTTCGGGTGAATGTCGGTCGGAATGCCGCGCCCGTTATCGGTCACGCGGATGCCGTTGCCCGGCAGGATGGAAATTTCGATGTGGTTGCAGAATCCGGCCAGAGCCTCGTCCACGGAGTTGTCGACGACTTCCCATACCAGATGGTGAAGCCCGCGGATGTCGGTCGAGCCGATGTACATGGCGGGGCGGACACGTACCGCCTCCAAGCCCTCAAGAACGGTAATGCTCGAACCGCTGTAATCTTCCTCGGCCTTCTTCATTTCTTCAGATTCTTCTGCCATATTTCCTCTAAAAACATTTCACAGGAGCGAGCCTCGGGAGCCGGTTCAAACGAAGCGAATCGCCTTAACCACAGGCTTTCCGAGCAGCGCATTGCACCTGTCAATAATAGCATTTTTTTGCATGAAAAGTTCGCTTTTCCAGGCCGCAGAAGCCGCTTTCAGCACAAGCGTATGCTTGTCCAATTTCACGGGTTGCACGTGTGCGCAAACAGCCTTCCCGACCACTTCCTCGAAGCGGTCCGAAAGGGTCTTGAAGTCCATACTTTCGGAGACATGCGCCTTATCGAGAACCTTCGCAATGAGCACGCTGATATCGACAGCGCCCTCTCCCGTCACACCCTTTTTTCTACGGATAAGCGGTGGCATTTGACCTACACGAGCAACAGCTTGGAAAGCGTGAAGCCGCCGATAAGGATGCTCGTCATGCCAGCCACCACGGTGGCCTTGGTGCTCTTGCCCACACCCTCGGCGCCACTATGGGTGAAGAACCCGAAAAAGCATGCGTAGCTTGCGATAAAGTAGCCGTAGAGCGTCGCCTTGATAAGGCCCACGACAAGGTCCCAGTTGTGGTAGAACATGCGCACGCCGTAGAAGAACACCGACCACGAGACTTCCTTGTACAGGTGGGCCACCTCGTAGCCGCCCGCGATGCCGATGAAGATGCTTATCACGGTAAGCGTCGGGAGCATGATGACTGTCGCGATAAGGCGCGGTGCAAGCAGAAACTTGTAGGGGCTTAACCCCAGAACCTTGTAGGCATCGAGCTGTTCTGTAACCGCCATGGTGCCAAGTTCCGAACACATGGAGGCACCAATGCGGCCAGCAAGTACCATCGCGGTCAAGATGGGGCAAAGTTCCACCATCACGGACTTGCCCACGGCCATGCCCACGAACATCATCGGGATCATGTCACCGAACTGATAGGCAAGCTGCCACGACATGATGGCGCCGGTAGCAAGCGACGCCGCAAACACCACGGGAATGCTGGTCACCCCAACGCGGTGCATCTGTTCCACCGTCGTGTGTAAATTAGAGAATGCACCGGGAATATTCTTGAAGAGTTCCCACACGAACTTGAAGTAGCTCAGCACGGTCCGCAGGAACCTGCGAACAAACCGCCCGAGCGCCTCCGCAATGCCGTTCATCAACTTCACGCGCGAAGCCTACTTCTTTTTCTTGGATTTCTTAGAGTCGGCCTTCGCAGGGCGCTTGCCCGGGCCCGAAATCGTCTTCTTGTAGAGGGCGTCGTCGGAGAGATACTTGATAGCTTCCTTGAGCTGCTCGTCGCGCTTGAGCGAGAAGGCCGTGCTCACGGAATCATTCACCATCGCAGTCAGGAGTTCGCGCTTAATGCCGTCCTTGATGTAGTCCTTGTTCTCGTCAAACTGGGCATCTCGCTTTGCCTCGAGGGCCTTGCGCATATCCGAAAGACGCGCGGCGAGAGTCGTATCGGAAACCGTCTTCGCGCTGTCGCCCATGTAGTTCTGTTCGCGCACGATGCTCTTCTCGAGCTGGTCCACGCCCACGAGGGCATTGCTCTTTACCTTCATGAAAGTCGTATCCTTCATGCAGAATTCCTTGAACTGTGCATAGAGGGAATCCGGAACCACCCAGTCGGCATCGACCTTGACTCCGGCCTTGTCAAGCTGCGGGCGCACCTTCACGGCAAACTTGAAGTACATAGCCATGCGTTCCTGCACCTGCACCACCCACGGCATCGGAGAGAGTTCGATATCCACGTCGGGAGTGATGCCGCCACCGCCGAACATCATGCGTCCGTTGTTCGTGTAGAACGTATCGCGTGCGACTGTATCCTTCTTCGCGGAATCCGCAGCGGCCTTGTCGCCATCGTCCTCGGATTCCTCTTCCATGAGCTTGAGCCCCTTGATGCCGTTTTCAGGCTTGTTGATGCAGCGGCCGAAGGGCAGGTAGTAGAATGCCGTCGTAAGCTTGAGCGCGTTCCCCTGGTTGTCGAGCGGGAAGATCGTCTGCACCGAGCCCTTGCCGAACGAGGTCTTGCCGATGACAAGCGCGCGGTCCCAGTCCTGGAGCGCACCGGAGACGATTTCTGCAGCGCTCGCGGAGCCCTGGTTCACAAGCACCACCATCGGGACATCGGGGGCAAGCATGCCGTCGCGGCGGGCGCGGCTCTCGGTCCGCTGCGTGCGGCCGAGCGTAGAGACAATCACGTTGCCCTGCTTGAGGAACAGTTCGCTAATCTCGATAGCCTGGTTCAAAAGGCCACCCGGATTGTAGCGCATGTCGAGCACGAGCTTCTTCATGCCCTGCTTCCTGAGGCCGCGGATGGCGTTTTCCACGTCGCTCGTCGTCTTGTCGCTGAAGGTCGCGAGCTTGATGTAGCCGATATCCTTCGAAACCATTCCATAATAGGGAACGGCATGCACCACGATTTCGGCACGGGTAATCGTAAATTCCATCAAGTCGGCGACACCTTCGCGTTCGATGGAAACCGTCACGTCGGTCCCGATCTTGCCACGGAGCTTGCTCACGGCGTCGTCGAGCGAGAGGCCCTTGGTGTCCTTGCCGTCAATCTTTCGGATGCGGTCGCCGGCGCGGATGCCGAGCCTGAATGCCGGAGTCCCGGAAAGAGGGGAAATCACGGTCAAGATGTTGTCGCGCAGGCTGATGGTGATGCCCACGCCGCCGAACTTGCCTTCCATCGAAACCTTGAGGCCCTCGTAGTCCTTCGGGGTAAACACCGTCGTATGCGGGTCGAGGATGTCGCGGATGCCGTTCAGGGCGGCATCGGTCAGTTCCGTGGGGTTCACGTCCTCCACGTACTTGCGGTTCACCTCGGAAAGCACCTTGTTGAGGCGGGATACTTCATCGTAAAAGTCGCCGGGAGGCGTCTTCGTATCGCCCGCGGCAAAGGAGAACGTCATTGCCGAAAGGGCAAGCACAAATGGGATTCGGGAAAAATTGAAATTCATGACTGAAAAATACAATTTCTAGGCTAAAGAAACATGCCAAAAACGGGAAAAACCGGCCCAAAAGGACCGGTTTTTGAAAAAAAAGGAGAGAGAGTAGAAAAATCAGGCGGCTTCGTTCAAGATCCGATGAATTTGTTCAGTCTTGAGCTTGGCCAGTGCGGACTCCTTGAGCTGGCGAACCCTTTCCTTGGAAAGCCCGACCATCGGGGCGATTTCCTTGAGGTTCAAGTCGGAATCCACAGAAAAACCGTAGTAGAGCTTGAGGATGTCGCGTTCCTGCTTGGTGAGGTTCTCGCGCATCACCCTTTCGTAGATGTCGCCGCAGTTCTTGCGTTCGGCAAGGGCGTCGGTGCCGGCATCCACGGAAGCAAGCGTCTCGCCGAGGGTAACATCGCCATCTTCTCCGACGGGAGTGTCGAGAGAGGTGGTCTTGGAACCCATCATGAGAATCTTCTCGATGGCGTCGCCCTTGTACTTGGACACTCCGGCGAGGCTTTCCGGGTCAAGCACGTAGCTGCCGCCCACGACCTGACGGAGCTTGCCACCCTTCTTGTTGAAACGGCGGAGCACAAGTTCCTTTTCGGCGCTGATGCGGACCATGCGGCCCTTCTCGGCGATTGCGCGGGTGATGTTCTGGCGGACCCACCACACGGCGTAACTGATAAACTTGATTTTCTGGTCCGGGTCGAAACGGCGCGCGGCTTCCATAAGGCCGAGGTTCCCTTCGCTGATGAGTTCGCCCACTTCGATGCCCTGTCCCTTATAGAGATTCGCAATATTCACCACGAAGCGCAAGTTGGATTTAACCAGCATATCCATCGCCTCGCGGCTCCCCTGGCGGATCTTCTTGAGCAGCAGCGTTTCCTGCGCCCTGGTCAGCAGGGGATATTTCGAAATCTCGTTCAGGTACTGAAAGTAGCTATCCCTTTCTTCCCTATTGCGTGTATTCGTAATCATGATAAACCTCTGCTGTTGCGTGTTGTCATTTGCTTTACGTATACAAATTTACCTCCGGTTTCCCTTTACTGTGTCATTATCGGGAAAGCCGTTCGCAAAAGTTAAATTGGTTTTTTGTCGCTTTTTTCCGCATTTTCGTCATGAAAATGTCACATGCACCCTTCCAAAACGCATTTTTTGACTTAATTTTGGACGTATGACCATAAAAAGAACCGCAAAAGCCGTTACAAACTTCATCGAGACCAAGCGCGGGACGTTCGAAGGCATGCAGGAAGCAAGTTTCCGGCGTAGCGAGAAGATCATCAACGACCTCCTCCGCGAAGAAAAGAAGTCCTTCAACTACCCCATCCCCCCCTTCGTGCCGCTTCTCCTGATCTGGCTTTTCATTCTCCTGTTCCCGCTCGCCACCTACCTCGACCCCTCCAACATCACTTCGCCCAAGATCAACGCGAGGGGCGTCGTCGGATTCTACGTTCCCCTGATTACCACAACACTCATTTTCTTCATCAACCAGAAATTCCTGGTTCCCAGCTGCATTTTCAAAAAACACTACATCCCGTTCTTTATACACAACTCCCTGCTCGTCATCGGAGCCCTGTTTGTCCGCGAAGTCGCGTTCTTCCTCCTGGAACGGAGTCCCGACGAAGGCATAACCTACTTCTTTACCTCGTTCTGCTTTTCGAATATGAAGGGCGGCCACTTTACCTTCCTGACCGTCGTCCTGTTTTCTATCCTTGTGGGATTCGTCTGCATCATCAGCGTTCTATATAACGTTGTCCTAAGGCATACTTTGCGAAGCTTTTTGCAACGCGAACAAAAAAGCATGGCCCTGCAATACGAACTGGATTTTCTCAAGAACCAGCTCAGCCCGCATTTCCTATTCAACACCCTGAACAACATCTCGGCACTCATCTCGATAGACCCGAAACGCGCCGAAGAAGCCATGTCAAAGCTTTCGAAACTGCTCCGCATCACACTCTACCAGACATCCGACAAGACCATCCCCATCCAGGAAGATATCGACATCCTGCAAAAATACGCGGACTTGGAAAAACTCAGGCTCAACAGCGATTACGACCTGAAATTCGACATCCAGCTCGAAGACAGCAATTTCCAGATTGCACCGCTCATCGCCATGCCCCTTGTGGAAAACGCCATCAAGCACAGCGTCAACCCCAGCGGCAAAAGCTTCGCGCACATTTTCATCCGGCAAGAGGGCACAATCGTCACCATCCAAACCGAGAACTCGAATTTCCCGCGCAAGTCCAAGTCCAATTCGAGCGGGCTCGGAATCGCTACGTTCCAGAAGCGTCTGGAACTTCTCTACAGGTCGGCTTACGAATACAAGACTTCCGTCGAGGGCGACGTCTACAAGGCGACACTAAAAATAAACACCCTGAATTCGCCTTTGAGCAGTAATTAATCACCCCTTAAGCAGCTTACAGATAAACTTTTTTTCAAAGCATCCCTTTACACGGGTTGCTTTTTTATATAGCTTTCCCCGAACACGTCCGGGATTATCCTGGGCCTAGGCGATGCCCTCGAGGGCTATTCTTTAGATAAAATCACAACGGGGAATTCCTATGAATCATAGGAGTCTAAGGGGAATTGTAGCCGCGGGGCTTTTCTTGGCCATCGCGGGCAATGCCCAAATTTGCAACAGCACCGTCATCTTTGACGGTTCCAAGAACAACGGAAAAATGGAGGATTCCGGGCGCACGTTCCCGGAAGCTCCGGAATGGAGGGCGAACTGGGGAAATTTCGAAAAGATGGAATCACCCTACATGCGCCTTTCGGGAATAAAGAACTCGCGCGGGGACTGGACAGGGACACTCGTCTTTGAGGGACTTCCCGCAGACGTTCGCGGAGGAACGCTCAAAATAGACGTCCGTGCGACGCAGGCCGCAAAATTCGGCGTGTGGCTCGTAGAATCGGCAGGAGCCGGGAACATCTCTTTCCACAACATCGATGCAAACCGGACTCACGAACTAGCCGTCCCTATCGAGAACCTGCTCGGCAAAAGGGATGCCCGCGTGCATAAAATCGGCATCGGGCTTTTCGATGTTCCCGCAAACCAGTACACTACGCTGTTCGTAGACAATATCGAGTTCACCTGCGCCGGAGACGGTTCTGTATCCTCAAATTCCCAGGAAACAACCAACGGCACGCAGGCAAGCGCCGCATACTACTTCAGGGACGTGGATCCGTTTACTGCATTCCGCCCCCACATCAACAACGAAGTCCAAATCCGCGAAGCGCACATGGCCATAGATGCGGAGAACCGCTCCGAATACAGGAAGCGGACAAACAAGCCGTTCATACTGGGCGAACAGGATTACCGCCAGATCGAGGCGTACAGGAACGCACGCGACCTTTCGCCCGAGAAATCGCGCGACGGCTGGTACAAGAGTCTCTTCCTCGTCGACAGGAACCGGCTCAGGGACAGCGTCATCGCGAATCCCAAGGCGTTGTTCGTCGAAGCGCAGAATATCGCCGCGGCAAACGGGAACAGGACCATTCCCCTGCTCGTCGCCGACATCGACTGTGCCGTCAGATACTACAGTGACACCAGTTTTTCCACGACCTCCCTCGAAGACCACCATCTGCTGCTTGCCGGGTTCCCGACCAGCTACGTGAAGGGTTCCAAGGTAAAAATTGCCTACGACCCCTATTTCGTCGCGACAACGCGCAGGGCGCTCCCGTCCATTGAAATCTGCATTGGCGGCAAATGCCAATCCATCGAGCGGAGTTCCGTCGCCGAATTCGAATTCGACTCGGCAGGGCCACAGCCTGTCACCGTAAACCTCCGTTCCGGAGACACAACCACGCAACAGATTCTCACGCTGGAGGTCAAGTAACATGAATCGACTGCTGAAATTCACCTCGGCCCTTGCGCTCTCGCTTTTCGCAAGTGCAAGCGCATCGCACCTGGACGCTTTCTTCATCAACACCGGCAACGAAAAGACGGATTGCATCTCGACCATGCCGACGGGCGGCTTCGGCTTCTGCATCGAAGCACAGGGCAAACTCAGCTTTACCGCACGTGATGCCGATGTCCGCATCCGCATTATCGGTGGCATCGACGACGACGCGGCGATTTTGAAGAAAGCGCTCAGCCGCCCCTTCCTCATCATCGACGGAATCCACCTGAGCGTTGACGAGGAACGCACCCTGGACCAGCTTCAGGAAGAGACGGAACAGTTCGGCATCCCTAAAATCCTTACCGAACTGGGTTACACCCCTATCCTCGTACAGTTCTCACAGACCGTCCATACCTCGTTGCAGAAAAATTCGCAGACCTTTGCCGCCCTGCTCAAGTTCCTTGGAAATAACAAGGCCATCTCCTTCCCGAACAAGAAAGAAGACGGCTTCATCGTCCTCGGCATAAGCCAGGGAGGTATTATCGGGCGCTACGGATCCTACCTCTACGACACCTCGCGCAAGGCGGGCGATACACCCATCCGCCTCTACGCATCGCTCGATTCGCCCCACCAGGGAGCAGTGATGCCGCGCGGGCTCATCTCGACCATCGACTTCTGGGCGAACAAGGCGGGAGTCGCATCGGCAGAAGCGTTCAACGACCTCATCACCTCGCCGGGAGCACGGGACTTGCTGCTCTACGACACCGAGGCAGGGAACGGCACGTACGAAGCCAAGACGGACGCAGGGCGCTTCCTCTTCGGCGAATACCGCAAGGCCGCAAACTACAAGGGATTCCCGGCCATTCTCATCGCGCAGGGGCAACTGAAGGGAAAATCGCCTAAGCACGCGACAACCTATTTCGCCCTGAACCGTTCGGCAAAACGCGGCAGCGAGCCGTGGGGTCGCGCCTCCAGCCGCATGATGGCCTCCGAAAGCAAGGATTCCGCATTCTCGCACAACCACGTCTACGAATTCCTGTCGCAGGACGAGACCTCGACACCGAAAGGAAACGCAAAATTCGATTTCGTTCAGGGAAGCACATATCCCTTCGCAAGGACAATGTACACGTCGCTTCGCGAAGGCATGAAAGACGCCATCCCCGACGACATGAAATACGACATAAAGCTGTTCGGGGCTACACTCTACACCCTGAACTTCAAGAACTCCTGGGAAGCGGACACTCTCTACCAAGGGAGCAGCACGTTCATCCCGACAGCGAGCGCCATGGATTTGCAGTGCAACGGGGACCTCGCCATGCGTTCCGACTGCGCATTCAGCAAGTCGTATTCGGGATTCCCCTTCGAGAATCCGGGAAAGAACTCTACGGCGAAAGCTGTCTATGCCGTGGATGCGACGCATCCACGGTTCGAGGAGGCGACCAGCGGCCGCCACATCGAACCCGCCGTCCGTTCGGACGGCAGCATAGACAGAGCCGTGCTGGAGGGAATGCAGGCAGATGTATGGCGTTTGCTTTGCGAAGTCGCCAAGGCAGACTACGACAGTGCAAACCACGAGTTCAGAAACATGAAACTCACCGGGATGTTCCAACCCCATACAAGCTGCATGGACGCTCCGAAAATGCCGGAAATCATCAAGAACGCGGGCGCATTACAGACAAAGAAGTTCGGGTTCATCCGCTACGACTACAACGACAAGGCAACCGAAAGCGACGATGAAGTCAAATTCACGCTTCCCTCCGGTTGGCAAAAAGTCGCAACCGTCGATAACGCCAACGACGTTCCCGAGGGCTCCGTATTTGAAATAGGCATCAAGGCGGAAAATTCCAAGGGCAACTGGATGAAGGCGGAAATCCTGCTGACCAAGCGCAAGGACGGTGGCGCACAGGTCCAGCTCGAAGAAGTGAATGTCCCGCAGGACGGTCAGTTCCACACTCTCCGCTGGCAGATGCCGAGCGTTCCCGGCGCCATGTCCAATTACCGCTGGTTCCGGCTCGTACTCAACTCCAACGGAGCGACGATGACCCTCACCAAGCCGAGGCTCATCACCTCGACCGTCGCAAATCTCGAAAAGCCATCCCCCATCGCGACAAGGACGCTTTTCCCCTCCAATTACGGAATCGTAAAATGGAGCCCGACGACCTCCATCACCTACAACGACAAGGCCGCCGCGTTCAGTTTCGCGGAACGCTATTCCGGAATCCACCTCGACTTCGGCGGGACATATTCCCTCGATGCCTACAGCGAACTGAAAGTAGAATACCGCGCCGGCACCTGCCTGCACAGCGAAATCTACTTCGGGACCGCCTCGAAGGGGAAAGTAAACCTCGGAAGCAACAATAGTTTGCAAAATGAATTTGTAAGCAAAATTTTACCCTTATCACAAATAGTCAATACGTCCGTAACCGCAAGCAACGGCTATTCCGCGTCACGCTTGACCTTGCAAGCGATGCGCGCAAACGAGACCTGCGAAATACGTTCAATTACGCTCCAGTAACGGCTATTGACACACATCCTCAATTAACATAACTTTTAGCAAACACATATGTACTACGCCGGGGGAAACCCCGGCCAAGGGATGTTACCATGAGAACAAACAAGACATTTAAGAAGTCGTTTATCAGCGCGACCGGCAAACTCGCAGCAGGCATCGCCGCGGCCTTCGCACTGACCGGTTGCCTTCCGCCCCAGATGCAATCGATGGGTTCGGCGCCGCTTCCCGCTTACCACCAGCCGAAAACCACCCCGGATGGCGAACAGCAGATTACCCTGTCTGCCGATGCCTACGGAACATTCGCGGCTTCCGGATTCAACGTGGAGCAGGTGAACGCGGGCGGCGGAGCGCTCAGCCTCGAATTCCACCCCGCGGGGGCGATTTCCCCGCTGTTCGTGAACGCGAGCGTCGCGGGCATCGCGGGTACGCTCCAGTTCGGGTGCAACGACCTCCCCTGCAGCGATGACGGTTACAACGTCTGGCTCGCTTCCAAGGATGGCGACAAGGACTACACATTCTGGAACCTGCAGGAACGCATTGTCGGCGGCGTCGAGTTCAACATCGGGTCTCACCTGTTCCTCGGAACCGCAGGCGGATTCCAGTTCTACCAGGGCGGCGGCGACTACGAAAGCAAACGTGAACGCCTAGAAAAGCAAAATCTCGTAGAAAACATGGACGAACGATTCGGCTGGAGGCCCACCGCCTCCCTGTGGGTCGGGCCGCGTCTCGGCGAAAGCGCGGGCTCGCTCGCCATCGAATACGGGATCAACTTCGCGAAAAAGGTGAAGGAATGGAACTCGACGCTCGGAATCTCGTATTTCCACCCGAGCGGATTCCACGGCACCGTCTACACGAACACGAACACCTCCTTCGCGGTATCGCTCGGAAAATCGTTCTCGCTCTAGAGTCGCTCCTACAAAACAAAAAAACTGCATGGTTTGTGCCGTGCAGTTTTTTCATATCATCAAGTCAATTACTTCATCTTGATTTTCATCTCGAAGACCTGGCGGCCTTCGTCGTCCTCGATCTTCATGTAGGTCGCGCCCATCTTGTCGGCACGGAAAATGCGCACTTCCTGACCCTCGTGCGTCTCGCCCATAAAGTGCACCTCGAGCATCGAGGGAATGCAGAGTTCCAGGTCTTCCGAAGAGAACACGTTCAATGCAAGTTTCACGTACTCGATGTTGTTCATGTGGTGCGACATGTCGATATGCTGGGGCAGCACCTTCTGGCGATATACCTCCACGTATTCCGCGGGTTCCACCGGGAACTTCGTGAACTTGTTGTCCATGAACGGCTCCGGGGCGCCTTCCGTCGGGAAGTCGACCGCAGAAAGTTTCACGGGGCGGTGGCGCTGCAAATCAAGGCAGCAGGCCTCCTGCACGGCGAGGATAATCGGTTCGCCCTCCAACGTCGTAATGGCCGTATTCTCGTAAGTGCGGATAGGCGCATTGTCGGCAGGGAACGAGGTGGTAACCACCTTGTCGCGCCAGAACGGGCGCTGGAAGAACTTGAATTTCGCCTTGTAGATAACCCAGTAGGCGCCCTTCTCGTGAACACAGAAGTTGTCCTGCTTGATGGCGCCAAAATTCTCGGTGAAGTTGTCCTGCACCATGAGCACCGTCTGCGCGATACCCATCTTGCCCGAAACGTCGATGTATGCCGAGGTAATGGTGCGCTGTTTCTGGAAAACCAGCGGATTCTTTGCAAGTGCGTAAATGTCAATCATGCTTTCAATATAATAAAAAAGGGACCGCCGGGGCAGTCCTAATAAATTAGTTTCCGAAAATCCAGCTAGATTTTCTTGAGCACGAGCAGGTGGCCGGGCGCCTTCGCGGGGTCAAGACGCACGAAGTTCCTGTTGCCGCGCCATACGAAGCTCTCGTCGGTAATCAGGTCCTTCAAGAAGAAGAACGAATCCTGCGAAAGCCCGAGCTTTGCCATGTCGAGTTCCACCATGCCTTCCTGCGCGTTGTCCATGTCCATGTTGCATACGCACAAGATAACGTCGTCGCCAGTCTTCTTGGAATAGACCATCAACTGGTCGTTCGCGCAGTAGTGGAAGTCCAGGTTGTCGTATTCCTGCAGGGCAACGTGTTCCTGGCGGGCGGTGTTCACGCGGCGCACAAAGTCCTGGATGCCCGGGCCCTTCCAGTTGTGGACCTTGTACTGGTACTTTTCGCTGTCGGCAAGTTCTTCCTTGACCGGCGAGGGGATGTTTTCGCACAGCTCGTAGCCGTTGTACATGCCGGTGAGGCTCGAAAGCGTACCCGCGAGGAAGTAGCGCTGCTTGAACGCGTTCGGGCCCTTGTACGCGAGGTACTTCGGGAAAATATCCGGAGTCGTCGGGAAGAAGATTCCGCGCATGTATTCCTTCGCGTCGCTCTGCGTGAGTTCCTTCAGGTACTGTTCGAATTCCCACTTGGCAGAGCGCCAGGCGAAATACGTGTAGCTCATGTCGAAACCCGACTTTGCAAGGCGGTGCATCATCTTCGGGCGGGTAAAGGCCTCGGCGAGGAATACGAGTTCCGGGCGCTTTTCCTTCACGTCGGCGATGAGCCATTCCCAGAACGGGAACGGCTTGGTGTGCGGGTTGTCGATACGGAAAATCTCGACGCCCTTGTCGGCCCAGAACAAGATAATGTTCTCGATTTCTTGCCAGAGCGCCTTGTAGTTGTCGTTGTAGTAGTCGAACGGGTAGATGTCCTCGTACTTCTTGGGCGGGTTTTCCGCAAACTTGATGCTGCCATCGGGTTCGTGGTAGAACCATTCCGGGTGGCTCTTCACGTACGGGTGGTCGGGGCTGCAGTTGAGCGCGATGTCGAGAGCGAGGCGCAGCCCCTTGCTGCGGGCGGTCTTCGCAAAATGCTCAAAGTCCTTCATGCTGCCGAGTTCCGGGTCCACGTCGTAGTGGCCGCCGTTCTTGTTACCCACGGCATACGGGCATCCCGGTTCGAGAGGCTTTCCCTTCTTGTCGGTCTTTGCGTGCAGCGCGTTGTTCGCACCCTTGCGGTTCGTGACGCCAATCGGGTGAATAGGAACAAGGTAAACGGTATCGAACCCGAGGTCGGCGATGTAGTCAAGTTGCTTTTCGCAATCCTTCCAGGTGGCGCTCTTCTTGGGGTCGGTGCCCTGGCTCTTGGGCCACATCTCGTACCATGTGCCAATGCGGCTGTAGATCGGGTCAACGCGGAGCATCATCACCGGGCTTTCGGTCGGCACGTCCTTCGGGGCGATTGTCCACGCGCAAATCTTGTATTCGTAGTAACCGATGTTGTTGACCGTGAAGGAGCCTTCCCACTGGTCGTTGTCCACGAAGTGCATGGGAGCCTTCTCCCACTTCTTTTTGCTCACGTGGCGGTAGAAAATCGCGGCGTCGTACTTTTCGTGACTGTGGCGGAAGATGTCCGCGGTGAGCGTGACGGTATCGCCCGGTTCGCGCTTGAGCATAAAACGCCCACCTTCGATCTGGGGGCGGATGTTTTCAATGACGAGATTGTCTTTACGAGTAGGGATTGTAGCCATAGTGAGTAGAAAGTTAGCAATAAAAAAGGGCCGCGAATGCAGGCCCTTCGAAATAATCAAAATCAAGTCGCAATTACTTGGAGCGGTTGCGTTCCTTTTCGCGCTGACGACGGCGCTTTTCGGTATCGTCCGGGAAGAATTCCGGGAGGGCGTAGCCGATGGCAATACCGAACACGATTCCAGTCTTGCTCATGCCGTCCGGGTTAACCACGGAAGAAATGACGTTCGAGCTGAACTCGGACTGGTAACGAAGGCTCGGGTTCTCTTCCGGAGTCGTCGTGCCGAGAGCCGGCGCATAATACATACCCACGGAGAACTGCAGGTAGTACCACTCATTTGTCATGTACGAGATGAGAAGGTCGAACTGATAACCGTTGACCGTGATAAGCGGACGAACGTTCTCTTCGTTCGGTTCCACGTTGTGGTCGAAGTAAACCGTGCCATAGGACACAGACACGCCCAAGTGGAGCGGGTTCTTCGGGAACAGGTAGTAGTTGATACCCACCTTGTAACCATAGCCACCTTCCAGCTGGATACCTTCGAAGTCATTGTCATCGCCCTTGGGGAGCATACCGCCAGAGGCATAAAGGCCGACACCCCAACGCGTAATGTATTCGGCACCGATACCGAAGCCCATGCCCATACCGGTTTCACCCATGATCGGATAGCGGGAACCCATACCAATCTGGAAAATCAGACGGTCCTTGAGCCAGTTACGACGGCGTTCGGAGTTTGCATATTCATCGAGGCGCTGTTCTTCTTCGAACTTCTTGCGGGCTTCAAGGTCCTTCTGTTGAGAAGACGAAATGGAACCTCCGCCATCGGCCTCTTCAAACTCGCTATCGTCATCAGACGTCGCAGCACGGGCAGCCGGAGCCTCGGAAGCGGATTCGAAGTCACTATCGTCAAATTCGTCATCATCCTGCGCAGCCCACGCAAGGAAGCTGGACAGACACAGCGTCAAAAGCACTTTTTTAAACATTCAAAGCCTCTGGATATAAAATCCCTTTATATATCTCTTTCGGAATATAACTTATTATCCGGTTTTTATTCACGCCAAACCTTGTAAAAGTTGCTTAAACTTGCAGAAAATCGACCAAAAACGCCCCTATTCCGCCTTGATGAGCTTCGCCTTGATGCTCCCGAGGGCGATTTCGCACTCCATGAGCACCGGAATCCGGCGGTCGTCGTCCGTGAGCCAGATGAAGATGCGGCCATTGGAATTGAAGATGCCGTCACCGTCGAGCACGGGTTCCACCTTGACCGTGTTCACCGTGCCGATGGATGTCTTGAGCGACTCGCGCCCGTGGACCAGCACCTTCAGTTCGTAACGCTTCTTGCCGCTCACGGCAGAGAAACGCGTCGTGTCGCCGGCGGCAAGCGGGATCGTCCGCACGTAGTAGAACGCCGACATGATGCTGTGTTCCATACCCTGGATAGCGACCGCGGTATCGGCGGAGCGCTTGACCTTGCGAGTCTTCATGTCGGTAAACACCGTATCCGAGAGCCACGCCTTCTCGCCCTTGCGGTCAAAGCGAATGACGGAAGTGTTGTGGAACTTGCCCTCGTGGAGGTTCTTGCGGAAGACCTCTGTCATGAGTCCCTTGTTGCGCACGCGGGTATAGACCGTGTCGTACACGGGGTAGATGCGCGTGATGGTGCTGTTGCCCTGCGCGAACGAGAGAAACTCCGTCTTGCCTCCGAGGAGCGGCTTGACCTCGAGGGTCGCCGTGCCGGCCGTAATCGGGCCCCAACCGAGACTGAAGGTCAAGCGTTCGCCCTTCATCCACGGGGCTTGGACCTCCGGCAGGTTCGGTTCGCCGGAGAAACAGAATACGGCAAGGAACATCGCAAGTGCGACAATCCTTGCACAGGGCATGACGTTCCTCCTAAACATCACGCAGACTAACCTTCGATATCCCCGAGGCTCTTGCGGTAGGCGACGAGCTTTTCGCGAACTGCAGGGTCTGCGATGGCGACGATGTGGGCGGCGAGGTAACCGGCATTCTTGCCGTTGCCGATGCCGACCGTGGCCACCGGGATTCCCGGGGGCATCTGCACGATAGAGTGCAGGGCATCGACGCCGTTGAGCGGGCCGCCGGCGCAGGGCAGGCCAATGACCGGAAGAATCGTGTGCCCTGCGAGCACGCCCGGAAGGGCTGCAGCGAGGCCAGCAACACCGATGAGGACCTGGAGGCCTCGCCCGGCGGCTTCGCGAGCATACTTCGCGGTGGCGTTCGGGGTGCGGTGTGCGGAGAGAATGTTGTATTCCCACACGATGCCGAAGCTGTCGAGCACGGCGGTGATTTTATCTACAGTTTCCTGGTCGGACTTGCTACCCGCAACGATACCGACCTTTGCATTTTCTTTCAAATCCATTTTGTTACCTCTTATTTCGCCATCTTGGCGAGACGGGCCAAGCCCTTCTTGCCGATGTCCTTGCGGTAGAACTTGCCTTCGAACTGAACCTTTTCGGCGGCTTCGTAAGCGATGTCGAGAGCAGCCTGGAGCGTTTCGCCATGGCCCACCACACCGAACACGCGGCCACCGTTAGTGACCAGCTTGCCGTCCACCATCTTGGTACCGGCATGGAGCACCTGGGCGCCGTTCTTTTCGGCTTCTTCGATACCCGTCACCACCTTGCCCTTTTCGTAAGAGCCCGGATAACCCGCGCTTGCAAGCACCACGATAGCGGAGCTGCCCTTCGGAGCCTTCGGGGCACCGAGCTTAGCGAGTTCGCCCTTTTCGGCAGCGTCGAACAAGGCGAGCACGTCGCCGTCATAGAGCGGGAGCACAATCTGGCATTCGGGGTCACCGAGGCGGCAGTTGTATTCCACGACCTTCGGGCCCTTCGCAGTCACCATGATGCCCACGTAGAGCACGCCCGTGTAGGGCTTGCCTTCGGCAGCCATGCCCTTGAGAGTCGGTTCGATAATCGTCTTCTTCACTTCGTCGAGGAGAGCGTCCGTGACCACCGGAGCCGGGCTGTAGGCGCCCATGCCGCCCGTGTTCGGGCCCTTGTCGTCGTCAAAGACGCGCTTGTGGTCCTGTGCAGAAGAGAGAATCACGTAGTCCTTGCCGTCGCAAACCACGAAGATGGAGGCTTCTTCGCCGTCCATGAATTCTTCGATCACGACCGTCTTGCCGGATTCACCGAAGACCGCCTTGTCGCCGAGCATTTCTTCGACAGCGTCGTTCGCTTCCTTGTCGGTCATGCAGACGATTGCGCCCTTGCCCGCAGCGAGGCCCGACGCCTTCACCACGATCGGAGCCGGGTGTTCGGCAAGGAACTTCTTGGCGGAGGCGAGATCGGTGAAGGTTTCGAAGGCTGCCGTCGGCACGCCATACTTCTTCATGATATCCTTGCTGAAGGCCTTGGAGCCTTCGAGCGCGGCAGCAGCTGCAGTCGGGCCGAAAGCGCGCAGTCCGCGACGGCGGAATTCATCCACCACGCCCGCGACCAGCGGAATTTCGGGGCCGATGACCGCGAGGTCAATTTTCTCTGCCACGGCGAGGTCGGCAATAGCCTTCGGGTCGGCCACATCCACCGGCACACACTTGCCGAGGTTAGCCATGCCCGGGTTGCCCGGAGCGCACACGAGAGTGTCGCACAGCGGCGACTTCTTGATTGCAAGAGCGATGGCATGTTCGCGACCACCGCTACCAACGACGAGAATATTCATATAGCGTATCCTTTACTGTTACGGGGGATAATGTAGAAAAATGCAGAGAGCGAGAAAAAGTCACCCACGCGACAAGCACGCAATTTGAGTTGTTCGGAAATTCCGAACAGCTAACGAGACTAAATTTTTTCCAGTTCGTCTCTCATGGCGGGGCGATTCTTGAACCGCGACAGCCAAGATATTTTCAGCCGGTTGACTTCCAGGAGGCCGCCTTCGTACTTGAGCAGTTCGCCCGCGTCGCGGACAACATTCCTGTATTCCTTACGATTGCTGGCACGCTCCATCGCACCATCCAGATATTCCACGAACATCTTGACAAATTCTGCATTGTACTTGGGGCAAAGCGCCTTTCCGTAACGCTTGAAATAAAAAAAGCTCGGCCCAATCGAAAACACCCTGCAAAAAGACGCATAGAGTTCATCCGTCATGTTTTCGTACGCAAGGACATCCATCCGAAAATCCCATTTGGTAATCGAATTCAATAATTCAACCAGAGCGACTTTCCACTGTTGCTTTGGAACAAAGTCCTTGTACTCCTTGTAAAAATCCATTCTGGATTGCGCAACAACCATCGTTTTCAGCATGTCGCCGAACTTTTCTGTTTGGCCAGTCGCACGGTACATTTCTTTCAACTTTGCATGGACCTTTTCAGCAAGCCCCGACCAGTTTTCATGGGCGTCCAGCAAGTGCTTTAGGCAATTCTCGGCTTCTTCGAATTTCGATTCTTCCACCAAAATATCGAACAGCAAAAAGGCGGAATCCGTAAATGTCGCGTGGTCGGCAAGATATTTCTTGACTTCGGAATTGTCCATTTTCAGCTTACGCATTACGGTAGCGCGTGAACAGGCCCAGCCCCCAATGCGGTACGAGCGGATACTGTCACTCTGTTTTTCGCTTTCGATAATCTTGTCGAAATACTTGAGTTTCGCCTTCAGGTCGGCCACACTGTTGAATGCCTCGTTGTACACGTCCCACAGTTCGCCTTCCACAAGCCACATTTCCGTTTTCAGGATGTTGTTTTCTATCCACTTGCGGCATTCGGTAACGACATCGGCCGACGCCGTATTCAGGAAAACCATCCAAAGGTTCTTTAATTCCGGCAGGAGAATCGACATTTCGCCGTTCGAGTCGTCAATGTTCAGGTTCCCGAGCTTTTTCGTGAAATGGACCAGGACCTTCTTGGCAGCGTCATTGTTTACAAGCAGGCGAAGCCTTTCGATTCGCTCGAAAAGATTCAGCATGTCGTTCATGAAATAGTGCGCGTCGCGGTAAGCGATAAGCCCACCGTCGCGATACCTGCGGACGATGCTATCGAACTGGGCGTTGAGATCTTCAAGTTTTAGGGGTTGCATGGTTATTCCCGGCATCAAGTCTTCAAAGAATATGTTCTGTTTTTATTTGCTCCGTTGGGGACTGTTTTATCTAACTCTCACCAATCGCCACATATTTCTGGATCCGGCTATTCGGCTTATCCGGAACAGTATAACGTATTCTTTTGTTAAGCAATGGCTTGAGGTACAATTTATCAAAACTCTTTCGGTCAGACAACTTCAAGAATGCCATCATCTCCTTTTTAGACCGAGGGATTCTACAGAACAAGACCAGTTCATTGCATTTAGTTTGTATATCATCTTGGGGGGTGACTTGGGGGGTAACTTGGGGGGTAACTTGGGGGGTGATCACGTCAAAATCCGAATTCAGCACATAATACACCGAGTCAACCGTTTTGCCCTTTTGCTTCAAAACGCCCATTTTTTTAAGAAAATCAAGGTTTGAATCAGCCAATTTCCGTTTTTCACCGACAATCTGCATATAAGTCAACGTATCAACAGCACCAACTTCACGGGCAAAAATCAAGGCAGAACGCTGACCCTGCGTAAGATTTTCGCCAAAGCCGCTAAGCCAAGCCACGTCACCTTCATCAAAGAACTTGTGCAAAAGCAGCCGAATAGTGAACGTATCCTTTGTTCTGTCAGACTCAAACGTGGGCATTGAAAGTCCCGCCCCGGTCATCAAACGACGCATGGTACGAATCCCCGTTCCCTTGAATTCCGCAAGGTTTGTCTCGTGGAGAATCGAGGCAATCAGCTGATTTCGCGTATCGCTCCCAGCGGTTCCAATTTCTTCTTGCGCCTTCAGGGAATAACCTGAATTGATTATTTCAATGCGGTTATTGTAGCGAATAATTTGAGTCGGACGGTTATGCCGATACGAACGATGCATAATGGCATTTACTATAGCCTCTCTTATCACCCGCTCCGGCAAATCGGGCTTTGTCGTCGCGTGTATCTGCCCTTCTTTCAACGAAAAATTTTGAGGCAAATCCGACAAGACCGCATCAATCATCCTGTCAATCTGGAGCATGAGCGGCCCCATGAACTCAATCGCAGAAAAACGTTCATCGACATTTTCAACCCACTCATTTCCGCGTACGCGAATATAGTCCGTCCGCATCAACGGGTAAAACCGCCGAATAACACGCTTCGTTCCAAAAAGCATTACACCCGCAAATGTAAGGTTACCATCTTGCGTCAAGCATTCCAACGATTCCAAAAGTTCCCTGTCACTATAGTTGAGTTCTTCCGCCTTGGGATTAACCTCTTTGCGACATCTGCGGTAATACTTGACGGCATCCAAATCGACATCATCAAAACCTGTATTCTTGACAACAGAAGAATCGAAGCTCGTATTATCTTGATAAAAGGCATACAAGTCTTCTTCTGTGCATCGTTGGTCGCTTGACCCGATTCGTCGCCATGCACCTTGCGGTAAACCCACGCTCTTGAAATACAGAGGTTTTTGTTGACTTGGGAGTTCCGGCACGAAAATTTTCAGCACATTCTTGCCATCAAGCTTTTCCACATCGATTCGCGGACGCACCGACAAATTGAACATACTCGCGCACCGCGTAGAAATATCCAACTGAGCCTTATCTGGATTTTCAACACCCTCAATCCAAAAACGATTGTCGAGTGCCTTGGTATCTTCACCAATTCCTAAAAGAATATACCCACCGCCAAGCCCAGGTTCGTTGCTAAACGAACAGACAGACTCCATCAACGACTGAACCGAATCACTTTCGCCCTTGGCCTCAATCCACACGCATTCATCGGATTCGGACAACTGTTTATAGAGTTCTTGTGCAGTGTAGAGTTTCATTGTTTTCCTCTAGTCCATGGGATTCCTATTCTACCTAAATATAACTCCATCCACTTGACACAAAGTGACAAAATGCAACTATTTACCGAGGCTTTTCAATTCCTTTCTATCTTTATTCTTCCAGAAGGTTAGGCCGTTTCTAGCACCTCCGGCAACGAACGCAGCCGCCATTGACGGGGAATCGCATTCGATGTCCTCGCGGAGCGATCCATCAGCACCAACAGAAGCGTTCTTTCTAACGTTCATCCAACCCGAGCCACGGAAGTCATATTTCAGCGAAAGTTTGCTGCCGGCAAGAAGAACAAACTGCGAGCCAACACGCCGGATTTTTGCGATAATCGCCCCGCCTTTCGCGAAGTGATACAACATATCGTTATCGCCATTTTCAGGATGCGTCACCGCCGATGTCTTGCGAGATTTCTTTTTATGCTTTTTGGGTCTCGATGGTTGTTCCGCGTCGTCACTCTTTTTAAGCAGGGCGTTCCACTTTTCTTCGAGGAACTTTCCGTCTGCGGTTTTCCAAGTAACCCAGCCGTTCGTCGTTGTACGCGACGGGCTGATTTGCTGAATGCAACGCAAGGCAGAGACGCTGGCCGAAGAAACGATTCCGTCCACCTCGATTCCATCGGAACAGATTTTTCCTTCGAAATGCGCCTTGGGTTTGCCCTTCGGGCCATAATCGAAATGCACGATGTCGCCCACGTTCAAAAGTCCCGCCTTCACAATCTCGTAGAAAGCGTTGCTCTTGTCCGTCGTCTTCAAGGACTCCTTTTCCTGCGTCAATTCCAAATCCGGGAAGTCGTAAAGAACCTCGCCCTTGCCGTTCATATATTTTTCGATATGCTGAATCTGCACATCGACCTTCTGCATCGAAGCCCATTCCTCAAGGTCGCTCGGGGAATAGTCTATCGGCAAAGAGACAATCGGGTCCTTTTCCAGAATCTTCTGGACAAAACCGTGCACATGAATTTGCTGGATTTTCAGGTCGGATTCAAGAAGCTTCGAGAACTCCTTCTGCTTTCCGATTTCGGCGATGCAAAGTCCCGTAATCTTGTTCTTCGTCTCACGATTCATCACCGCGACAAGCTGCTTGCTGATTTGCGGAGCAATGTGCCCCCACGTTTCGTGGTCGCCGCGTTCCACCTCCAAGATGAACCATCGGTTTCCCTTGAAATCCACGATGATGCCATCGGGAACAGTCCCCTTGCCGCCAGAAGTCCGTATCAAGTTTTTAGGCAGCAAGATGGAATAGTCACCAAAGAGAAGCTTGAAGTTGCGGGCGACAACCTTCTCGACCTCTTCCTCGGTCTTGAATTGGACCTTAGAGTAAACTGAACCTGACGATGTAAATATCATATGCAGAATCCTTGTATTGTCACTTCAAATGTATATTTTTTCACTTCAAGGGAATCAATCCATCCGCCACATCCCTTATTTCGCCTTCAATTTGCCTCAAATTAATCTCACTATTTCCTTTTCTCCTTAAATTATCCTATTTTAGCATTTAGAAATATGGCCGACCTAAAACCCGAAGAACAGGCCCGTGTATTAATAGATGAAAAGCTCGCCGAAGCCGGTTGGGCGGTTATTACTCGTTCGCAATTTTCAAATCAAGAAAATGCCCTAGCCGTAGAAGAAGCCTTGACCAAAGGCAACCACGAAGCGGATTACTTGCTTTTTCTGGATGGCAAAGCAATCGGTGTTCTTGAGGCAAAAAAGAAAGATAATTCGCTCGGCAACGTTGTAGCAGAACAAACAGCAAAGTATTCTGCAGGTGCACTTCCGTGGTACCAAACTTGGGCGAATCCACTGCCATTTCTTTTCATGAGCAATGGAGACGTTCTGATGTTCAAGAATCTGCTTGACAAGTCAGGCAAATTTGAACCCATCAAGAAAATGCTCACGCCAAAACAATTGGTAAAATTGGCAAGAGAATTCGGCATAAAAATTGATAGCGAATTTGCATCATTGCCCTCACTCCCCACTGTAGGGCCGAACGGATTGCGTCTTTGTCAGCGAGAAGCAATTACCGCCTTAGAAGTCTCCTTTAAGCATGGCGAACGACGGGCATTATTAGATATGGCTACCGGTGCAGGAAAGACCTTCACCGCCTGTATGATTTGCTACCGCGAATTGGCATACATGCCGATAAATCGCATTCTCTATCTCGTAGACCGCACTAATTTGGGAAAACAGACTGAAGGCGAATTTGGTTCTTTCCGTCTCACTGAAAATGGAGACCCCTTTAACAAAATTTATTCTGTTCTCCGTCCTCGTCATTTCGATGCTAATAACGCAGATGACATGCGCGAGCTTTCAGATGCTAGCGTTTGCATCTGCACTATCCAACGTCTCTTTTCAATTCTCAAAGGCGAGCCTGACAATGATGATGAATTAGACGAATCTCAGGAAGAAGAATCTTTCTTTAATGACGACGAGGACACAAAGCCTGCTGTAGAATTGGGCGATGACCTAAAACTGTCCAAGGATTTCTTTGACACCATCATCGTGGACGAATGTCACCGGTCCATTTATGGAAGGTGGCGCAAGGTGTTGGAATATTTCAACAAAGCACGAGTCATAGGACTTACAGCAACGCCCACACCGCAGGCCCTTGCGTTTTTCAACAATGTGAACAAGCCGACTTATAGGTATTCTAAGGAACGGTCCTATGTGGATGGAGTCAATGTCCCTCCGCGCATATACCGTATCAAAACCGAAGTTACCGAAGGTGGCGGCGTCATTGGCGCCGGCGAAAAGTATACCGAGGTCACACGAAAAACTGGCGAAAAGAAAAAGAAGAATCAAACGTTTTCTGCGGCATATACAAACACGGAACTCGACCGCAGTGTGGTAAACCCAGCTCAAATAGAAAAAGTGATAACGGAATTTCGTGATGTCGTTTTTGAACGACTCTTCCCAAATCGTATTCCTGAAAATGGTGAACCCGATTTCCGCCATATTCCCAAGACTCTTTTCTTTGCAAAGAACCGCCAGCACGCACGGAACATAATTGAAACTATTGAACGGGTTTTCGCAGAAAAATTTCCCGAAGGAAAGGTTCCTGATGGTTTTGTCCAGGAAATCACCTGCTCCGTAGAAAAGCCGGACGACCGCATAAAAGCGTTTAACAACGACAAGAATTTCAGAATTGCCGTAACCGTAACCCTTGTGGCAACCGGTACCGACGTAAAACCGCTCGAAATCGTCGTATTTATGCGCGATATTCACTCAGAAACCCTTTATACGCAAATGGTCGGCCGCGGATGCCGTAGTATAAACGATGACAAACTTCGCACAGTAACTCCCAATGCCGACACTAAGGAACATTTCGTATTGCTTGACGCAGTTGGCGTGACGCAGAGTGAAAAGAGAGTCCCGACAGCAACGGAAGACTCTACAGAACCCAAACCTCTAAAATTGGGAGAACTCATTGAGCATATTGCCCATGGCGAAGTAAGCGACGAAAATCTGGAACGGCTTGCCGAAAAGTGCGCAACGATATATAACCGGACCGTTGATGAGCATAACACAGAATTTCGTGAAATTGCAGGGTTTTCGCTACACGACTTCTCGGTTTCTATTTTCGATGCCTTTGAAAAGGGAGCCTTCCCCGAATATATTGACATAAACGATCCCAATCTAGAACGCAAGCGTATTGTTTCTCCATTAATCGACAATCTTTCCGCTCGCGAAAAACTTGCCGAACTCAATGCAGGTTATCAAGCCATACTGAACCCAGGTGAAGATCGCATTATTTATTCAGAATTCCAAGAAGAAGATGCACTCAAGTACACCTCTGCTTTTGAGAAATACATAAATGACCACTGTGACGAAATCGAAGCACTTCGCATTATTTACCATGACGAATCCAAAAGTATCACGAACGCGATGCTGCAAGATTTAAAATTAAAGCTCCTTACAGAAAACAAGATGTTCCGCGTACCACTCCTGTGGGATTTCTATCATGTGTCTGCAACCGAAAATCACAAGGTCGTGATTCCGCTGAAAGGCAAGAACGAGATTGAGTCAATCACAAACCTGATTCAACTAGTGCGTTACGCCTATGGTCGCATCAATACTTTGCAATCTATGCAAGGATCCGCAGCCAAGCGCTTCGGCCTTTATCTTGGACAGCAGATGGGTAATGTTCCACGTAATTTTACACCCGCACAAGTTGAAATCCTTCGTAAAGTAGCGGAATACATCGCCCAGAATGGTTGCACCAGTCGTAAGGACCTTTTTGATTTTGACCAAAACCTGGCTATACAGGCCATCCAGATTTACACCCGTGAGAAAGCGGACTCGGAACTCGAATACCTTTCCAAGTTCCTACTTCAGATAAAGGCAGCATAATATGCCCAAGAAAACTACTGCTCCCGCTACGCAAAGTGGCAAGAATGAACAATCACTAGTCAAGAAAGTTTGGAATATGGCCGATGTGCTGGCCGCCAACGGTGTGGGGTTTACGGATTATATCACTCAACTCACTTATTTGCTGTTCCTTAAAATGGACAGCGAAAAAGTCGAGATGATTGGTGTTGAAAGCGCCCTCCCTAAGGGTTGCGAATGGAAAGATTTACTAGCTGTCCAAATGAAGGGATTGGACCTTGTCGAAAAATACAATTCCATTTTGGACAGATTGAGCAAACAGCAAGGTCTTATCGGAGCCATTTTCGTAGATGCACAAAATAAGGTAAACACACCTGTTTATCTGAGCAAACTCATTTCCATGGTCGACAACGAACAATGGCTATTGGAAGGCGACCTAAAGGGTGCTATTTACGAAAGTATTCTTGAAAAGAATGGACAAGACAAGAAGAGTGGTGCCGGGCAGTATTTTACCCCGCGTCCACTAATTCAGGCCATTGTGGATTGCGTCCAACCGCAAATTACCGAATCCGTATGCGACCCCGCTTGCGGAACGGGCGGTTTTTTACTTGCTGCCCACGACTATATGGCTGCACAGAGTTCTGAAAAGGCAAAACTCAAGAAATTGAATACGGAACTGCTGACCGGAAACGACAACACATCTCTAGTTGTCACGCTTGCGTCAATGAACATGTATCTGCATGGAATCGGCACCGATTCAACACCGATTCACAAGGCAGACTCTTTAGAGAACGAACCCGAAAAACTTGTGGATGTGGTTCTTGCAAACCCGCCCTTTGGAACGCGACCGGCCGGAAGTGTCGATATTAGCACCAAACGCACCGATTTTTACGCAACAACGACTAACAACCAGTTGAACTTTTTGCAGCATATAATGCTTTTGCTCAAGAACGGTGGACGTGCAGGTGTCGTTCTGCCGGATAACGTCCTCTTTGCGGATGGTGCTGGTGAAGTCCTCCGTAAAAAGTTACTGACCGATTTCAATCTGCATACGATTCTTAGACTCCCGACGGGTATTTTCTATGCGAATGGAGTGAAAACGAACGTATTGTTCTTTGAAAAGGGTTCTCCTACTAAGGAAACTTGGTTCTACGATTATCGAACGGGTGTGAAGCACACGCAGGCAACAAAGCCTTTGAAACGTAGCGACCTTGATGATTTTGTTTCTTGTTACAATGCTAAAAAGCGTAAGGAAACCTGGAGTGAAGAAACTCCCGACGGTCGTTGGCGCAAATACAGCGTTAAGGAACTCCTTGCTCGTGACAAGACTAGCCTCGATATCACCTGGATTAAGGATAAGGACGATGTCGAAGATGTGACGCTTGCAGACCTTCTCGAGAATATCAAAACGGAAGCTAAGGAAATTGCTACGCATTCCGAAAATCTTTCCAGGATGCTCAAGGGAATCGAAGAATGAACACGAAACTCTTGAGGCAGAAAATTCTTGATCTCGCTATCCGCGGAAAACTTACCGACCAACGCAAAAGCGACGGCACTGCCGCCGACTTGTTGAAAGAAATCGCTGCTGAATCTCCGTCATTGCGCCCCTCAAAGAGGGGAAGCAATCCACAACAAAAAGAAATAACACCCCTCGACAAAAGCGAAGCTCCCTTTGAAATCCCAGATAATTGGGAATGTGTGAGATTGGGAGATTTATGCAATGCTTCTAGTGGAAAGACCCCGTCAACTTCGCAAAAAGAATTCTGGAATGGAAATATTCTTTGGGTTACATCAAAGGATGTAAAACAAAAATATATTGATTCGACGCAAATTTGTTTAAGTGATTTAGGGGCTAGTTCTATGCAATTATACCCCCCTAAAACAATGATTATTGTTGGTCGAAGCGGAATCTTGAGACATTCATTACCAGTTGCTATTTTGAAAAAAGGTGCTACTATAAATCAAGATTTGAAGGCTTTGGTATTTAAAGATGATAGGGTTGTAGAATTTGTTTACTCTGTTATCAAAGGTATGGAACAGCATCTGTTGCATGAATATAAGAAAGCAGGGACAACGGTCGACAATCTTAATTTTGATTTATTTTTAACGGCTCCAATTCCTCTTCCTCCTTTAGCGGAACAACAACGCATTGTTGCGAAAATTGAAGAAATCTTTGCCGAAATTGATACCGTTGAAAAGAATAAGGAACTCCTTAAAACCCACATCAAGCAAACCCGTCAAAAAATTCTTGACCTAGCCATTCACGGAAAACTCGTTCCACAAGACGAAAATGACGAGCCCGCTAGTGTCTTGCTAGAAAAAATCCTACAGGAAAAAACTCAATCCGACAACAAAAAGTCTCCCAAAAGGAAAAAGACCGACGATATCGCAACAAGTGATAACCGCCCTTATGAGAAGA
>NZ_DDQF01000001.1:0-18822 GCF_002342555.1 Fibrobacter sp. UBA2449
TGATAACCGCCCTTATGAGAAGATAACTGTTGGAGACGAGCCTTTTGAAATTCCTAGTTCGTGGAAATGGGCGAAATTAGGCGATGTATGCGATCCTATAAAACGAGGGAAATCGCCCAAATATGCAGAAACAGGCAATGTACTAGTATTTGCGCAAAAATGCAATCAAAAAAATGGGGCAATTTCTTTGGGAAAAGCGCTTTATTTAGATGAAACCGCATTAAGCAAATACCCACTGGAAGAATTTTTGCAAATAGGCGATATTGTGATTAATTCTACCGGTACAGGAACATTGGGACGAGTCGGTTTTTTCAATGAAACTTTACCTCGGGATATAAAAGGAATTGTTCCAGATAGTCATGTGACAACAATACGTTCTTCCTTAGTGAATTCCCGTTATTTGTATTATTTTCTAAAAACAAGGCAACCATATTTGGAAGAAAATGGCGAAGGGTCCACAAATCAAAAAGAACTGAAACCCCATACAATTTATGATTTGGAGTTCCCATTCCCACCTTTAGCAGAGCAGAAAAGAATCGTGGATAAAGTTGAAGCCCTTTTCAAATCGCTAGATGAGATTTTGTTCCATCTGGTCTAATGTGGAAAACAATTCTTCAATCTTTGAAACAATACGAGATTGCTCATTTAAGGGCGGGATTGGTAATTCATATTTTTTTACTTCATATGGTTTTGCCCTAGTTAAAGAGCCGCCAACACCCGATGTGTTTGAAAGCATTTTATTCAAAAAATAATTAGATTGAAGTACATAAACTAGATATTGCGGATTCAATCTAGAATTTCTAATAATAACCCATTCCGAAGATGCAATCATCCGGTGTTCCGTAAATTGAGGAACGCGCCATACTCTATTTAAGTGTGGATTTATTTTGCTAATTAAAACATCATCTTTTTTTACTAAAACTTTTGTAGATCCTATTTCTGATCCAGTTACAATTTCCGGATGCCTTACTTCAAAACACGGGACGCTATATAATTCATATACGCGATTCTTATTTTCTTTTAACATCGGATTTTCAGTATATGACTGAAAATCATTAATATCGTCCATTCTTACCCAACGCCAACTTTCTGGTATTTCAAAGGGAATGTTCTCTATCTTCTCATAAGGGCGGCAGTGTAAACTTGTAAAGTGATTCTTTGTTATAAATCAATATCATCATTTAAACAAAGGAATCAACATGCCAAAACAAAAACGAGAACAAACGCCTTTTGAACGGTATCTGCGAAAGCAGAATCTTTCTGAAAATACGCTAACATCCTATTTATGGACTGTCAAATACTATTCCGAACATTATGAAGACTTCTCAAAGGAAAATCTTTTGGCGTATAAGGAGTATCTTGTTGAATTCTTCAAGCCCAAGACGGTAAATCTTCGCTTGCAGGGATTGAACAAGTATCTGATTTTTATCAAGAAAGGCAAACTACAACTGAAATTCGTCAAGGAACAGCAGAAGAATTTCTTGGAGAACGTCATCAGCAACGCGGATTATCAGTTTTTCAAATCAAAGCTAAAAACTGATGGCAATTTGGAGTGGTATTTTGTGGTGTGGTTCCTAGCGGCAACGGGAGCACGCGTAAGCGAACTGACGCAAATCAAGGTGGAACATGTGAAAATTGGCTGGTTTGACCTATATTCCAAAGGTGGTAAACTTCGACGGCTGTATATTCCCAAAACTCTCCGCAAAGAAGCTCTTGAATGGTTATCTAGTATTGACCGACATTCCGGTTTTATCTTTTTGAATCGCTTTGGCAAGCGAATAACTACAAGGGGGATTGCGTCTCAATTAAAAACATACGCCATTAAATATGGAATTAGCACCAAGGTTGTGTATCCGCATTCTTTCCGACATCGTTACGCAAAGAATTTTCTAGAGAAATTCAACGACATCTCGCTCCTTGCCGACTTGATGGGTCACGAAAGCATTGAAACGACCAGAATTTATCTCCGCAGAACTGCAAGCGAACAACAGGAAATTGTCGACACAGTCGTGACCTGGTGATTTAATCACATTCCTTTTCCATAGCATCAAGAATAGAAAAAAGCGACTCTATTTTTGATGCTATGCGTTTTTGTTCTGCAAGAGGGGGAAGAGGAAATTTCTTTGATGAGAATTTTTCCTGCGAGAATGTTGGAATTGCTGTACCATTTACTAAGTTTTCAAATTCTTTTCTAAAATAATTTGAATTCAGAAAGTCACACAGATAATTATGATTGCACTTGATTTGTTTTAAAACCATCAACTGAGGGTTTAATGTAGCCTTTTCTGGAAGTCTATCAACTATAGCATTCTTCCCATATGATGATCCTGTTTTGACAACAACAATATCTCCTATGTTCAACATTATTTCAGGAGATTCCTCATATTTAAACCATGATATATAGGTACATTTATCAAAGTTTAATCCCATATCAATAATATTCGATGGACTTAAACTAATTGCGCCTTGTCCTTTTTCCACCAAATCTTTTTTGGTGTAACCCCTAAAACCAATTCTTCCAAATGTTTCGCAAATATCTTTTATTTTAATCCATTCCCAAGAATTGGGTATATCAAAAGGCGCGTCTTCCGCTGAAACTGAATCATTCTTCTTGTAGGGGCGGTTATCAGAAAAATCCATCCTCTCTACCCTATTTTTGTAAATTACGCCAGCACTAGAAAGTGGTACTATGGATCGTTTCCGCGTGAAGGCGGGACGGTCCTTTTTATGCAAGAGGAGCCGAAAAAAGGAAATTAGACCCCAAAGTAGTTGTCAAGGAATACTTGACAACTACTCTATACAATGCAGTTTTTCATACGAGGGCGTTGCAAAAACCCTGTAGCACTCGCCTTCGGGGGTGTTAGGGGGCGGAGCCCACTAGGAGAGAGGGTAGCGTATGCCACAAGGAGATCCCCGCCTGCGCGGGGATGACATGGGGCAGAAGCGAGGGGGAGACTTCCCCCACCAAAATAATTTTCAGATAATTGCGCGGGTCTATTGACAAACTGGATTTTTGAATCTATATTTAGTGCACAAGTGTGTAGTCTTTGGTATTTTTCCGCTTGTATGCCAGAGGAGTTGACGATGAAGAAAGGTGTTGCGGCCAGTGCGGCCGGGGGCGACAAAAACGAGATAGTCGTTTACCAGCCAGAGGGTGGGGAATTCCACATCGAAGTCCGAGTCGAAAACGAGAGCGTTTGGCTAAATCGACAGCAAATGGCCATCCTTTTCGGCAGAGATGTAAAAACAATTGGCAAACACATTGCCAATGCCTTAAAAGAAGAACTCAAGGATACCCCAACTGTCGCAAATTTTGCGACAGTTCAAAATGAAGGCGGTCGAGACGTCCGCAGAAATGTCGAACACTATAACCTAGATGTCATTATATCTGTAGGATACAGGGTAAAGTCTATAAATGGCGTAAAATTTCGCCAATGGGCGAACCAAGTCCTTAGGGATCATTTACTCAGGGGATACAGCATCAATCATCGGATGCTGGCAATGGGAGGCACAGAAATTTCCCTTTTCAAGCAAAATGTTGACATGCGCCTTACCGCCGTCGAACAGCGCGTAGATTTTTTTGTCAATACAGCCCACTCAGCCCAAAATCAAAGAATCGAGCAATTGTCCAACGACGTTCAGAAGGTCATGGCGAATTTCGTCGACCCAAGTACCTTCAAGCACTTCCTGATTCTGAACGGGCAGCGGCTTGAGGCAGATGTCGCCTATACGCAAATCTACGGTATGGCAAAAAAGTCGGTGCTGATTGTGGATGACTATCTGGATGTAAAGACGCTTGATTTGCTGCGGTGCGTAGCGAAGGGCGTTTCGGTCAAGATTTTCAGCGAGCAGCACGGGCGTACCCGCCTGACCGAGAGCATGCTGGCGGATTTCAGGGCAGCCCGCCCGGATGTTGAGCTTGACGATGTACGCACTACGGGGAACATGTTCCACGACAGGTACATCTATCTGGATTTCGGGACCGTCAGCGAGAAACTTTTCCACTGCGGGGCGTCCTCAAAAGATGCCGGCAACAAGATCACGACCATCATGCAGCTGGAAGATATCGCCGGGTATCGTACACTGTTCGAGAGACTGCTGGAAAATGAAAGATAATGAAAAGCGCCAGAGGAGTTGACGATGAAGAAAGATGTTGCGGCCAGTGCGGCCGGGGGCGTTGCGCCGAAAAAGCCCGAATTTTCCCTGATAGACGAGGATTTGCTCAAGTCGCGGATATATACCATCCGCGGGGTAAAGGTCATGCTCGATGCCGATTTGGCGGAAATTTACGGGTATAGCACGAAGGATTTTAACAGACAAGTCAAGAATAATATTGAACGTTTTGCGGAGGATTTTCGATTTCAGCTGACCAAAAGGGAAGTTGAGGAATTGCGGTCAAAAAAATTTACCGCAATTACAGATGCAAATGACGCTAAAGATTTGCGGTGCAAAAAGGGGATGCGGACGAATAATTGGACACGACTAGAGGACGCATCATGCATTTTACAGAAGCACAAATTGCCAAAGCCCTGGAAACCTTTCGCGATCTGAAATCAGCGACCAAGACTGTAAGGCTTTTAGGCTATCCATCGACAAAACAGCTATATAAGTGGATAAAGAAAGAAGGTCAGCCGCGCCAAGAACAAAGAAAACGTTATAAATTGACAAATACACCGGAACATCCGGCTCATGCTCCAATCAAGGTAAAGCTTGACGCGATCCACAGATGCTACGAAATGGGCGAACCGATGATTTCTGTAGCCAAGGATATTGGATATACGTATGCAAGTATCTATTATTGGTACCAGAACTATAAAAAGTACGGACTTATGGGACTACAGAACAAACCTAGACCAACGAAGCGGAAACAGGCGAAAGAAAAGGATCTTTCTTCCGAAGACGCGAAGGCACTGAACGAGAAGATTCGAAGTCTACAGCTGGAAGTTGACATACTGAAGGAGACGCTGAACATAATAAAAAAAGACCCAGGCGTTGACCTGTCTGCCCTTCGGAACAGGGAAAAAACACAGCTCGTCAACGCCTTACGCAACCGCTATGAATTAAGGGATATCCTGCTCGCGCTGGGAATGTCTCGAAGCGTCTATTACTACAACGTAAAGCACCTGGACGACCGGAGCAACAAGGATCGTCGGCTACTCAAGGAACTCGTTCCCATATTTGACGAATCCAATAAAACCTACGGCTACAGGCGAATCCACAGTGAGCTTTCAAAGACCGGAAGGACGATTTCCGAGAAGGTTGTCAGACGAGCAATGAAGCTCGGCAACCTCGTTGTCTACAAGCCCAAGAAGCAGAAGTACAGTTCGTACAAGGGCGAGATTACGCCCGCCGTCCCCAACATACTCAACCGTAACTTTCACGCTGACGCTCCCAATCAAAAATGGCTGACGGACATAACGGAATTTCCCTTGCATGATGGCAAGATTTACCTATCGCCGATTATCGACTGCTTCGACGGGGCGCCAGTGTGCTGGACAATAGGGGAATCTCCTGACGCGGCCCTTGTCGACGAGATGCTGGACAAGGCTGCTGCGACACTCCATGAGGGAGAAACCCCGATTATCCATACGGACAGAGGTTGTCATTACAGGTGGCCCGGATGGATCGAGAGAATGAAAAAATACGGCTTGACGCGATCCATGTCAAGGAAGGGGTACACTCCCGACAATGCCGCCTGCGAAGGTTTTTTCGGGGTACTCAAGAACGAATTTTTTTACAGTAGAAATTGGAGAAATGTCGACAAGGAAGAGTTCAAGGCTGAACTTGAAAAATATCTGGAATGGTTTTGCTCGAAACGGATAAAGGTCGGACTCAACGGAATGAGTCCAACAGATTATCGGAAACTATATTTGGATAAACAATCTGTCTAAATTATTGTCCGCATCCCCAAATTGCACCGCAAATATCAGCACAATGAGCCGTTCCAATCCCTACGTTTTTACGGAACAAGGCATTTACATGCTCATGACTGTGTTGAAAGGCGATTTGGCAGTACAACAGAGTATGGCCCTCATCCGTCTTTTCAAGCAGATGAAGGACTACATTGCGGCAGAGAACGCGCCGGATGTTTCTGCGGGGATGGTCGCCTTGGCGAAGGGTGTTTCTATCAAGATTTTCAGCGAGCAGCACGGGCGCACACGCCTGACCGAAAACCAGACGCAAGCCACATGATTGACGGGATAACCATCACAAAGATTCTCCTTAAAATTTTTCTTAGCGGGGGATGCTGCTACAGTTCATGCTGAATCGTCCGGAGATATAAATCGTACCATTACTCGATTCGCAGCTCTTTTCTTTCGGTTCACATTCTTCCACTTCGGTTACGGTAACATTCGCAAAGCAGCCTTCAACAGTCGCCTGCTCTTCGTAACAATGCGCAAAGCCCAGGTTTATCAGCGAGGTATCGCAATCGGCAAGAGGCAAGCAGATAGAAGTCACGCCCGTTGTCACGGCCATCGGGTAGTAGCCCGTCTTTGTGACCATGGAGAAATTGCAAAATTTTGCCAGAGCTGCGACGCTCGACGAACTTTCGATAACCGCAGAAGAGAGCGTCACAGAAGAAATCGCATCGGACGAACCGGGTGCCACCACTGCAGAAGAACCTTCGACAGCTGAAGAAGATGTCGATGCGGGATCTTGCGACGGGGCAACTGACGAAGAATCATCACCGCAACCGAATACAAGAACGCAACCCGTTATCGAAATGACACACGCAAAATTCCTGACCCATTTTTTCATAGGAGTCTTTCCTTTTTTACAAAACAACTATAACTAAAATAAAAATTCACAAAGGAGCCGTCAACATTCTATATTTAACGTGAACTTTCAACCCCGAGATACGTATGGAAGAGACTTTCAAGACTAAAGGCGTTTGCGCAACGACGATTCAGTTCACGCGCGACGGCGACAAAATCAGGAACATCCGCTTTACAGGCGGATGCAACGGCAACCTGAAGGCGATTGCAAAGCTCTGCGAAGGCATGAGCGCCGAAGATATCGCGGCAAAACTCCTAGGCAACACCTGCGGCGGGAAGCCCACATCGTGCGCCGACCAGCTCGCCCGCGCCGTCCTCGGGAAAGAAGCGTAATATCTTAAACATTACCGTTTCTTGAATACGACGATTTCGGCATCGGCACCGTTCTTGCCGTATTCGCTCACGAGAATGTAGCGTTCGTCGCAGGCGATTCCGAAGCAGCGGCCTTCGGCGTTTTGCTTTTCGACCTGGTTGCCCCAGTAGCTTGCGTTATCGTCTAAAAGCTTGACGCTGTTGCCGTTGATCTTGTATTCCTGATTGATGAACGAGCCCTGCAGAACAAAGAGGTTGTCAATTTTCGGCATGTCCTTAATACCGAGAGCATTGACTTCTTCAATGAACTTCTGCTTCATGGGCGAAGTGGCATGCGGCAGTTGATCTGCCGGGAGGCGCCAGCGCTTGAGTGTCGGGAAATACTTGCGAAGCTCCGCCTTGTATTCTTCACGGGTCAGGCTCTTGCCTGTATTCTTGTTGAATTCATTGACGAACTGCGAGCAGAATTCGACCATCTGTTCCATGTTGAAGTCGCCGGTGAAGGCACCGTCTTTATAGCAGTAGATGCAGTATTCTTCGTTCTTGCTGCCGTCGGCGTTTGTGCCCAAGATTTCCGGTGTGAGCGGCATTCCGCAGCTCTGACAGAATTTCATTTCCATAAGTTCTCCTTTATTTGATACATACACAAATGTACACCATTCTAGCGGCTCTGTCAAGTCATTCCATACACAAAAAACGGTTAGCAAAACTTTCCCAATCCGTCAGCCCATCGAAACCTGCAAATTCACCTCGGAAATACTGTTTTTAGGCTATTTTGGCCATTTTGACCGCCGCAGCATAACCGTAGCAGGTTCGCAAACATACGGCCAAGCTTGACAGAGCCCGCCCCCGACTTTATATATCATTCACCGCATATTTCCAAAACATCGCGCTCAGCATCCTTGTCCGGATCGCCGGAACAGAATTTCTCGCCAGGCTGTGCGCCACGGCTTTTCAGCAGCTTCGTGACCTTAGGGAATTTTTCAAGATAATCCAGAAGCGTCATGCCACCCCAGCAGCGATTGTAATCTTTTGCCTTCATTTTCTCTGCCAGATAAAGCAGGATATCTTCCCTGACTCCGCTACCCTTAGCCATATCGCAGTAGTAGACTTGCACGCCCTCATTCAGAAGAAGCTTCACGATAGTCAAATCGTCCTTATACATAGCCCTTCCCAGCATGGTACGCATATCTTGGCTTGGACCACCCTCGTCAACCGTATTAGGATTCGCGCCGTGGTCCAACAATAGCTTAACCATTTTCAGGTTTCCCTTGTCAATCGCCATGCCCAACGGGGAGAAATCTTCATAGCCCTCCCCTAGGGAAGTCATCTCGTCTTCATTCTCCGTATGACACTGCTCATTCACACGCGCCTTACCGCTCTTCAGCAGAGCTTCGGCCTTCGCTATATTTCCCGACCGGACAGCCTTCATCAAAGGCGAATGGCACGCATCGAATTCACCCGAGGCGTCATCGCTGAGGACACACTTTAAAGAATACGCCGGACCATCGACCATGGTGGCCCGGTCATGCTTCGGTTTGCCGGCATTGAATTTGTAGCGTACGAACTTGTTTCCCACAGAAGTGGCGGTCCAGAAAAAGGCAGATTCTCCCTTATAGTGGTAGACTCCGTCAGCACGCCGGTCACCCGCCATGGACAACTTGATTCCCGCCTTCTCTAGTTTCTGCCAACCCTTCTGGGACTGAATCAAACCAGCCCATTCCTCATCCGTCGGTACGCGCCACCCATACGGACAAGCGTTCTGCGCCGCCTTCCAGGTATAAAGGCGCCCCTGACTTCTGCAGTTTGCTTCATTATCGTCATAGCAGAAGCTATTGCTTACCTTGTAATTCAGGTTATCTACCATCCAAGTTTGATTACCAACTTGTATGGTTCGGTACTTCTGACCATCGCGGGCATCCACCATGGACCCCATTTGTGGTGCAGCATTCACGGATACAGCCATAACAAATGGCAGGACTTTCAATACACAATAAGATATTCTCATGTCATCAAATATAAACACATACAAACATATGTGTGCGAGATAAATGGAGACAAATCGACTATTTTAATCCTGTTCAACTAAAATTTTTAACGTAATTGTCCAAGAACCACTTGACAAGCCCATTCTAACGGCTCTGTCAAGTCAATCCGTTTTTTACAGAGCCTTCATAATCGGTTCCAGGGTGTCGAGATTCACGAAGTCCACTTGCTTGCCATAGGTGGCGATGAGGGCGCGGACTTCGGCGTTGCGCTCCGCTTCGGGGATTTTCGTGACCTTCGAATACAGGAGTTTCATCATGATTCGATGTTTCAAACCGAGTTTGGTGTAATCGATGGCGCCGCGAAGGTGGAAAATTTTACTTTCATCGTAATGCGATGCAGGAACCTGCTTTTTGAGGCAGCCCCTGATGTGGTTGACGTTTTCGGCATCGGTCGGGTCGGCGAGACCGACAGTCGCGACAAGCAATTCCTGACTTGCAGAGAGGCCGCAAACCGTTTTCTTGAGGCCCATGATACCGCCTGCGCAAAGAGCGCCCAGATAGACGATGCGGTCATAGCCGGCAACGCTTTTCACGTCTTTAAAGAAAACTGCCTTGAGCCCCGTGATTTCGGCGAGGCGTTCGGCGTAGCGTTTTGTCGAGCCGTAGCGGCTTCCGTAGATGATGATAGAGTTCATTGAAGCACCGTCCTTTCTGTTCCCACAATTTAAAAAACTAAATTTACGCCCGTTTTCAAGGTACTGCATGGCGGCATCAAAGACGAACATCGATATGCTGAACGGGCCCCTCGGGAGAAAAATCCTGAGGTTTGCCATCCCTATCGCCCTGAGCAGCATTTTCCAGCAGATGTTCAACCTGGCGGACGTCGCCGTGGTGGGCCAGTTCGCAGGCGACAAAGCCCTCGCGGCCGTGGGCGCGAACACGTTCGTCATCAACATGCTCATCAACCTGTTCGTCGGGATTTCCGTGGGCGCGAACGTGGTGGTGGCCAACTCCATCGGTGCGCGCAGCTACCGCTCCGTGACCCGCAGCGTCCACACGTCGGTGATGGTGGCGTTCTTCAGCGGAATATTCCTCTCGTTCGTGGGAATCTTTTTTGCAAGGCCGATTCTCGAACTGATTTCAACGCCCGAAGATGTTTTGGACATGGCGGTACTTTACCTGCAAATCTACTTTGCCGGCATGCCCTTCGTGATGATCTACAACTTCATCGCCGCCATCCTGCGCAGCAAAGGCGATACAAAGCGGCCGCTTTACGTGCTCATGGTGGCGGGAGCCGTCAATGTGGCATTGAACCTGATTCTTGTAGCGGGCTTTGGCATGGGTGTATCGGGCGTTGCGATTGCGACGGTCATCGCCAACGTCATCAGCGGAATTACCTTGTTCTACATGCTCCTGCACGAGGTGGGGCCTTTCAAGCTGGAATTCTGGAAATTGCGCGTGACACCCTTCTTCTTGAGCCGCATCTTGCGCGTGGGGCTCCCAACGGGGCTTCGCGGCGTCGTATTCTCGTTCAGCAACGTGTGTTTGCAATCGGCCATCAACAGCCTCGGTTCTGCGACAGTGGCGGCCTCGTCCATCGCGCTCAACTACGAATTCGTGGTGTATTATTGGCTGAGTTCGTTCTCGCAGGCTTGCGTGACCTTCGTGGGGCAGAACTTCGGCGCAAAGAACATGGAACGCTGCCGCCGCACGGTCCGCTGGACACTTCTACTCGGCTGCTCCACCACCATCGTATTGAGCGCTCTCTGTTGCATTTTTGCAAGGCCCATGCTGAGCGTGTTCACGTCCAATACCGAGATCATCGAAATCGCATCCATCCGCATGTACGTAGTGGTGGGGCTCTTGGCCATCAACGTTTTTCTGGACGTGTTTTCGGGCGCACTTTCGGGAATGGGCAAGTCCCTACCGCCGGCGCTCACCTGCATGGTAGGCGTCTGCGGCATCCGCATCCTCTGGGTGATTTTCGTGTTCCCCAAATACAACTCGTTCGCCTCGCTGATGGTTGTCTACCCCGTCAGCTGGGTCATCACGATTGCAGTCATCGCGGGGATATATTTCTACAACGTCAAACGGCTGAAATTCTAGCCGATTAACCCAAATCCACGTCGGGAGCGATGTGCACGCTGTATTCGGGGAAGGCTTCGCTGACTTCCTTGGTGAGGATCGCAACGCCTTCTTCGGGCGCAACGGCGAAACTCAGCACCACATCGAAGCGGAGTGTCTTTTCGGCCACATCCACGTAGAATCCGTGCATTTGCAGCGCCCATTCGTGGGACTTCACGATTTTCAAGACATCGCTGCGGATTTTGGAGGCTTCGTCGTTCTTGGTGTTGTACGAATAAACTCCCACGCCCGTGAGGATGACGCCCGTTTCCTTGTACACGCGGTTCTGCAGCTTGCGCGTAAGCACGTCCAGTTCCTCGACGGTCATGGTGTCAGGCAGTTCCAGGTGCACCGAGCCGATGGACTTGTTCGGGCCGTAATCGTTCAGAATCAAGTCGTAGGCGCCGCGTACGGGTTTTTCAGAGGTGAGGATTTTTTTGATTTCCTTGGCGGTGTCGCCGTCAGTGCGCTTGCCGAGAATATCGTCCAGCGTATCCTTGAGCATTTCGATGCCGGACTTAATGATGAACAATGAAATCAGCACGCCCACGTAGGCCTCGAGCGAAACGCCCGTCGTCACGAACACGATGGCAGAGGCCAGCACCGATGCAGACAGGATGGCATCGAAAAGGGCGTCGGCACCGGAGGCCACAAGCGCACCGGAATTCACGCGCTCGCCCTGACTCTTTACGTACTTGCCGAGCACGAGTTTTACCACCACGGCGGCAGCAATAATCACCAGCGATATCGTAGAATAGTCGGCGGCTTCTGGGTGGATGATTTTCTTGACAGATTCCACGGCGGAGGTGCCGCCCGCGTACAGCACGATGGCGGCCACGATCATGGCGCTCAGGTACTCGATGCGCCCGTAACCCAGCGGGTGTTTCTTGTCGGGAAGTTTATTCGCAAGTTTTGCGCCCACGATGGTAATCACCGAGGAGAGCGCGTCGGAGAGGTTGTTCACCGCGTCGAGGGTGACGGCAATGGAACCCGTGATAAAGCCGATGGCGGCCTTGAACGCCGAAAGCACCACGTTTGTAGCGATGCCCACGATGCTCGTGCGCACGATGACCTTGCTGCGATTTTCAATTTCATTGTCTATCATATGGTCTCCTGACGACTTCGTGTCATTTCAGGAATAGCGAAAGCTTGCCGAAGTCGAGTATCGTGATGAACACGAAGAAGCTGATGAAGAATGCAGCGGCGACGTTCTGGATAATGCTCTGCGTCTTGGTAGAAAGCGGCTTGCCGCGCAACTTCTCTATCCCGAGGAACATGAGCAGGCCTCCGTCGGTAATGGCGAGCGGAAGCAGGTTCATGACGCCCAGGTTTATGCTGATGAGTGCAAGGAGCATCAGGAATTCCTGGAAGCCGCTCATCCACACGTTACCCATCACGGCCACGATAGAAACCGGACCGGAGAACGCGTCAACCTTCACCTGCCCCTGGAACATGCGCTTGAAATAGCGGAAAATACTGGTGGTCATTTTCCAGCTGGTAGCACAAGTCTTCGTAAAGGCCTCGACAGGGCCGCGGCGCACAATCTTCGTTTCGCGGAAGAGCACGTAGCCCATCTGGATACCGACCATGTACCGCTTGTATTCCTCGTTGTACGCGGGGGTAAGCGGCTTGGTAAGCGTGTCGCCATCGCGAATGACGGTAACATTCACGGTCTCGCCCTTGCTGCCGTCGATGATGCGCACCACCTCCTCGTAGCGGGAGATGTGCTCGCCGTTGATTTCAAAAATCGTATCGTTCTGCCGAATGCCGGCAGTAGCCGCGGCAGAACCTTCTACAGGCGGAAGACGCACGATGACGCGGTTGCGCGGGTAGATACCGATATCGCCAATGCCCATCTTGATTTCGGAACCGGTGGAATCCTGCGCGGGAATCACAAGTTCTTCGGGAACGACGGTAATGGTGAGCGGTTCGCCACCGCGATGTACCGTGAGGGGGACGTTCGCCCCGAGGCTCACGCCAATCTGCTCGCGGAAATCGTCCCAGCCCTGCGTGGGCTTGCCGTTTATGGCAGTGATGGTATCGCCCGGCTGTATGCCCGCGGCGAGCGCCGGAGAATCCTTCGCAACAAAGCCCACGATGAGCTCGTTTGTCGCAGGTTCCTGCACGCCCACCATGTAGAGGACCATCAGGAGCGCAAACGCGAACACGATGTTGATGAACGGTCCCGCAAACGCAATCGCGGCGCGCGCACCCACGGACTTCGCCACGAAATCGCGTTCGTCCGGGACTTCGCCCTCCTCGAGCGTGTCGGGATTTTCCCCCGCCATGGCCACGTAGCCACCGAACGGGATTGCCGAAATGCAGTATTCCGTCTCGCCCCTTTTGATGCGGATGAGTTTCTTGCCAAAGCCAACGCTAAACGTGTTCACCTTGACGTTATTCCACTTGGCGACCAGGAAATGGCCCAGCTCGTGAATAGTCACGAGAAAACTGAGAGCCAGGAGGCCCAGGATGAACATCACAACGTTTGAGAAAATTGTTTCCATTGAAATACAATATAGCAAAATGAGATTCACGCATTCCGAACCAAATCCTGCAATGCGGACACAGCGCACAAAGCCATTTGCGATTAGATAAATTTTTTTCTTATTATTATGCAATCAAGGAGCCTACATGAACAAAATTTTCGCTATCCTCGGAACCATCTCGCTTTCGATGCTTGTCGCCGCCTGCAGCGATACCAAGACAGCCAAGGAAACCGCCACCGCAGAAACAGTGAGTGTTGAAACTGCCGCTCAGGTCGAAGGCACGAAAACTATAACCCTCACAAACGGGGCGAGCGTCACCTGGATTCAGGACAACGAAGGCGAAAAGTTGAACCCGCGCTCGCTCTTCAGCGACGCCAGCGACTCGCTCTACAACAGCCTGAACATGCCCGACGGAATCCCGGCCAGCGTGAGCACGTTCCTCGTGAAGGTGGACGGCAAGTACATCTTGTTCGACGCAGGCCTCGGGGCTTTCGGCGGACAGCTCATGAGCCGCCTCGCCGCTCTCGGCGTGAACCCCGACAGCATCGGGCTTGTCTACCTTACGCATTTGCATGTGGACCACATCTCGGGCCTTGTGGCAAAGGATGATGCCGGCAACGACACGAAGGTTTTCAAGAACGCCGCCGTGTATGCGGGCAAGGTGGAATACGACGCCTGGATGAACGACATCCCGAAAAACGATTTGCAGAAGAACATCATGGCGCTCTACAAGGACAGCCTTCATTTGTTCGCATTCGGTGATACGCTCCCCCATGGCGTGCTAGCGATGGACGCCATCGGACACACGCCGGGCCACACCGCGTTCCAGATTGCAAACCTGCTTATCGTCGGTGATTTGATGCACGGTTACGCCCTGCAGAAGGACCATCCCGAAGTCAATTCCAACTACGACATGGACAAGCCGAAATCCGCCGAAAGCCGCAAGCGCATCATGCAATACGCCCGCGACAACAAGCTCCTGATGGCCGGCATGCACCTGCCCCCTCCGGGATTTGCGGAATAGGATAAATATTTTAGGGGTCGAAAATTAGCATTCTTGGAGCTGACATCGTAAATATGATATTCACAAAAACATTTTCTTTTTTTGCAAAATAGCCAACTTCAAGATTGAAAAACCATAGCAAGTCAAAACGGAAGGATGCACCGTAGTCAAATCCCGTCGAAGAAAACCAACCCACCTGGGGGCCTACCCCAACACCAGCCAAAGCATGAAAACACTGGATGCTTGGATGGAGTAAAATTCCATGTTCGTGGTCGGTGAAGTCATAAACATACCTAGTACGGATAAACCACACAAACGCATAATCCGGAGCCCATGGGCCTTTTGTATTTTCAGGACGTTTTTGTGCATAGATTAAACCAGACGGTATAAGCCACCATTCCAATCCGGCCACGAACATATTTCCGCCACCTACCTCTAGTCCAAGAGGCAGTGGTATATAATCTGAGGCCTTTTTCTTAGGTGTGTAAACAGAATCAGCCTGCGCCAAGGAACAACTCGGCAAGAGCAAAGCCAAAGCGAGAATTATGTTCCTGACAAATTTCATGATTATGAATATAAAAAAAGATCCCCGCCTGCGCGGGGATGACATTAGGGCGTCGAGAATGACATTCCTGTCAATTAAGCGCGGACCGTCGTGAAGGCGAAAGCCTCACCGTCGGCATCGTTGGCTTCGAGGCCATCGGCGGCGGCAGCCCACTTAATAGCGACAGCTTGCGTCTCGCCTGCGATGTAGGCTTCATTCTCGGCGACAGCCTGCTTGAAGACGTCGCTTGCAGAGAACAGCGTCACTTCGATCTTGTCGGTGATGGCATAGTTCTGGTCCTTACGGCGGTTCTGGATGCGGTTCACGAGTTCGCGGGCCACGCAGGCACGGCGGAGTTCGTCCGTGATCTTCAGGTCCAGAGCCACGGTGAAGTGCTGGTTGGCTTCCACGGCCATGCCGTCGGCCACGATGCGGTTGAGCATCAAGCAGTCGGCACCGACTTCACCGAAATCGAACTTAATCGTCTCGCCATTCTGCAGAGCCTTGATTTCATCGACCGTAAGGCTGTTGAGCTTGGCGGAAATCACCTTCATGTTCTTCGCGTAATCCGGGCCCTTCGCCTTGATGGCGAGGAAGTTCGGCTTGGCGGAGAGCTTCACGAGTTTCGTTTCGTCTTCGAGGAACTTCATTTCGCGAACGTTGAGTTCTTCGAGAATCAAGTCCTTCATGGTCTCAGCCACGTTCTTTTCTTCGGTGCCGTGAGCAACCACCGTCATGCTGGCAATCGGCATACGGTTCTTTACGTTGTTCGTAGCGCGAATCACGCGGCCCATTTCAACCATGCCACGCACCATGGCGATGCGTTCCACGAGCTTTTCGTCCATGAGGGACTTGTCAGCACTCGGGAATTCGCAGAGGTGCACGCTCACCGGAGCGTTGGCGTCCACTTCGCGAACGAGAATCTGGTAGATTTCTTCGGCAAGGAGCGGGAGGAACGGGGCAAGAATCTTGGAGAAGTCCACCAGCACCTTGTACATGGTAGCGTAGGCAGCGTTCTTGTCGCCATCGTTTTCGGACTTCCAGAAACGACGACGGCTGCGGCGCACGTACCAGTTCGTGAGGTCATCAACTGCGGCAATCACGGCAGGCACCACGTTGTACAGGCGGTAAGCCTTCATTTCCACTTCAACCTTGGCAGCGAGATCCTGCAATGTCGCAAGCATCCAGCGGTCCAGTTCGTTTTCGCTCTTGACTTCCTGACCCGGGTTGCGCTTCGCGCAGCCTGCTTCGCCTCGGCAATGAGATTGCCCAGCAATCTCGCTGCTCTCGGCTTGCACCGGCTTCCAGGTGAGCTGGCCCTTGGCGGCATCGGCGTTGTGGTTCGAGACAAAGAATGCCACAGCGTTCCAAAGCGGGAGCATCACCTGCTTCACGATGCCTTTCACGCCTTCTTCACTGAAGCGGAGGTCTTCAGCTTTCAAAGCAGCGGAGTTGATCATGAACAAGCGAATAGCGTCGGCACCCGTGCGTTCGATGAGGTCGTTCGGGTCCGGGTAGTTGCGCTTGGACTTACTCATCTTGGAACCGTCTTCGGCCAAGATAATACCGTTCACAATCACGTTCTTAAAGGCGGGCTTCTGGAACAGAGCGTTAGAAAGCACGGTCAGCGTGTAGAACCAACCACGGGTCTGGTCCAAACCTTCGGCAATGAAGTCCGCCGGGAAGCTGCGTTCTACCAGTTCCTTGTTTTCGAAGGGGTAATGGCGGCTGGCATACGGCATGGAGCCGGATTCAAACCAGCAGTCGAACACTTCCGGCGTGCGGCGGTAGACCTTGCCGTTCTTTTCGATGGTGAGCTTGTCAACAAAGTGCTTGTGCAAGTCATCAAGCTTCACGCCAGTGAGCTGCTGGAGTTCTTCGATGGAGCCGACAGCAATCATGTCACCGTCGTCAGAGAGCCACACCGGAATCGGCGTACCCCAGAAACGGTTACGGGAAAGGTTCCAGTCGCGAGCGCCTTCAAGCCACTTGCCAAAACGGCCGTTCTTGATGTGGTCCGGCACCCAGTTCACCGTCTGGTTGTTTTCGACCATCCATTCCTTCAGAGTCTTGGTCACGCCGTCCTTGCTCGTGACAGGGGCGTCAATCTTCAGGAACCAAGTCTTGAGGGCACGGTAAATCAGAGGAACGCCGGTACGCCAGCAGTGCGGGTAACTGTGGACAATCACGTCCTGCTTGAACACGCGGCCCTGTTCCTTGAAGTAGCGGATAATTTCCTTGTCGGCTTCCTTCGCGCCCAGACCCTTCCACATCGGGACCTTGTCGGTGAACTTGCCTTCGGTATCGAGCGGGTCGAAAAGGCCGAGGTCGAGTTCAGCGCCCTTCTGGAAGTCTTCTTCACCGAAGGAAGGAGCGGTATGCACGGCGCCGGTACCGTCTTCGGTACTCACGTAGTCGGCGGGGTAAATCTTGTAGTGGCGGGACAGCTGGTCCGGCGTCACGAACGCATCGGAAATGCGGGAGAGCGGCTCGTAGTCCTTGCCCACGAGTTCGGAACCCTTGCAGGTATCGACGATGTTCGGGTTCTTGAAGTAGGCGGCGGTGCGGCTTGCGGCAATCCAGTACTTCTTGCCATCCTGCTCCACCAGGTTGTAGTCCATATCCGGACCCACAACGATGCAGAAGTTGGAGTACAGCGTCCACGGGGTCGTCGTCCACACGAGGATGCTCGTGTCCTTGAACTTGGGCTCGCTCGAGTTGATCGGGAAAATCAGCGTGAGGGACGGGTCCTGACGGTCCTTATAGCCCTGGTTCGTTTCGAAGTTCGAAAGCGGAGTCGCGAGAGCCGGGCTGTACGGCTGGATGCGGTAGCCCTGGTAGATGAGGCCCTTGTCGAAGTCCACCCAGCGGCCCATGCGGCGCACGGTCTTCTTCCATTCGCTGGTGTACTTGAGCACCTTGCCGCGGCAAGTTTCGTTGAACTTATCGACACCGAGCTTCTGGATTTGGGCAACGCCAGCGAGACCGAGTTCGTTCTGCACGAGAGATTCAATCGGAAGGCCGTGGCAGTCCCAACCGAAACCGCGCGGGACCTTCTTGCCCTTCATGGTCCACTGTGAGCAACAAAGCCCTCGGGTGTTAACCGAGGGCGTTTGCGAGAGCGAGGCGATATCACATTTTCATTTATGCGATAAAGCCGAGCGGTCTGTTACTTTGCTGCAGTGGAGTCGACAACTTCCACCTTAGCAGCAGCGGCGCTATCCACGGCAACAGCGGCGGTGCTGTCAGCAGCGACGGCGGCAGCGCTGTCGGCGACGGCTTCAGCAACCGGAGCGGCCGGGGCCTCAACCTTTTCAACTGCAGCGGGAGCAGCAGGAGCAGCGTCGGCGGCCTTCGGAACGGGCGTCCCGAAGAAGTTCACCTTGGCAAGGAAAATCATCATCACCCAGGAGAGGGCAAGGCCGGAAATACCCATCACGATACCGGTCTTAGCCATACCGTTGGTGTCGGTGTAACCCGTAGCGTGGGCCAAGGCGTTAGGCGGCGTCGAAATCGGGAGGCTCATGCCGAGAGAGCTTGCAAAGGCGACAGAAACGAGCAGGGCGGTCACGCCACCGAGGCCAAC
>NZ_DDQF01000017.1:0-50552 GCF_002342555.1 Fibrobacter sp. UBA2449
CTGTCAAAATGTTCTTTTGCCATTTTATTCCTCTTCTTCAGCAGAAGGTTTATCGCTTCAAGTCAAGAAGTCCCAATGACTTCCGTTACATCGGAAAGCATAGGAAGCGGTACTCTCCGAAATTGAGCCACAAATTTAGTAAATGCCAATAATTTTGCAAGTTTTTTTCTTTGATTTTTTGCGAAAATCACAAAAAAGAGGGAGTTATCAACAGCCCGCGCGGCTTTCGCGAACCGAAAAGCGGAGTCATCAGGAGCCCGTTTCGAAAGTGGCGAAATTCGCCGAATTTCAAAGTTTCAATGTTTTTAAACAAAGGATACCTTCAACTTATCAACAAACAATTCACCATTGTGGTAAGAACCACAAAGCCCGCAACGCAAGCAAGCACTAATTTTGTAATTTTATTTTTACAATAAATAATTTTACATTCAGTTTACATTTCAGTCCGAGCATTGCGAACGAGAACAATGCAGGAACGCCTAAATTGTTGTTACTCCATTTTTTACAAGCATTATTCGGTCACATAAACTATTTTTTGTCTCGGTGTGGAATAGGGATAAGAAAGGAAAACCCATGAAGAATCTAATTTTTAAGTCCCTCATGCTGGCCGGCGCCCTCACACTTGCCTGGAACTGCTCCGACGAACCCCCTTCCGGCCCCAAGCAGCCAGAATACCTAGTCACCTCGGAAGCCTGGCTCCTGCAGACGGATGCCGACTATATTATTTACCCTGACGGACGCGTGACGAACGCGCAGGGCGACCTCATCGGCACAATCAGCTTTCTCGAGGGGACCTCCATCGGCGTGATTTCCGACCTGCAGGGGACGCCCATTTCCGGCAATGTCGATGTCGCCACGCTCGCCAAGCTCGAAAAGAACACGACGATCTACACCATCGCGGGCCCCGTCTGGCACCTGATCGACAACACCGGCGACTACCTCATCTACCCCGCCGCCGAAGGCGCCACCTCCTGCGTAGTCACCGACCCGGACGGCAACTATATCGCAAACCTGGATCTCGCCACCATGAACATCATCTCCCTGGACGGCGTCACGGTGCTTACGGCCGGCGGCGACATCGGAGCCCTCCCGGTCCTGAACCCGGGAGACAAGTTCACGAAACAGCCCGATCCCGTCATCGTGTCCAGTTCCAGCGAAGCACCCATCATCGAGTCGAGTTCAGCGCTTCCGCCCTCCTCGAGCAGCGTAGCCTCTTCCAGTTCCGTGCAGTCGTCGAGCAGCGCGAAATCCTCCTCGAGCAGCGCAAAGTCCTCCAGCTCCGTACAGAGCAGCTCCTCTTCCAAGCCCGCCGGCGGATGCCCGAATATCCAGAAAAAGAACGGCGCCAAGGGTGAGGGCTGGGCAACCCGCTACTGGGACTGCTGCAAGCCCCACTGCTCCTGGCCGGAACACGCACACGGCAACTACTCCAAGCAGTGCACCAACAAGGGCAAGACCGAAAGCACCGACTGGGGTGGCGGAAGCGTATGCAGCGGCGGAGGACTCATGACCTGCACGAGCCAGGTTCCGTTCACTGTCGACGGCTGCGACGAAATGGGCTTCGCCTTCGCGGCAGTGCCCGCAAGCAACGGCGGTGACTGTGGTAAATGCTTCCAGCTCACCTTCACCGGCAAAGGCAAATATTCCACCGATGCAAACCACAGGGCCATCAAGGACAAGAAGCTCATCATCATGGTGACCAACATCGGTGGCGACGTGAACCAAGGCCAGTTCGACATCATGATCCCGGGCGGCGGTTTCGGCGCGTTCAACGGTTGTGGCCAAATGGGCTGGAACATACCGGGCAACTCCGAACAGTATGGCGGCCTGCTTTCCGACTGCGAAAAGGAAACCAAGTACAACGCCTCGAAGACCCTCACCTGCCTCCAGGAAAAATGCAACAGCGCATTCAGCAACGACAGCCAGGCCAAGGAAGGCTGCCTGTTCCTCGCCGGATTCATGCATGCGGCGGGCAACCCCCTGCACAACTACGAAGAAGTGGAATGTCCGCAGGTCCTGAAGGATAAATACTAATCGCCACCACGGCCTAGACCTTTACGAAGGGCTCCGCGATGCGCGGGGCCCTTGTTGTACATGGCACACCGGCGATTTGCGGGCCGCATCGTTCGCCGTGGCATTCCCGCCTTCGCAATATTATATTATGGACATGATGTTTGGAAAGAATTATAGGGCCATGATGGTCGCGCTCGCGGCAATCGCGGGATTCACGTGCACCGCAAGCGCGCAAACGCGCGTGGCGTGCGTCGGCAACAGCATTACCGAGGGATACGGAATCTGGGACCAGAAAAAGTACCCCGACCACCTGCAAGAAATGCTGGGCGATAGCTACAAGGTGCAGAACTTCGGCGTTTCTTCCATGACGTTCGCGAACAAGGGCCCAAGCGACAACATGAGCTACTGGAACACCGACAAGTTCAAGGCGGCCCTCGAGTTTAACCCCGAGATAGTCGTGATAGAGCTCGGGACAAACGACAGCAAGTTCTTCACGAATAACTGCATCGAGAACGGACAGCCCCGATACAACTACAACTACGGGCAGTACGAGAAGGAACAACTCTACAAGGATTACGAGGCGCTGCTCGACACCTTCATGCACCTTACGACAAGCCCGAGGGTCATTGCGACGCTGCAGCCCTATTCCAACAACTGCGAGTGGGGCATCATGGACACCGCAATCGTGAACCAGATCAACCCCATCATCGAGGAAGTCGCGACCCGGAAGGGCGTGGAGATTATCGACCTGCATTCGCAATTCAATACGCCCGAATGGTTCCTTGCCGACAGCGTGCACCCGAATGCGACCGGCGCGAAAGAACTCGCGAAGATTATAAAGGAAGGCATCTTGAAGGTGCCCGAGGCAAGCGATTCCACAACGGCTATTCGCGGGAAGGGATTCGTGCGGAGTGCCGGCAGTTCTCGGGAACAGGATGCGCGCGATTTCGCGGGGCAAGATGCGCAGGGTTTGGAACAGCAAGATGCCTGCCGGTTCGACGTGCAGGGCCGAAAGCTAAATGCCAAACCGAAGCGGTTCACACCCGCGATAAGGCAAGTCAAGAAGCGCTAAGCCCTGGGTCAGATGCGGGCGACCTCGTACACGTAGAATGCGCTCGCGAGGATGCCGAAAATCGCACTCTCGAAAGCGACATTCGCGGCAATGAAGACGAACGACGCAAGCGCAATCAGTGCGACACGGAAAATACCATCGGTCAACTTTTTTTCTTTAAACATAATGAACCTCTCTTTTCACGCAAAGAAAGATACATTTATTATGTGTCAGAAAATGACAATTTTAAAGATAACCCAAAAAATTTTTTAGCCATCCCGACAGCAGCACTAGAACTGTTCCAGAAGCTTGATGCGCTCCGGAGTGTCGGGGTGCGTGCAGAACAATATGTTCGCCTTCGCGACGAGACCCTTGAGGCCCATCTCGTTGTCGAATTCCTCGTCCGGGTGAATCACGTAGAGCTGCGCGATATCGTCGCGTTTTACATCGGCAAGGCCCGGATCCGCAGAAATCTTCCTTAGGGCAGAAGCGAGCGCGAGCGGGTCGCCACAAAGTTCGGCGCCACCCGCATCGGCGACGTACTCACGCTTGCGCGAGATGGCAAGGCGCGTCATGGTGCTGAAAAAATAGCCTATAACCGACCACACCAGGACGACAAGCAAAACGATAATAATGCCTCCCCCGCCATTCTTGCGACTACTCCTGCTACGCGGGGCGCGCATGGCACTGCTCAGGAGCCGCAGGGAGACATTCATGAGCATCGAGAAAATGCCCACGAAAACAATGCACACCACCATCAGGCGCGTATCGCGATTCTTGATGTGCGTGAGCTCGTGCCCCACGACCGCCGAGAGTTCCGCATCGTCCAGCTTGTCTATGATGCCCGTGGTCAGCGTGATGGTATACGACTTTATATCGATACCGCTCGCAAACGCGTTGAGGCTCGAATCCTCGACGATGTTTATTCGCGGCATCTCGATGCCACCCGCGATGCAGAGGTTTTCCACGATGTTGTAGACGCGCACGTTCTCCTTGCGTTCCAGCGGGCGCGCATGCGTCGCATGCCGGATAATGAAGGTGTTCGTGAAATACGCGATAACAAACCACGTTCCCGTCACCGCAAGCGTGTACGGCACCGCATCGAGGAAATACTGCCAGACGACATCCCAGTGGAACTCGGTCGCCTGCAGGCCCTCGGGACAAACGCCGTTCCAGCAGAAGAACCCGAGCCAGTCGAGCACCATGATGGTCGCAAAGACCATCCCCAGGAGGAGCAGCGGGAACATGAAAAGCAGGATAACCGTATTGCGGTTATTCCGCCAAATCTGGGTCTGGATACCGACGTACTTCATAGCTTAGACGATAGGCGAAAGACGATAGACGAAAGACAAAGGCTTTTTTACATCGTTCCTTTCGTCTTTAGTCTATAGGACCGTAAGTCCGTTCTTTCGTCTAAAATTTCACCTCGGGAGCCTTGTTGAGGGTCTCGCGGCCTTCGGACGCCTCGTACATGGGAGCACGCCTGAAGTTGAACATGCCGGCGATGATGTTGCTCGGGAACACCTCGCAGGCGTTGTTGAACTCGCGGGTGGCGGAGTTGAAGAAGCGGCGTGCGGCAGAAAGCTTGTTCTCGATATCGGAAAGTTCCGTCTGCAGCTGCAAGAAGTTCTGGTTCGCCTTGAGTTCCGGGTATGCCTCGAGGGAGACGCGGAGCCCGGCGAGCGCACCGGTAAGGGCCTTGTCGGCGGCAACCTTCTCGTCGACCGTGGTGGCACCCATCGCGGCGGCACGGGCGGATGTCACCTTATCGAGAGTTTCCTTCTCGTGGGCGGCATAGCCCTTCACGGTGCTCACGAGTTGCGGCACCAGGTCAAAGCGCTGCTTGAGCTGCACGTCGATATTCGCGAAGGCATTTTCGCGGTTGTTGCGGAGTTTCACGAGGCCATTGTAGATGGAGATGAAACACACGACGAGAATGACCACGATGACGGCGATGACAATTCCGATAGTCATAAGAACTCCTTTGAAAATCGTTTTAAGAAAAAAGTATATAATTTTTTCGCAGATAGTTTTATATCTTGTAAAAAAAAGGAGTTTTCAAATGCGCAAAGATCTCGGAGTAAAAACCTACCTGTACCCGCAACCCACGCTCGTCATCGCGACCTACAACGAAGACGGCTCGCCGAACGCGATGGTCGCCGCATGGGGCTCGGTGAGCGACTCGAACCAGGTGGCCATCTACGTGGCCGCATCGCACAAGACCGTGCCGAACATCAAGGCGCGCAAGGCATTCACCGTGAGCATGGCGACCGCGAAAGACATCAAGGCCATCGACTACCTGGGCATAACCAGCGGGAACAAGGTTGCCGACAAGTTCGCCAAGTCGGGACTCACCGCCATCAAGAGTGCTCACGTGGACGCCCCGCTCATCGCGGAACTCCCGCTCGCGCTCGAATGCAAGATGGTGAGCTACGACGACGATTCGGAACTCCTGCTCGGCGAAATCGTGAACGTGACCGCCGACGAATCCGTGCTGGACGCTGACGGCAAGCTCTCCGTAGAAAAACTCGCGCCGGTGTGCTACGATTCCGCAGGCCACGGCTACTACGTGATGGAACGCCGCGTCGGGAACGCCTTCAGCGACGGGAAGACGCTTTAAGGAGGCGGGAGTGCTTGTGAAGAAGTTTCTGCACGGCATGAACCCTGCCGCTTTTACGGGTTTCGCGCTTGCGGGCTTGCTCGCGGGCATGTTCGCCGCCTGCGGTGACGACAGTTCCAGCAGTTCCCCCACACCGGAAAGTTCCAGCGCAGCCATCGAATCGAGCGACGCGCTTCTGCCGGAATCCAGCGAAAGCGGGCCCGTTCCGGAATCCAGCAATGCGGCCTTGCTCGCATCGAGCTCCTCGGCGGAAGCGGTTCCTGGCGATACCGTATGGAACAAGGCAAACCTCACGTGGTACACCTCGTGGCCGGAGCCCGGCAGCGAGGAATGCGAGGACTACAACGGATGTACGTGGGCGGGCTGGTTCGCAGGTCTCGAAGACCAGCAGACAGAGGAATGGGTCAGCGAGCACAACATCATCGCCATCCACGAGAAGGACTGGGACACCTACAAGCTCAAGACATTCAGGCTGCGCAAGAACGGCTACACCATCGACGCCGTCGTCTACGACATGTGCGCCGACAGCGACTGTGACGGTTGCTGCACCAAGAATGCGGGCAAGGTCGGGTTCCTCATCGACATCGAGAGCTACACGCGCGCACGCTTCAACAACTACGGCTCGGGCACGGTGGAATGGACTTGCCTCGACTGCGAATAGGGCGCAAACGGCAATGAAGGTCCAGATTCTCATCGATAACATCGCAGGAACGTGCGGCCCGCGCAAGTTATTCGGCGAATGGGGACTTTCCGTGTACGTGGAATATGACGGCCACAAGGTGCTGCTCGATACGGGTGCATCGCACCTGTTCACAAAAAACGCGAAAGTGATGGGCATCGACCTCTCGCAGGTGGATATCGGCGTGTTGAGCCACGCGCATTACGACCACGCAAACGGCATGGCGAAATTCTTTGCGCTCAATAAGACCGCACCCTTCTACCTGCGGAAGGGCGCAGGCGAAAACTGCTACCACACGCACAAGCTTTTCGGGCGATTTACCTACCACGAATACATCGGCATTCACAAAGGATGGCTCGAGCGATTCGCGGGCCGCATCCGCTATGCGGAAGGCAATGCCGAAATTGCGCCGGGAATAACGCTCGTGCCGCATTCTACCACGGGGCTCGAACGCATCGGCGAGATGGCGCACCTGAGCGTCAAAGAAAACGGCAAATACCGCTACGACAGTTTCGCGCACGAGCAGAGCCTGGTGTTCGATACCCCGCAGGGGCTGTTCGTCATGAACAGCTGCAGCCACGCGGGAGCAGACAACATCGTGAAAGAAATCGGGGATGCCTTCCCCGGGAAAATGATTTACGCACTGCTCGGCGGGTTCCACCTCTTCCGATACCCGGATGCACGCGTGCGCGCCTTCGCCGAAAGGCTACGCGAACTCGACGTGCAGAAGATTTACACAGGGCACTGCACCGGCGACCGCGCCTACGGAATATTGCGGGAAGTTCTCGGCGAGCGTGCAGAGCAAATGCACACCGGAATGACGGTGGAGATTTAGGGGCAGCGGATGCTCGGCATGGCGCGCTATTTTTTCGCTGCGCTTTCCGGATTGTCTTACTTGCGCTGGGCGCGAACGGCATCAACAGCGGCTTTGAGCTCTTCCTTCTTGGCCTGTTCCTCTTCAGGCGTGGGCTTCGTTTCTTCGAGCAGGCGGTCGGCCCATTCGTCCCAGAACTTGCAGCGCTCGCCTTCGAGCTTCATTTTCGCAAACTTCACCGGCTCGGTCTCGACGGCGAGTGTCACGACCGATTCCTTGTAGGCCTGCGGGAGGCCCGCAACATGCGACATGCGCTGCTTGAGCTCGGCGACGGTCGCATCCAGGATATCCACGTCGAAACGGCGTTCAATGTAACGGCGGGCAATGAACCCGAGCGCCATGAAGTAGTCGCCCTGGTTGCCTTCGGCGAGGTAGTTCTTCTGCCTGAGTTCCTTGAGAGCGAGTACCGCCTCCTCGTACGGCGGGAGTCGCGGAGCCTCGCCCTTCTTCGCGAATTTCTTGTGCAGGAACCACCCGAGGAACACGAGCAGCACCACCCCCAGCACGATCAGCACGATGTAGAGCCACTGCGGCAGGCGCGGGTCATCGAGCGGGTCTTCCGCTTCCAGGATATCCGTCTCCTCGCCCGTAGTGCGCATGGAAACCTTCACTGCCACCGGGTCGGTATTCACCTTCACGGTATCGCTACCCACCACGGCGTTCACCTGCTGCGGCGCGATGAGAAAATCTCCGCTCACGAAGGTGTTGAGCGTCGCGAGCCATACGAATTTCGCGGTGCCCTTGGGCATGCCCTCGGTCACCTTCTCGTTCTTCATCTCCTTGACTTCAAAGCTGCCAAGGTTCCCGACAAAGCTAGGCAAGTCCACGATGGCGTTCTCAGGTGCCGTCACCTGGATTTCGTAATTGAACATGTCGCCCACGAACACCTGGGCGTTATCCACGTTCGCCTTGACACTCACATCGAAGGCGAAAGACGGAACGGCACATAATGCGAGAATAGCTATAACGGAAACGAAGGAACTATAAAGTCGCAACATATAAACCTCTATGGCGAAGAATATACAAAAAATGGAAATCGTAGAACAATCGACAGGGGCAAGGCGCCGAAGCAAAAATCTATCTTTGCCTGCGACATGACCACCGCCCTCGTCATCTACCTCGTCATCCTCGTGCTTATTGCGGCCCGCAGCGCGCGCAAGGTCAAGGACATTCCCGACTTTTTCGTTGCCCGCAAGGGTGCCTCCGCATTGGCGGTTGCCGGGAGCCTGGTGGCAACGATTCTCGGCGGGTCGGCCGTTATCGGCGCCATTGATTCCGGGATGAAACTCGGCGCTGCCGCGAGCTGGTTCATGCTTACGGGAGCGATCGGGCTATTCGCGCTCATCCCGTTTGCAGCACGCGCCTACAAGCACGGGAAATACACGCTCCCCGACCTGGTGGAGAACCTGTACGGAAAGGGGCCGCGGACTGTCGCCTCCATCGTGATTCCCATTGCATGGACAGGAATCGTCGCGGCGCAGATTATCGCGGCGGCGAAACTCCTGATGACGTTCACCCCGATGGAATACACCACGGCCGCAATCGTATCGGCAGCAGTGTTCACGGGCTACACGCTCGCGGGCGGGCAGCTTTCGATTTTGCGCACGGACTTTTTCCAGGCATGCCTGATTGTCGCGGGGCTCGTGCTTGTCGCGGGCTTCGCGCTCGTTAACGGCGCGGGCGATGCGGGCGTGCTCCCGAGTAGAGACCTTCCTTTCCCGTTCAACGAGGGTTTTTCGCCCTTCGACCTCTTCCTGCTCATCCTCACCTACGGAACAACGTACACGGCAGGCCCCGACATCTTCAGCCGCGTGTTCTGCGCGAAGGACGTACATAGCGCGAAAAAGGCCATAGCGGTTGCCGCCTGCGTGCTCATCCCCGTCGCATTCGTCATCGGGATCCTCGCTCTATTCGGCACAAGCCTCGGTGATATACAGGGAGCCCGAATCACGGCCATTGCGAATGCAGTCTTGCCACCGCCGCTCGTCCCGCTGGTGGCACTTGCGCTCCTGAGCGTCGTCCTCAGCAGCGCCGACACCACATTGCTGAGTAGCTCGGTCATCATCTGCAGACTGTTCAATATAGGCGGCGAACCGCAAGCCGCCGCAGGGTCTGCAAACAAGGCGCTCCTCAAGGCGCGCATCATCATTTTCCTGAACGGCATCGTGGCCCTGCTGCTCGCGCTCATGTTCACCGACATCATCGGCACGCTGTTGCTTGCACTTGCCGTCTATGCGGGAGCCTTCACCGTACCCGTGTTGTGGGGACTTCTCGGACTCAAGGCAAAACCGAAGTTCGTCGCCGCGGCAATCGTCGCGGGCGGCGCGCTCGCACTCGCAGGCAAGCTCTGCCCTCCTCTGCCTGGTACGCTCGGCACGCACACGGGCGACTTCCTGATGATCGCCGCTTTCATCGTAAATGCAACATTCCTTGCCATCGGGCGCATCAAGAAATAAACGGACCGGACAAAAAAAGTATCTTTCCAGCATGGGATTTTTGAAAAAGCTTCTGATGATTCTGTCCGTCACAAGTGCGGCAATCGCCCTGAGCGCCTGCGCGAGCACCAAGATGGAATATGCGGAATCGGCAACCATCGACATCTACCCCGGCCCGAGCATGCAGGGAATCAGCCGCCCCCTCCCCGAAAACACCATCGGGTCGCGCCTGCGCGGCGGTGTCGCCATCGGGGCATCCGAAAAAATCGGGCTCGACAGCGTCTACAATAAAGGCGACTGGGACAGTGTCGAGGTCGATGCGCGCTACAAGATAAAGTATCTCCCCGTGTGGGGATCCATCGACAAGTTTGTCAAGGGCAAGCTCTTTACCATGAACATCGGGTTCGGAATCTATCACGGCATCTACGCCTCCACCGGTTTCGGAATCAACACGAAGTATTTCGAGCTCGGCGTGCAATCGTTCCAGAGGTTCACCTACGAATCCTTCAACTACCATGCCTACGAAAAAACAGAGGACGAAAGCCTCGAAAAAATAGAGGACACCAATAACAACGACAAGCTCGTGTTCCAATACGGCGCGGGTGCCTATGCAAGCCTGTTCATCAAGAGCGTGACACTCAGCTACAACGGCAACGTCTACAGGCCTAACAAGTCCATCGTCATCAACGACCCGATTCCGAAAATCAGCTTCGCGACCCCGTACGTGTTCACGAACAACTTCCTCATATCGTACTGGTATTCGGACACGATAGAATTCCAGCTCGGAATCACGAACCTGCTCGTAGATTTCAACGGCGGGAACTGGTCCCTGATGGCGGGAGTTTCGCTCTGGACGTTCTAGCGGCCAACACCCGGAAAATTCAGGCTTCGAAATCCTTGTCCTACTTGTTCAGGAGGCGCTTGCGGCGCAATGCCACCGGCGGGTGTTCCCTGTAGATTAGCGCAAACAGCAGCGTGCGGGGAATTTCACACAGCGAGAGGTCGCGCATGGCCGCCTTCGCCATCTTGCGGTCGGTCTTGGAAAGCGCATACCTGTCAGCTTCGCATTCCTGGTTCCAGCAGTAGTAATGGAAAAAAGTGCGGAACGGGATAGCCGCCAGATGCAGCCACAGGATCGCCTGCCAAATCGGCATCTGCATGCGCACCAGGAGTGACGCGAGGAACCATACGGCGCACATCAAAAAAACAATCTTCACCAGGTTACGGAGGACCGCATGATGCAGGGCCCTGTGCGCTTCCTCGTGAAAATTCACAAACCGCGATTGCGGCACCTCCGCGCGGCTCTCGGGCAGGGGCACGATATCGTTCACGAGCGGGAGCAGGCGCAACACGGCAAAAAAGCCGAACCGGCAACCCGTCAGCCTGCACTCGCGCACTTCGAGAACGACGCGTGCGACAATTTCAATACAAAGTAATGCGTAGAGCAGCAAGCGGCACCTAGTCGATATTCTTGAGGACGTTGTTGAGCCGCTTCACGGATTCCTCGAAACGGGCACGTTCCCACTCCAGGAATCCCTTGTCTACAGGGTGCGCGCTGTCGTAGTCATCGAAAATCTTGCGGCCGCGTTCGTTGTCGCGGTCAAGGCCGTGGAACACGTTCTCGAACCAGTCCTTTTCGAGCTGGCGGAAACGCTTGACCAATTCGTCCAGCGTTTCGGGCATGCGGACCATCCTCGAAATTTCCTTGTTCAGGTCTCCCGTCAGGAGCTTGCGGATTTCGCGGGGAGACTGCAATTTCAAAGCCGAGTCGCTTTCCACAAGCAAAATCATCTGGTCGAGGATGTAACGCTCCAGGTAATCTTCGTAAGCGGCAATCGCACTCTGGCGCACACGTTCGCGCATGAAGTTTTCGCCAAGCCCGTCGATATGTTCCTGCGTGTACACGTCGCGCACCTGTTCCACCTGCAGGCGGCTGCGGGCATCAAAAACCTGACGCACCGTCTCCACGCTGAAAATGCCGAAGAACGAGCAAGGCACGAGTCCCTTGCCGCGCGAGGAATACTTGTAGAGGTTGCGGTCGAGCGCGTAGGCATTGCGCGAATAGTTCCAGCCGGGAACAATCTCGTTCAGGCGTGCAGGGACACCCATGAGCTGCGGGTCGCCCGGACGGATCAGCGAGAACGGGAACTTGAGACGCTGCGGAAGCGTCGTCACTCCGCTTGCGACAATCGTGAACGGGGACTCGCGGTAGTTCGCCGGGAACTTGACGTTCACGCCGAGGCCAAAGAACATTCCCTGGCCGGGCATCACTTCCTGGTCGGGCATGCGGCCGGTGTGGTTGCTGCCCACATTTGCGCCGTAACCGATATTGCCGCAACCTTCGGGCCAAAGTGCCGCAATCAAAAGCGAATGGTGGTGCATCTGCGTGAGCGGGCCCATGTACGAGCTGTTGACCTCGCCTTCCTCAATATGGCAGCAGGGCGCAACGATCGACGACTTTACGATTGCCTTGCTCCCCACCTTCACGCGGCCCATGAGCACGCTGCCCTGCACCTCGGCACCGGTATGCACCTTCACGCCCATCTGCAAATTCGAATTTTCAAGAATCACGGAATCGTACACGTGCGTCGATTCCTCGAGCGAACTGAGGATGACGGAATTGCGCACCTTCGAGGCGCCCTCGATTCGCGCATGCGCGCCGATCCAGCTGTTGCGAACGATGTTCGTATTGCTCACCACGGCTCCCTTCCCCACCACGGCGAACGGAAGCGCGGTCTCCTCGCGGAACTGCCGCAACTGCTCGTCGAACGCGGCTTCAACATCGGGTTCACCCTTGTGGAACAGCTGCACGTCCACAAGGTCTGTCGTGATGTCGGGGAACACGCGCACCTGGCGCGCACCCATCTCGTTACCCACCGTGACTGTCGAGCCGATCATGTAGTTGATCTTGCCGCTGCTCACCAGCGATCCCACGTTGTGCACCACGGCACTGCTGCGGACCAGCACGTTCGAAAGCATCGCCACCTTGCACACGAGCGCGTTCTCGACAATGCAGTTGTGGACGAGACTGTCGTAGATCCCCGTCGGGAACGACACGTCGCCCGGCAGGAGGAGTGTCCCATAAAAGGCAGGCAGGCGGACATCACCCATGAACACGGAATTATGGATGCGGTCGGGAGTAAAATTCGGTTCAACGAGGATGCGGTTCCAGTCCTCACAACGGTTGCCGTTCTTTTCCAATGCGGCAATCTCGTCGGCATTCAGGGGGCGAAACTTTCCACCCGTGGCCTTGGCCGCCTTGAAGCCTTCGGCCAGGGAAGCCAATACGCTGTTCTTCAGCACTTTTTTGAGTTTGAGCAATCGTTGCATACCCAAAAAATAGACTAATTTTGAGGAGCGATGAAGCAAGAACTCTTCAAACTGATTAGAAAGCACCACTTTAATATTTCTATCTACACGGAAGAAATATTCGAAAGACGCTGCCAGGAAGAAATTATCCGCAGCGACGAGGACCAAAGTTCCTTCGTCTACCTCGAATTCGACTTCGAGGCCATACGCAAGATCCTCCAGGACGAAAGTGCGAACATCCAGTTCTGGGAAGTGTTCCTCACCGCCCTGAACAAGAACAACCGCGGAAGCGACATCATCGGGTTCCTCGAGAACGAGGCCGGACTCGGCATGCTGCTGCTCGACTCCAAGATCGAGGGCTGGATCCGCGTGAGGGGCAGAATCCTGCAGACCGCGGCCAGCATGGGATTCAACCCGGCGGCAAGCCTCATCTCGGCGACCGTGCGCCCCATCGTCTACCCCGCATGCATCAATGACGCGCAAGACCTGAAAGCCATCGAATCCGTATCGCAAGAACTCGTGACACCCGGAGCCGGCAGCGCAGAACCGGCAGCCGCAATCTAAAATGAAAGTCCTCGTCATCGGTTCCGTCTATCCGCGTTTTCACGAAGACGCCGAGGTTCCCTGGCTACGGACCTCCATTGCGCACCTCAAGAAGGCGGGACTCGGCATCCAGGTTCTCGCACCCGCATACAAGGGACTCAGGACCCACGAAATCGACGGCGTGAAAGTGAACCGGTTCCGCTACGCACCCGCAAGCTGGGAAATCCTCACGCACGAAGAAGGGGCCCCTTCCAAGATGGCAAGCAGGCCGTGGCTCCAGCTGCTCGCCATCCCCTACATCATCAGCGGGTTCTTCAAGTGCATCGGCATCTGCCGCAAGTTCAGGCCGGACGTGATCCATGCGCACTGGCCGTTCCCGCATGCCTACATCGCGCTCGGCGCCGCTAAGTTGTTCAAAATACCGCTCGTACTCAACTTCCACGGGGCGGAGCTCCTGCTCATCCGCAAGAAGAAATGGGTGAAGCCGCTCCTGAAATTTGCTATCGGGCAAGCGCAGGCCGTATTCGCGAACTCGAGCTTTACCGCAGGCAAGATCAAGGCGCTCCGGAACGTGGACGTGGAATGGAGCCCCTACGGGACGACGCTCGAATCCGGATCAACTTCCGCAGGCAATGGCGGGACATCGGCAATCGTGCCGCACCCGGTAAACGGCAAATTCAAGATACTCTTCGTGGGCCGCCACATCGAGCGCAAGGGAATATGCTACCTCATCGAGGCGGCGAAGCACCTCCCGCGCGACCAGTTCGAAATCCGCATCGTGGGAGTCGGCGACCTTACGGACAAACTAAAATCGCAGGCCGCAGAAATCGAAGACGCAGCCGAAATCATCTTTACCGGGAAGCTTTCGCCCGAAGAACTTGCGAACGAATACAGGACCGCGAACGTATTCACGCTCCCCGCCATCGTCGACAGCAAGGGCGACACCGAAGGGCTCGGCGTCGTGCTCATCGAGGCGATGGAGCTCGGGCTTCCCGTCGTCGCAAGCAACGTGGGCGGCATCCCCGACGTGGTCGTGGACGGCGTTTCGGGCATACTCGTCCCCGAAAAAGACCCGGAAGCCCTCGCCGGCGCCTACCGGCGCCTCGCCGCCGACCCCGGACTCGTGAAACAGCTGCTCGAAGGCGCGCAGAAGCGCATCGCCGAATGCTTCAGCTGGGACAAGATTGTCGAACGGCAGATTGGCGTATACAAAAAAATAACGAAATAGCCGACACTGAATTGCGCGTAATCGTATTATTTTAAAAACTTTTCTATAAAAAAACCACAAAACAGGCATGCCCACAAAGCGTTCGCCGAAATTTATATTACTTTTTTTGCGAGAAATGCATACAAAAGAAGGAGACAAAATGAAATTCTCACTCCAGCGTTTTTTTAACGGAATGCTCATCGCCGGAACAGCCATCGCCATTTCCCTTGCAGGCACATCGCTTACTGCATGCAGCGGCGAAGACGGCGTCGACGGCAAGGATGCCGCCGAAGTGAATGTCGATTCGCTCGCAAACGTGCTGCGCGACGAAATCACCGGCACGCTCTGGGACAGCCTATATGCCGAACCCTATGTCGACACCGTCTACAACATCCTCTTCGACAACGCATTCGCGACCGCATGGATGGATTCGGTCCGGAACGCGCTTCTCGACAGCCTCAAGCTCGCCGACTACGACTCGCTCTATGCAAAGCTCTACGACAGCGTCTATGCCGACATCTACTCGCAGTCGGTCATCCGCACGCTTGACGCCTGGACCTGGAGCGCAAAGGATGATATCTACGGGGCATTCGCCAACCTCTACCCGCTGATGTACAAGGACTACACCGCCGAAGGGGAGTCCGTGCCGCAGCCGGTTTCCATCAAGGTGCGCAACATATGCGAAAAGGGCAATTCCAAGGTTCCTTGCCGCTGGAAGAAAATCATGGTCAAGTCGTGGATCGAAGGTTTCACCGATACCGCCACTACGACGGGGAACGTCAACCCCGATACGACAGCCCTGTTTGCGACCTCGTTCAAGTTCGACAACGAAGCGCTGCTTGCCCTCACCGCGCCGACAAAGGCGAACATCCAGGTGCGCGCATACGCCCTCGAGAACGACCACGAAATCCCGTTCTTCGCGACATCGGAACCGACCACCATCCACCCCATGCAGGTCAACGGGGCAGAACTTGCCGGAGTCAAGAACCGCATATGGTACGATGGCGTGTGGGTAACGCCGAACATGGATTCCATCCCCGCAATCCTAGAAGAGATGGCCGAACTTCTCCCGGACAAGGTGCTCAAGGTCTACCAGAAATACGAGGGTGACGAAAGCATATCGGAAAGTTCCGCCCGCGTGGTACAGGCCCTGTTCAAGGTGCTCCAGAAAAGGAACCTAAAGTACATCGAAAATGACGGCGCCGGAAGCAGGGGGCAAAAGGTAAACTATCCCGTCGAAGTGCTGCGCACCAGGCAGGGCGTATGCAACGAGCTCTCGTTCCTCGTGGCGTCCATCCTTGAAGCGGCCGGGTTCGACGTCTACCTCGTTGTCCTCCCGACTCACATGTTCGTGGGCTGGGCAGGCGAAGTCGGCACGAATTCGCTCGGCTTCCTGGAAACCACGATGCTCGCACAAGAAGACGCGACATTCGGCGGAGCCTACCTTGCGGGCGCCGAAAAGTTCAACCAGCAGCTCGAAGCGGGCAATTTCGAAAACGGCACGAGCCAGATCATGGAACTTGCGGAACTCCGTGCATACGGGATTACCCCGAACGACATTCCGTAAATCCGCCACTCTACCTGACGAAACGCACGACCCACATGTCTGCGTCGGTCCCTACGCGCACCGGCGGACCCCAGCAATCGACACCCGCGCTCACGAGCCAGCGGACGCCATCGAGCACGCCCTCGCCATAGGCAAGGCGCCACACGAGATTGATGACAAAATTGCCCGGGAAAAACTGTCCGTTGTGCGTGTGCCCCGAAAGCGCGAAATCCGGAAGACGTCCCGAATATCCGGGCTCGATTCCCTTGGGCTGGTGGTCAAGCAGGATCCATGGCCGCACGGTTTGCACGCTACCGGAATCGGCCGGGACCTCGACGGGCACAAGTTCCGCAAGCGGCCTGCGCTCCACGCCACGGCCACGCGCCACCTGAAAATCGGTCCGCCCCGTGAAACACGCCTGCCCGATACACGCCGAGGAATCGTCCAGCACGACAAAGCCCACCTTGCGCATCCAGTCGTTGGGACTCGAACCGGGAAATTCCTGCATCCCTTCGTGGTTCCCGTTCACCGCTACCGCAGCGACTTTCGCTCCCGCCGTGAGTTTCTTGAACAAGGTATCATAGCCCCACTCATCGAGAGTCGCGGACGGCACATCGGCGAGGTCGCCACCGAACAGCAGGTAGTCGGGAGCGATGGAATCCACATCGGCAATCATGCGCTCGAGCTTTGCACGGTCGAATAGCGGATCCACGTGGATGTCGCTGAAGAACACCGCCGTAAAGCCGCCGGCAGGCAGATTCACCGTAGTCTCATGCAAAACGTATTTCGCATTGTGTGGGACACCGTAGGCGCACAACCCAAGCGTCATCGCGACCGTCGCCACGAGCAAACCGCGGCAAGCGAGCATTACCGAACGCCCGTCAAGTGCACGACGCGTCACAACCCTTCGCACTACCCTGAATACACCCCAGGGTATATAAAGCAGCAGCGCCTGGCATAGCCACACCGAAAGGAACGCTACAGCGAGGCTTCCGACAAACGTGCCCCGCGCCGACATGCCTGCAAAAATCGAGACAAGCACGCCGAGCGCAAGCAGCTTGCCCCTCCTGCCCGGCAGGACCGGACTCACGTTGATATAAATCAGGACAAGTCCCGACAACAGAAGCAAAAGGAAAAAGACCATGGGAAAAAAATTAATTTTTTTGTTTTCATGTTTTTGTATCTTTTTAACCGTGTAGGGAGTTCAAAGAGGAAAATCATGGTACTTGACGCTTTCAAGAAATACCCGAGCCAGATTTCGAGCGCGTTCAGGCGGTTCCCCGTCGCATCGGCGCTCGCCTTCTTCACATTCTTCGCATACGTCGCCTGCACAGAGCTCACAGGAATCATCACGGACTTTTCCAGGGACAATTCCTACATCGAACACATGCTCCTCCAGTTCATATTGTGGCTGGGCACCTTTCCCGTAGCGGCGATGCTCATTTCCCTCACGACCTCGCTCGTCCAGGAATCCCTCAAAACAAGCAGCAAGGTTCCCCAGATTGTCGCAAACATCGCCTGGTTCATCCTCTCAGGATGGCTTTTCTTTTGCGTTTTCAACGAACAGCAAAAAGACTTCAATTTTTTCAGCGCCGAATTCATATTCAGCACCGTTCTTGTCGTGTACGTGACCGCCACGCTCGCCCTGTTCATCGCGCCGTTCTGGAAAAATAAAGACGAAAACGCATTCTGGATTTTCCTGTTCAGGAACCTCAAGGCGCTGGTTGTCGGCGCGCTCATCGCAACGCTCCTGCTCGCATCCGTAGAAGCGCTCGTCTTCTGTTTTGGTGCACTTTTCGAACATGAATTCGATGAGAAGGTGTATTTCTACATTTTCTACTTCTGCGCGAGCACCGTCTTCCCCATACTCTACTTCAGCGGCATCCCTTCCATCGAGGAATGCCACAGCGAAACACCCACGCTGAACAAGTTCGCGACAAGCACCATCCGGTTCCTCTTCGTGCCGGTGCTTTCGCTCGCCATACTCCTATTCTACGCCTACATCGTCAAGTTCGTCGTGCTGTGGGACATGCCGCAGGGAATGGTATCGTATTTCGTTTCCGGATTCATGATCTACATGCTCGCGCTCGTCACCGTCCTGTACCCCGCGCGCCTCGCCCCCGGCAGCACCTTCGAAAAGAAGCTCCTGAAAATTTTCCCCGCCGCATGCATCCCCCTCGTGGCCATGATGTCCGTCGGCCTTATCCGCAGAATCAGCGACTACGGCATCTCGATGGAACGCATCTTCGCCGTGACCATCAATATATACTTCTACGTCATCATCGCAGTCTTCCTCGTCGACAAAATCAAGTGCAAGTCGCGCTACATCGCCATCGTCTTCTGCGCACTGCTGTTCATCGTCACCGACAGCCCGCTAAGGGCATCGAAAATCTCGAACGACATCTGGATGGGGAGCATCAGGGGAGCCCTTGCCGAAGCGGGCTACACGGAGTTCCCGCTCAGCAAGGATGACGCCCGGAAATTCGTTATCGACCTGCGGAAAAAAGACGACGAAAACTCGAAGCTACTTGTTTCGCGAATGCTCGAGCTTGCCGAAGCACACAACCCGGAATTCACCGGATATCTCCCCATCACAGGATACGACTATGCATTCACCAACGACTTCACCGAAAACGTGTGTTGCGGGGAGGGTTCGGACAGCACCGGCGAAGAACTGTTCGACCAGTTCGAGGTCAGCATAGAGTACCCCGACAAGGCGATGCTCCAGGTGCCTCCCGGCACAAAGGGCGCCGTCGCCATAGACCATTACTTCAACAACGACGAATTCGAATTCGCGGGCGACACGCTCACGTTCCGCATCTCGCTGAAAGAAGACAGCGGCTGCAGCTGCAACAGTGACGAGAGCGACGCATGCGCCGACAGCACCGCAGGCCCGGCAGGCGAAAGCGCAACCAGGACCGTCTACAGCTTCACCATCGACAGGCAAGCGCTCAAGCAGGACTCCACAAGGCAAATCAAGACCGACGGGGCTGCAATCGCGATAAGCTACCTGCACGCGGAAGAAGAATCGAAGGATAGCAAGTCCCTACGAATTAAGGGAATATTGTTTACGGAATAGTTGACGCGCACCGAAGAATCCAAAGAGGAAAACCATGGTACTTGACACATTCAAAAAATATCCGAGCCAGATATCGGGCGCATTCAGGCGGTTCCCCGTCGCATCGGCGCTCGCCGTATTCTCGACCCTCGCGTTCATCTTTTCAAACGAAATCGCCCCCTCGCGCATTGAACAAGAGGGACACAGTTTTTTCTTCTGGCTCGTTTTCTATCCCGTCGGAGCGATGCTCCTTTCCATCATAACGACGCTTGTGCAGGAAGCCCGTAAAAATACAAGCAAGGTTCCCCAAATTGCCACAGGCATTGCATGGTTTGTCATCTCCATAGCCCTGATTCTCTATTATCCCGAAGAACCCGATTACTACAGGCATACCTATCTTTTTGGCGCAATCTATTCGATTTACGCAACACTCATCTTGGGCCTGTTCGTCGCGCCATTTTTCAGACAAAATAACGAAAACCAGTTTTGGATTTTCCTGCACAAAAACCTAAAGGCATTATTCATCGCCATCGGCATCACCGGAGCCCTGACGCTCGCTATCGAAGGTCTTATCTATGGTTCAGTCTCGTTGTTCGACCTGGGCAAAATTTCAGGAAAGCCCTACCTGTATGTTTTCTTTTTCTGCCGTAATACCATTTTGCCGATGCTCTATTTGGCAGGGCTCCCCTCCATCGACGAACGCCTCGACGAAACGCCGACATCGAGCAAGTTCACAAGCGGAGTCTGCAAGCTATTCATTGCCGTGTTCACGCTATACGTAGCACTCCTGTATGCCTACATCGCAAAGATACTTGTCCAGTGGGATCTGCCGAAGGGAATGGTATCGTACCTCGTTTCCGCATCCATGCTCATCATGTTCCTGCTCGTAACGGAGATGTATCCGGCGCAACTGAACCCGGTAAAGAAAATTGAAAAGAGACTCCTGAAAATATTCCCAGCGGCATGCATTCCCCTAGTCATTTTAATGACTTTCGGAATCATCCGCAGAATATCCGATTACGGGATTTCCGAAGACCGCATCTATGTTTTCGCCATCAACATCTATTTCTACATCATCATAGCAATTCTGCTCATCAATAAAATCAAGTGCAAGTTCAGGTACCTCGCCATCGTCTTCTGCGCAATGTTGTTTGTACTGATGACCGGACCGTTCAACGCGACAAAAATTACGCGCGGCATCTGGATAGACAGCATCAAGGCAACGCTTGCCGAAGAAGGCTACACGAAGTTCCCCCTGAACGCGCAAGACACAAAATCATTCCTCAATACCATCGATGACAAGTCCCCCATCGTTTATTCGCGAGTGCATATTATCCAAAACAGGTCTAAAAAAGAACTGGCCGAATTTTTCGAGACTGACAGCATCTATACGGACTACAACGCAATCCTCTCAACACCCCCAAAAGACGCGGACAAGAATAAGCCGAAAACACTGCTGCATGGCAGTTACTCCACGAACAAGACTTACGACATTCCCCCATACGCCACACGAATGGAACATATCGACAAAAAATTCAGCAAGGACGAATTCGAATTGCGGAACGACACGATATTCTTCCAGATTACGCCCATGAAAAGCGAAAAGGCTTTCCACTTCGCATTTCCCTACAAGGCGCGGGCACCCGAGGTTCCCTGCACGCCGGAGCAAATCGAAAATTCAAGAAAGCGAATGGGCGAGAACTTCAACGAAAAAGATGTCCGTTGCTGGGACATGACCTTTAGAGGCGATATAATCGAAGCAACCGACAATGCCAGGATTTTCAAGGAGATGGTCCACCTCGACCGCAAAATCGTCGACGGCGACACGATCCTTAATTTTGAAATCAAGGGCATCATATTCATGGAATAGCGCTTGACCTTTTTTATGCGTATAACTATATTTATGCATAAATAAGGAACATAACCATGGAATACAAAATTAAGGATATCAACCTTGCAGTGGAAGGCCGCAAGGAACTCGACCTCGCTGAAACCGAAATGCCGGGCCTGATGGCTCTCCGTAAGGAATATGCTGGCAAGAAGCCGCTCGCTGGCGCCCGCATCATGGGTAGCCTCCACATGACCGTGCAGACCGCCATCCTCATCGAAACGCTGGTGGACCTCGGTGCCGACGTGCGCTGGGTGAGCTGCAACATCTTCAGCACGCAGGACAACGCTGCCGCAGCCGTCGTGGTAGGCAAGAAAGGCACCGTAGAAAACCCGCAGGGCGTGCCCGTGTTCGCCTGGAAGGGCGAAACCCTCGAAGAATATTGGGAAAACACCGCCCGCGCCCTCGTGTGGCCCGACGGCAAGACTGCCGACCTCATCGTGGATGACGGCGGCGACGCCACCATGCTCGTGACCTGCGGCGCCGAATTCGAAGATGCCGGCAAGGTGCCCGAATTCAACCCCGCAACCGACAGCGAAGAATGGGGCGTGTTCCTCGCCACCTGCAAGAAGATTTTCGAGAAGGACCCGAAGCAGTGGACCCGCGCCCGCGAAACTCTCCGCGGCGTTTCCGAAGAAACCACTACCGGCGTGCATCGCCTGTACCAGATGGCCCAGGCCGGCCGCCTCAAGTTCCCGGCAATCAACGTGAACGATTCCGTGACCAAGTCCAAGTTCGACAACCTCTACGGCTGCCGCCACTCCCTCATCGACGGCATCAACCGCGCCACCGACGTGATGATGGCAGGCAAGATTGCAGTCGTGTGCGGCTACGGCGATGTGGGTAAGGGCTGTGCACAGTCGCTGCGCGGTCAGGGCGCCCGCGTGATCATCACCGAAATCGACCCGATTTGCGCACTCCAGGCCGCCATGGAAGGCTACGAAGTCAAGACCCTCGACGAAGTTGTGAGCTACGCCGACATCTTCGTGACCACCACCGGCAACACCGGCATCATCAGCGCAGCACAGATGAGCAAGATGAAGCACCGCGCCATCGTCGGTAACATCGGCCACTTCGACAACGAAATCGACATGGCCGGCCTCAAGAAGATTCCGGGCATCAAGAGGAACGAAATCAAGCCGCAGTACGACGAATGGATTTTCCCCGACGGCCACAGCATCCTCGTACTCGCTGAAGGCCGCCTGCTGAACCTCGGCTGCGCCACCGGTCACCCGAGCTTCGTGATGAGCGCCTCCTTCACGAACCAGACCATCGCGCAGATCGACCTCTGGCTCAACGCACAGGGCAAGCAAACTGTCGCCGGCATCAAGTACGAAAGCGGTGTCGTCTATACGCTCCCGAAGATTCTCGACGAAAAGGTCGCACGCCTGCACCTCGAAAAGCTCGGCGTCCACCTGACGACCCTCACCAAGGCCCAGGCCGACTACATCGGCGTGCCGGTCGAAGGCCCGTACAAGGCGGATCACTACAGGTACTAATCCCTGATTTGTCATCCTGGAGGGTTCGCAGAACCCGATAGGATCCAAGGCAATCGAACTTAAAATCCCTCGGCACTCGCCGGGGGATGTTTTTTCACTGGTAAAACGTAAGCGGGACAACCACCTTCGTGCTTCCGGACTCCACCTCTCCAAACGGTATCCCACCGACATAGTCACTGACCGCATTATCGAATTCCTCATAGCCGGTCGAGGAATACGCGACGGCCGTACGGACAACTTCACCGCTCGGGGCAATCTCAAATCTCAAAACAACGCGGCCATCGAATCCGGATTTCTTCTTCAGGAAATTGTTATAGATATCACACAATTCCGGCCCGCGACGTCTTATGGTTTCCAGGACATCTTTGGCGGAACGGGAGCCGCGCACCTTGATATCATCGGCCCGCCACGGAATAAAGACTTCGCCAGATGGCGTGTCACTGTCGGCTTTCGACAAACCAGTTACTTCCCCAAGAAGTTTGTCGATATCATTGTTGAATTTTTTCAAAAATTTCATCGCGTGCAAGCTCGCCTGTTCCATCTTCAAACTGGGCGCAACCAGCCTTCGAAAGCTGCGGGGATTATCCATTTGAGGCGCCAAACCGGACAACCGGTAAATTTCCCGATAGGCCATTTCCATCGAACGAAGGCGAAAAGCATCATCCGAGTCATCGACATCGACCCAGACATACCTGAACCCTATTTCCTTCAACGCAATTATCAAAGGGTGCAATTCATGGAACTTGTTCTGTCTAAAGAAACTGCCATCAATGTATAAAGAAATTCTGTCAACATCCCACCTGTCAGCATACCACTTGCGATAACGAATCAAGTTTCTGACAATAACATCAAATGCAGAAAGCGGAGCGATAGCGGCATCTCCCCGCCAAACCCTTCGCATAGAATTCGGGGAAAGTGTGGCAAGCGAATCCCCTTCGGCAGGCAATTTCAAGCCCCTCGGCGGAATCATGCCCAAGTCGCCCTCCCCCTCCACGCTGAGAAAATCACCCTTGCCATCAACATAGACGCTGTCCGGTGCTGCGACCATGGCCGAATACAAATAACGGGGGAACGGATAATGGACCGCCCAAAGGACACGCCCCGGATCCTCTTCGAAATCCTTCTCAATTGCCGCATAGCGGGCCGTATACGGATAATCGAGAACCCTATAATACACCTTCGGGTCAAATCCGCCACGAGCGCCGATAACAAGATGGTCGTCGTTTATGCCAAGGGAAAACATCAAGTCCTGTTCCCAGCAGTGACCGTAGCCAAAGCAAAGCGACACCACAAGGGCAAAGGTAAAAAGAATCCGGTCCGTCATTTTACTTCTCACAAAAATCTCGCATCGTCGCAGGGGAAAGAACAAGCGGCTATTCCTAATATATATTTTTTTATCTTATATTATATCATGAATCTCGCCTTGCTCAGAGTTTGCGCCATTATGTTGATTGCGAATGGATTGAAGAACATCGCAGGAACACTGCTGCAATCGTTCACTCTAGAAGCAGAAGAGCCGTTCTTTTCCAATTCTGGACCACAAATTCTATTAAGTAGTATTTGCATTATTGCAGTGGCAATCGCGCTCGTAAAAAAGAGTCCGCGACTTTTAAAAATCTTTGCGGTTGTTGCAATAATCATGATTCCTATTGGCGCAATTTTTTATGCAGTTCACTTCTACAAATATCTTTTACCTTTAGGCATGGGATACCATCACCTCCTTGAAGCGCTCTCCGACATTTTCGTGAATCCGTCTCTAGTCGTCTATATTGCCGCATTTTTTATCACATCGTCAATAAAAGAGACCATCGACACCAATCAAAAAATCAACATGGGCCTGCTCCGGTTCTGCACCGCATACTTTTTGGTCAATGCTGCAAACAACCTAATCAAAACGATATTGAATTTTTCTCTCTCCGCAGACATCATCTTCATGATTCTCATTCCCATCGCAGCGGGAACATTCGCCCTCATCAAGAAGAACACGCTAGTCTTGAAAATCTATTCCATAATAGCGTTCGTCTATATTTCATGGAGCACCTGGGATTATGTTCGCGAAAACATGTTCGGCACATATTATGTATGGGGTGCGGTTCTCGGCATGATTTTCAATCCGTTCTTCGTGGTTTGCGCCACGACATTCTTCGTGAATCCGGAAGAGACCAGGCTCTACGCCCAAAAATTGAAGAGTCTGTTTTTCAAGTGGAAAAAACTCACCTAATTTAAAGGGTTAATTCAGCCTTTGACGCCTTGAATTTCCTTGACAAGGGCGGCTGCGCAATCCATAAAGATGTCAAAGAAGCGTTCGACATTGTCATGGTCGCGGTCATTCCCGCGGATGCACATCGCAACCGTCAGGTTGTCGCCGAGGGTCGACACAGAAAGCAAGGTGTAGGGCTTGTACTTTATCGCCCCCGTAATGAATCCGTCGACAGGTTCGCGCCCCTGCAAGCCGAGCGCCCGGCTATCGAGACGGCCGATATTGCTCATGGAACAGGGCGGGTTGGAATAGACCTTGAATATAAGGAACTCGGCAATAGCCCGCGGGAAGACGTTGAAAATCGTAGCGACAAGCGGAAGCCCGTGAAGACCCATGTAAGGGTCGCTTTTGAAGGAGGCTACCGACCGGCTGACAGACGACAACGTTTCCAACATCGTGCGTCCCTTTTGGGGCACGCTGCTCTGCATCCACGCCGTGTGATTGGTGACGCTTTCCTTTGCGGCACCTTCCAGGTGACGGCGCAAGTCTATTGCGCAGGATATGGAAGTTTTCTTGCTCTCGGGGAATTGCGCGATGTCGTACAGCGCCTGGAAATAACAGGCCAAGAGGAAATCGTTCACCGTCACTCCGGCCGCCTTGCTAGCGGAGCAGACCTGCGCAAGCATGTCGGGCGAAAACCTGCGGCGTATAAGCTGGACGCGGTCATCGCCGGAATCCGGCGTGAAGGGGAAATAGCTGTCATCCTTCTGGTTGATATTCTTGAAAAGCCGCCTTGCGACCTTCCTTGCAGAAGAAGGAAGACACGCGTAGACGGCAGTGTAGGAGCGGTCACCCATGCGGAAACTCGGCATCGCGCCGGTTTTCCCGCTCGCGATGCAATCGTAGACATCGCAAAACCGGGGCAGAAAATACTTGAGGGACCCCGCATCCATGCACATGTGGTTCACCACCATGCACAGCGTGGTCCGCGTACCATGATAGAAGACAGCGACCTTCATCTGCAAAGATCCGGTAGGTTCTATGTAAGTCGTCAGGAAATTATCTTGTTCGCAATCAAGTTCCGCAGGGTCGATTTCCTTAAAGGCAACCACGTCTTCGATGCGGTAAGGCTCGACAATCCAGCGGGCATGAAAGAACCCGGGCTTGAACGATGCATGAAGAATAGGGACATCGCGAAAGGCAACGCCTAGCGTCTGCTTCAATATCGAAGGATCCAGCCTAAAATCGTAAGTGAGCGAAACATGGACAACACGGTCATTGATATCGCGGAACAAATAGTGCATATTGTCCCACAGCTCGGCGCGCAACGTATCTTTTTTCATTTAATTCTCGGTTTTTACCGGTTCCAGCCGGAATGCCCTTCGCCGTAATAGAGGGCGGCATCTTCGGGGCCAAAGTCGTCGGCCACAGTATCACGCGGAGAAAGCCACCCGCGCATCTTCTTGATGCGGGCCTTGCGTTCCTCTGCGCGACGCTCTTCATTGTGCTTTTCGTCAAGTGAATCGGCCATACATTAAAAAGATAGTTTAATACCAGCCAAAAAAGATTATTTTAAAAGCATGAGCGCAAAATTTCAGTACATCCTTTCTGCAACAGTGTTCACTGCCGCGGCGGTCGCCTCGATTGCCCCGGCCGCCTTTGCACAGACGGCATCCGACACCGTCTCGTTCGTGAACTTCGAGAACCGCGAAGTCGGCGTGTACGGCAATGCGGAGGCCAAGGAAGACTTCAAGCGTAACGACTACGACAAAAGCTGGTGGTACGCCATGGACAAGAACAATGGCGAAAATTCCAAGGTCGTGTACGACGGCGAGGAACACGGCAACGTACTGCAGCTCAAGTACCCCAAGGGTTGCGTAGGCCCGAACGACAACGACACCCCCGCCTGCGCTGCACAGATAATACAGCCCCTCGTGAAAACCGCCGACACCATGTGGAGCGCCTACGACATATTCTTCGAAGACGGATTCGAGTTCCAGCTCGGCGGCAAGCTCCCCGGCCTATGCGGCGGCAAGTGCTACACCGGCAACGCCATGCCCGAAACCGGCGACGGCTGGAGCGCGCGTATTATGTGGCGCAAGGACGGCAACGCCGTGCAGCTCATCTACTTTATGGGGCAAGAGTCCGTATATGGCGACGACTTCAAGTGGGACTTGAACGGCACCATCCCGCAAAAACAGTTCACCACCGGCACCTGGCACCGCATTATAAACAAAGTAAGTATGAATACAATAACTGCGCCCGGCAATGGCAACAAGAATGGCCGCGTGCAGACCTGGCTTGACGGCGAACTCGTGCTAGACGTAGATACCCTCAGGCTCCGCGACTACGACACCGTGAAAGTCGACAAGTTCTACCTCTCCACATTCCACGGCGGAAGCAGCGCCGAATGGGCACCCACCCACGACTGCTTTATCCGCTACGACAACTTCACCGTATCTACCGACTCCATCGCGGTAAAGGCGGGCGCACCGGACACAACCGCCCCGGGCACCGACCGCATTGGGGCGCAACGGCAAGACCGCGCCACGGTCGCCCCCGTTGAAACCTACCGCATCGACGGCACCTTTGTCGGCCGCAAAAACACCCTCCCCGACGCCACCACGCACCAGCTCAAGAACGGGAAACGGGTGAAAGTTGGGAGGTAGGGATGAAGAAGAAATAGCCATGTATGTACCACCACTTAGTTTACAAAATCTATAAAAATATATATATTTGTAAACAACGGAGGCGCTATGGCAGAACTTTCCATTTTCTCAGCTAGGCTTAAAAATGCCCGAATTATGAAAGGGCTCTCAATGGACGAACTTTGCTCGGCCATGGGGAATATCGTCTCAAAGATGGCGATTTCAAAGTACGAAAACGGCCTACTGGCACCGAACAGCGGTGTCATCATCGCACTATCCAAGGCGCTGGGCCTGCCCATTGACTACTTTTTCAGGCCCTTTACGGTGCAGGTGGATTCCGTGAGGTTCCGCAAGAAAAGCACGCTCCCGCAGAAAAAGGAAAACAGCCTCCGCGAAACCATCGCCGACCTGATGGAACGCTACATCAACATCGAGGAAATCTGCAGCAGCTCTGCCGCGAAACACCTTATCCCCCAAATCAGAGCCAACTCCGCCGAAGAAGTCAAAATGGCCGCAGCGATTGTCCGTAAAGAATGGCGGCTCGGCCTCGCTGGCATCGTAAACGTCATCGACCTGCTCGAAAACCACGGCATAAAGGTTATTGAGATCGACGCCCCGGAATCCTTTGACGGCATGAGCAGCCTAGTCAACGAAAAATTCCATGTTGTCATTCTGAACAAGGCTTTTTCCGTCGAGCGGAAACGCTTTACCGCGCTTCACGAACTCGGGCACCTCGTACTTCGCTTCCCCAAGTCCATCGACAAAAAGCAAGAAGAATCTTTCTGTCACCTGTTCGCAAGTGAAATGCTTGTCCCGGAACCCGAGCTCAAACGGATTCTCGGCAGGGCCCGCAGGGACATCTCGTACCAGGAACTGAGAGCCATCCAGCTCGGCTACGGAATCTCCTGCGACGCCATCATGTACAAGGCGAAGGAATGCGGCATTATTTCGGAACAGCGCTACCGAACCTTCTGCATCCAGAAAAACAAGGCGACGAAATTCAAGGCCCTTATCGAAAAGTCGCTATACCACGACGAAGAATCCACCAGGTTCGTAAGCCTGGTCTATAAGGCGCTGAGCAAGGAACTCATTACCATATCCAAGGCGGCAAGCCTGCTGCATCAGGACATCGAGCAAGTCCGTAGAGATCTCGCGCTGGTATGATTGAAGAACGGATTGTCATCAGTGACGCGAACGTCATATTTGACTTACTTTCAGTCCAATTGCTGGAAGCGTTCTTTGCCCTACCCTGCGAAATTTGCACAACCGATTTGGTAATTAGCGAAATTGAGAGACCGGAACAACAACAGATCATTCAGAAGTTTATCAAGTCGAAAAAGTTGGGTGTCGCGACATTTGATTTTGACGAATTTAGCGAAATTTTGCTTTTGCAGTCTACCAGCAAAAACAACACATCTATTGCGGATTGCTCCGTTTGGTATTATGCCAAAAAGGTTGATGGACGGCTTTTGACGGGTGACGGCAAACTTCGTTCCGCAGCAGAAAAGGACAACGTGAAAGTCTCCGGCATCCTTTACCTGTTTGACAATTTCGTTGAATATGGATTATTGTCGGCTTCGGAAGCTGCGGAGAACCTGAAAGCCCTGATGACCATAAACATGCGATTGCCTAAAACAGAATGCGAAACGCGAATTGCAAAATGGAGAAAAAGCCTATGACCCAAAAACTCTGGAACAAATGCAAAAAGTGCGGCTGCGACAAGCCCGAAGACACCGAAAAGCTTTGCGAGCAGTGCAAGGCAAAGCGTCGGCAATTCTGGAGCGACATCAAGAAGGTCGGCGGCGTAGCCGCTGGCGCGTTACTGGTGGTTATTGCCGGCGGGAAGATGAGGAAGAAGTAGATTTACTTCACTAAATCCAGCAGTCGTTCGTAGGAATCCACCACGTCGTAGGTGACAGAGTCGCTGGAGATGGCAGCGAAATGTTTACGGGCGCACTTGATTTTGGCGGATTCGATTTCGCGGAGTTCCATGGTGCTCATGGAGCCCTTGGTTTCGGCGACAAAATACACGTGCTTGACTTCGCCCTCATGAAAGGCAATTGCCCAGTCGGGATTATACTTGCCAACGGGCGTATTGATGAAGAATCCCTTGGGCAGTTTGATGTAAAGCGATACTTCCTTGCTCGTTTCCAGTTTCTGTGCGAAGTCGCGTTCGTTACTGGAATCATAAATCAGGTGGTCGTATAAATGCTGGTGCGTTTCGCATGCATTCATGCCGAGGCGGCCCTTCATCGTGTTGTCTGTAAAGATGCTCGTCTCGTAACTGGATTCCAGCTTGTTATACGTGATATGCTCGATGATGACGGTCGCCTTCTGTTCGTTGATTAAGCGGCTCGCCTTGATGATAAACTCTTCGGGGTTTTCCTGGAACTGCTCAAAGACGGGCTTCTGGATTTTGCCCAGAATTTCGCCAACGGTCTTGCGGGTAAGTCCCGTATCTTCAACAATCTTTCCAATCAAGTCGTACTTGACGCTGGAATTTGCAGTGGCGACGGCAGCCCTAGACTCCGTAGTTTCCATCTTAAAGGCATTGCCTGCTTCCAGTTGTTCTTTGGACTTGATTTTATCCAGAGAGCCCTGCGACACCCTGAAGAAAATCTTCGTCACACGCAAGTTCGCATTCAGCGCATCGACCGATTTACGGACAAGTTCATCTGTCTCGAAATCCACCACGTAAGCAGACTTCGCGTTAATCTTCTGCCAGAGTTCCTTGAACTCCTTGGAATTGTACTTGCTCTTGTTCAGGCGCAGTTCCACGTTGTTCTTACGGGCATCTTCGGGCTTAATCGCATCGGCATCGTAAAGCGTATCAAGAACGCCACAAATGCTTGCAGAATAAGGAGCAACTTCTTCGCAAAGGCATAGCGTACCTGCGGCCTTGTCCGTGCGATACTTATCCGTCAATGCCCCCTTCTTCACATAGCCGCATTCTAGCAAAGCATCGTAAACCGTCTGCGCAAAGTCATCCGTTACAAACAACTTTTCGCCGGCTTCCGACGTAAAAGACTTTCCCTTGAACAGGTCTATCGTCACCTTGACCGGGCGGCTGCCAATCGTTTCGGCCATTTCGGTTTGCAACGCCTTCGCGAAATCCTCGTAACTCTCGTTCGCAATAACCGTGAGCACGTTCACCGAATGCACGTCACCGCCCAAGACGCTCTCGTCCATGCGTTCGCCGTTCTGGTTCACGCACAAACGCAATCCGCGGCCCACTTCCTGCCGCTTGCGGACTTCCGAAGCGCTGCTCTTGAGCGTACAAATTTGGAACACGTTCTGGTTATCCCAGCCCTCTTTCAGTGCAGAATGGCTGAATATAAACCGCACCGGCTCTTCTCGCGAAAGCAAGCGTTCCTTGTCTTTCATGATCAAGTCGTATGCATCGATATCGTCGGAATCCGACGACCCGCGTGCAACCTTGCTATCGACAAAGCGACCGCCGCCCTTCTTGCTCTTGTCGATAGAGAAATACCCCGCATGCGCCTTGTGGGCATCCGTCTTTTCCAGAAATTCAAAATACTCCGGGCTCTCCAGCAAATCCTGCTGCATCGACTTGCGGATGGAATCGTATTCTTCTTCGAACATTCTGGCGTAAATGCCCATCTCGTCCGGAGCGTCGTAATCGCGATACTTCTTGACCTCGTCGATGAAGAACAGCGAAAGCACCTTAATGCCCTTGCCGAAAAGCGCCCGCTCGCGTTCAAAATGCGAAATAATCGTTTCGCGAATCTGGATGCGGCGCAACTGTTCCTCGTTTACCACGCCTACGCAATCGCCGGCATAAATCTTCTTGCCGTTCATGAAGGTCACGGACAATTCGTTGCCGTTCACTTCGGTAACAGTATAGCCGTCCTTGTATTCTTCGAGACCGCCCGACTGTTCGTAAAGATTAAAACCCTTCGTGACGTGGGCCTTTTTCTTGAGCAAGCCACTCTTGCCCTTGCAATCAAATTCAAGAGTCGCGACAGGAGCCTTGTCCGTAAACACCTGAACGCCTTCCAGGTACAAGTAACCCTCGGTCGCCGTAGAACCGCTCACCGTAATGCCCTTGACGCTAATCTTCTTGATCAGGTGCTTGTTGTAGGCATCCATCGCGTCAAGGCGGTAAACCATGTTGTAGATGGCGTCCTTGCGGTGCGTCGCCGAATAACGCAAAGTCAACAGCGGCTGGAATTCCGCCAGGCCCTCTTTCGTCTTCTTGCCCTCGACACTCTGCGGCTCGTCAATAATCAGAATCGGGTTCGTGCTCGCGATAACGTCTATCGGGCGGCGACTGCGGAACTCGTCCAGCTTCATGCGGATACGGCGCGCGTCCTTGCCCGTGGCGTTGAACGCCTGCGAGTTAATAATCATCACGTTGATGTGGCTGTCCGACGCAAAGTGATCAATCTCGGTCAGGTTCTGCGAATTGTAGATAAAGAACCGGATGGACTTGCCGTATTCTTCCAGAAAATGCTCCTGCATAATCTGGAACGACTTATAGACGCCCTCACGAATGGCGATACTCGGCACCACCACAATAAACTTGGTCCAGCCGTAGGCACGGTTCAGCTCGTACATCGTCTTGATGTAGGTGTAGGTCTTGCCCGTACCCGTTTCCATTTCGATGGTCAGGTTGTAACGGCCTTCCAGTTTTTCGGACTGCGGTAAAAGATTCGCCGACTGCACCGCCTGCAAGTTCGCAAGCACCTTGGAATCACTCAATTCAGGCACCAGACGCTGGTTACAAAACCCGGTCACGCCCCTCTGCGCAGGCACACTGCCGCCAAAGAGCTTGGTCGTACCCGAATCCATCAAGTAGCTCGATTCCAGGTAGGGCTGCCCCGCGAAAACATCGCAAACGGCCTTCGCGGCATCTGCTTGGAACTGCTGGTACTTGAACTGGATTTTCATAGTGTAAAATTAGGAATGTTTTGCAGAAAGTTCTGTTTCTTCAAGTATCTGTACAAGGACTTTGTAATCAAGATACTGGATGCCTTCAACGCCCTCATGGATTTTATCGGCAAGCTTGCTCTGGTAATAAAGATCCATAGCTTCTTCCAGCGAACACTTACGCACCTGCGCCAAATGCGCTATAATCCGTTCTTCCAGGCGTTCCTGATAAACCTTCTCTAGAACTTCGCCATCCATAAGCTAAACCTCTTCGCCAGAAACAAACGTCAGCAACGAATCAATCGCTTTCTGCGTAATGAAGGCAATCTGGTCGTAATGCGGATACACCTTGATTTCTCTCAAGGCACGGTCTAAATCCCAGATTCCCGAATGATACATATCTACCACACGGAAAACCTTGTCGTTCGCAACCTTGCCTACGATAACATCGTAATCCCTGTAATCCAAAGCCCCATCGCGGCACTTGCAGACAAAATTTATCCATTCGGTCAAATCTTCTGGAAAAGTCTTTACCGATAAATCGCTTGTAAAATCCGACATCTCGTAGATGTTCAAAACAGGACTTGCACCGTCATAAATTTTTGACTTTCTTTCGGCCCAACGGACAGCCTGCTCGCGAACGGTAGTCACATAGAACCCCATTCCAAAATCAAGGGGCCTGTAGGAATGGTTGATATCAGGCTTCTGCACGACCTGTATTGAACCATGGTAAACAATCATATAGCCACCTTGCGGACTTTCAAATATTCCTCGATATCGCTCACGACAAAATCAGTCCCTTGCGTGTGCATTATCTCGTAATTGGGGACAAGGAACTTTTGGATACAACCAGAATCCCTAAGTTTTTTATATACGGCGGACGGCAGCTGATTCCACTTGTTCGCGCAAGCGTGAATCATGTACACGACAAATTCGAAAGAATCCTGGATCATAATGCCTCCGTATAATTTAAAAGATACTTATTTTTCATTAAAGAAGATAATATCCGGCGTTCTTTGGAGGTGCCAAATATGCTATGAAAATCTATTCACAGAACGTATTTCAACAACTTTCTCGGGAAAAAGTCCGATTTATAACAAAAAATGGTTACGCAAACTCTTTTTCGTAGATTTCTCTTTCTGCAAGGACCGTGTCAATTTCTTTTTTGTCCTTGCCCAAGGCTTCCATAATCTTGCGTAGCGGCAACGGAATAGAAGACCCCTGCGGATCTTCCCATTCGGGGAGCTTGTGCGCAACATTGTTCACAAGATCACATTTGTCCATCCTGCCGTATTTGGCAACAATCTCGCCAATGGTATTCTCTTCGGCACGGGACAGTTCAAGAATCTTTTCGTTGACCGAGGTATCCCTTATGGCGATATCGTATCCAACCCGCAAAAAAAACTTGTCCCATTCCCTTTGAAACTTGTCGCAGGACTCGTTCATGATAAGATTGTAAAGCCTAGAAAGAACAGGGCCATACGGCATCGAATAATACTCGTCGTTTGAAATCGACGAATCGTATTTATCAATATGCAACCTGTCCGAAAGATACATCAACTTGATGACCTTCATGTAATTGATGGATTTCACGTCCATCCGTTTCATAATGCACGCGATTATGCCCATGAGTTTTTCTACGTTAAAAAGCATAATGCCTCCATCAAGTTGCAGTGAAAATATACATAACTCGGACTCACTTTCATATACTCCTTTCCTTGCAGACAAGCCAAAAACAACCGCAAGGCACTGTTTGTTATATAATTATTTTAGATCATCGTCAAGGGTAATAATCAGCGTGAATAACATCTAGCGTTTTTTCGGAGGACAATGAAATCACATTTTTCCATTCAATAATTGCGGTTTTACCACAAAATTCCAGACTTTTTCGGTCGTTTAATCACATTTTCCTTAAAATGAATCAGACGCATTGACAGTCAGTGTTAAAATTTACATCGCTACTATTTTTAGGGGCGAAGCAAATCCAGAATATCGAATGTCAAGCAATCTTCGATCAGCGCCATCAACAACCAGTTCAGCGTTGTTCTCTAGAGATTTTTATTTAGGTGAAATTTTTTTTTATTAAAATAGATTTTTTTTGCGAATCCTTGTTATGGTTTACTTTTCGTCACACGATGTATTTCATCCATAAAGTTTGAGTAATATTTTTCATCCACATTTTCGTTGTTTGCATTTCTAAGCAATTTAAGAATGGCGCTAATATTATTTTTTATTACATCTTTATTTCGATCATTGCAATCAGCATAGTGAAGAACCAGCCAAATAACATAAAAATCTTGATAGGACCTTCTAAACGTTTTAGCTTTTTTCACATTAAAAAATTCATTAAGGGAAGCTTTAGAACCACCATCATCAAATAAACTACCGAAGAACCTGATTCTATCGTCAGTTTTGCTTAATGTTGTTAAAAACAATTTCTTTTCGGCATCATCACTTTCAAGACTATCTAAATATTCCGTTATTGCCTTTTTATCTTTTACACGACATGTGATGCGATCAATTCTTTTAAACATTCCCAAAACTTTTTCATAGGAATTATCTTTGGTAAGGATAAGATCTATATATGTAAGGAGTGTTATCAACTCTTCATTTTCCATTCGATCAGTTCTATTAGCAACATCTTCAATATCGTTACTAAAGAACCAAGCAGAATGTTTCCGCGTAACTTCTTTTACCCGTTCAATAACATCTTTATCAATATATGAATTCCACATTTCAAAAGAATTCTGTTTGATTGGATAAGGCTTTTGGTTCAATCTAATAAACAAATCTATCGGATCAAATTTTTCATTCAATTTCGCATCAATAACAATTTCATCTAAATAGAAGTCTAATATTTGGTCATGGTCATTTTCGTTCAATGCTGATACATTTTGACCATTCAACTCTTTGCGAATAGCCAAGTTTTTCAATTTAAAGTTATTGTTTCTAGAATAATCCGTTTTCCCGTTTTCATTCTTGTATCCCTTTCCAAGGAAAGCAAGAATAGAAAGAAGTCGCTGTTGCCCATCAACAACTTCTTTAACACCATCTTTTCTAAGATATACAAAAATTGGGGGAAGCGGTATTTTCAATAAAATACTCTCAATAATTGAGGATGCTTTATTTAGACTAATTTTTTCTTGTCGTTGATATGAAGGACGAATTAAATATTTATCCGAAATTAAGTCCGACAGAACATCTTCTACTGTTTTTGAAATCGGAGACGGTTTATTCGTTCTTAAGCTTTCTAATTCTTGCACAACATTTTTTACATCTTGTTTAGACTGACTTGAATCAATTATTTTTTGTTTAAAATCGTCATTTCGAATATACTCTGAAAAATCAAAATTATAAAGTTGTTTAAATAATTCTGCAGTAGCATTAAATCTTCCAAAGATACTTATATAGAAAAAAGAATTTTCATCTGAATATACAGCCTCATTCTTTTTATAGAAAGTAAATATTTCATTTATATTTTCTACTAAATTGTATTGAATATTTTCTTGCTCTAAAATGAGGGATGCCCAAATTAAAGTTTCATAAAATAATTTATTTTTTAGTCCATCGCCATCTTGCGATTCAATAATTTCATACAAACCAAAAACATTGTTTAATATTTTTTTGTATTTTTTAACTTCGTTACTAACATCATCCGATAACTGCTGCATCGCAGATTGATACAGTATTTCGCTTATATTCGCTCGATTAACACCTGTTGCATATATAGAAATCGGAAATTTTGGCAAAACATATATTTTTCTAAGTTTATCGACCATTATTTTTCTTAAATCAGCCACTTCCTTTGTCCGATTTGTTGGGAACAAACATTTTTTCACATGTTCGAAAAAATTTTGATCCTCAACTAAATGAAGCTCAATTTCATTCGAAAATTCATCATCAGAATACTTCGCCCCGTCCACCTCTACCATAGTTAATGGCGTCACTCCGGTGTTATAGCGTCGAAAAATTTCTTTTTTTAATTTATCTTCAACATCAGGAGCAATTTCACCAATGACCTCAAATTCAAAAATTCTTATATTAGCATTAAGAAAGACCTCTTTGATATCATCCTCTAACCTATTGAAGGTCATCTTTTTCAATGCTGGCAAAGCCACCAAACCTTTGTCATCCAAACCAAAATCATTTTCCTTAAATCGTTTTAGAGTCTCAAAACGCTGACGACCATCGATAACTTCCGTTTTCATCCCCGACTTATATAAGATAAGTGGAGGTATTTCTGTCCCAAGTAAAACGCTTTCAATAAAGAAAGACTGCTTTTCGGAATCCCATACATAATTCCGTTGATAATAAGGTTTATAATCAATCTTTTTTATATTTCGGTCGCTTAAGAGTGTTTTTACTGATAATGTTCTTGACTCTGTTTTCAGTCCATTTCTCATAACAGCGACAAAATCTTTTTCTTTCTGATAATTCATAGGAGATCTCCCCAATTAGTTGAAACTACAGACACTTTTCTAAAATCCAAATCGATATCTACATGTACAGCAAATACATTCTCTTTTGGTTGCTTATATTTAGATAAAAAGAAAATATCATAAAAAAGAAATTCTGTCAAATATGCAATAGTTTTATCATTAATCAATTTGGCATATTTCCCATATGTAAGTGACGCAGAAAATTTCTCATCCGTAAGAGTTAGCTGAAAGTCTATTTTTTCATCACCAGAACTAATAGTTTCATTTTTAATTAGAGAATTTTCTGTATAATCAAGTTCATTAAATGTACTACACGCATCCCTTGTTATTTTGTCGATTTGATCATAAAAATACGACAACAGATTTCTTGTAAAAAAGTCTTCAATGTACGCACATTCCAATTTATCAAGTACACCAACTTTGAATAATTTTTTGTAGCGCACCATAAGTATTCTGTCTTTCACAGAAGCCCTTGTTCGAGTATAATAAAAAAGTAAAATCTTTTCATTTTTTGTCAATTGTGAATGTAAAATTTTCAAATAATGCATCCTAGTTTTTCTTTCAAATTCCGTTTCCTTCAGTAGATTTAGCGCACGAAAAAAAACTTGCGTATAATTTTCCAAATATTCACTTTTTTGAAGAATCTTCAATTCAAAAGATTTGTCAACATCTCTAAGTCGCTCTTTGATCGTTTTTTCATCTATTGCCGTTGTTCTTGCGACAAATTGCTTAAATAAATTATCATCCGTGTTAAAAAATTTTTTTTGCTGCTCACTAAGTAATCTTATTAATGCAAAAAAACTCGATTCAAATTGCTGTAACGCTAGAACATTTGTTTGTTTTTTATATTCTTTAGCTTGTTCTTCATAAAATTTCGTCTGTTTTTCAAAAAGTTTAGTCTGTTTTTCATAAACTGCTCTTGTTTCTCTAAGCTCTCTTTCTTGAGCTTTAAATTCCTCTACCTGCTGATTTAATGCTTCTGTTTGAAGGCTCAGAGAATTCTGATTCGTTTTTAAATCTTTTCTTTGTTCTTTTAACGCCACATAATAAAGTATTACACCAACCAACGCAAATAAACTTCCGATTACACCACCAACAAAGTCACCAAATTGTCCTATTTTTTCTTCATTTATTTTTCCAAAGAATGTAAAATTCCAATCACCACAAATAAAATTTAACGCAACAAATAAGAAGAAAAGAACTATACCAAATAACGATAAACGATATGCATTACTTTCCGAAAGAAAAGTCTTTCGAAATATGGATATTTGCCTTTTTTTGCGGAGAAAGAAACTCATAAAAAATTATACTACCTTGATAGCTGTATTGGTACTTATTGTTTTGAAAATTTCGGTGATGTTGATTTTGGGGGAGTCGCTTTTGACATTGCAATCATAAAATTCGGCACGAGAGAACTCGGCCGTATTCTCCGAAAATTGCAGGCACTTGAACATGTTTTTCATCACATTTCCTAAGTAGTTTGTTTTTAATATACCTTAATTATTTGTATTCGACATGGACTCCATCTTTGGAAAGTTCTAAAAAACCGCTTTTTTGAAGATTTTCTATTAAACTTTGCAAATCTGTATCGGTCGGGTTTTCCGCTTTGAACCAACTCTTGAGTGAATTTTGCAATCTCTTTATTGTTGTCGGTTTATTTTTCGACATTCCCTTCAAAGTAGATTTCGCTTTTTCAAGCGCCTTTTGCAAATCAAAATTTTTTGATACAGGCTGATTTTTCTCCGCCTTAGACGGCTGGACGGTTAGCTTTTTTGGAAGCTGAGGCTTTTTCTCTTCTTTCGGTTTTACATCTATAGCCAGTTTTTTCGCCAAGGCTTCGTAAGATTCTACCCGTTCACAGCGATCCTTGCCGAATACTTTTTGAACATGCAAAACAAGAGGATCGTAATCATGGTCCTTCGAAAGAATTACGCAATGGCTATTGAATGGCTCATACGGCATCACTTGCCCCATATAGAAAGCGATATAAAAGTCCAAAGCGTTTTCAGCTTGTTTCTTTGTCATCTTCTCGGGGATAGCCAATTCGACAAGTTCTACACGATCTTCATTGAGCGCATAACCAAAATCCTTCAATTGAGTAAGAGAAAGATTTATCCGATTCGTAGAATTATGGAAGAGAATAAACTTTAACGGCGTCCCGTCTGTATTCACGACCAAATCTGCCAAGCCACCTAGGCCGACATTTTCACAATCAACAAGAACATGGGATATGGGAAATTTTAAAGCAGACATAATTTACTCATCCCCTTCAAAATCATTCTTTAGCAAACTCACCGCATGACAAGCAAAGAAAATTTTATTCTGTTTATACGTTTCAAATATGTCATCACCCCCAAGTTCTTGATAGGCGGTTTCTACTTCTGGATATCTATTTAAAAGATCGTCAATTTTAAACATTCCAGAAATTCGGCTCATCGCATTTGGTGAAGGATGCCTTAATTCTTTTAGTTTTTCTCCTGCGAAATTAAAAACAGACAATGCTTTAGTTCCGCAACATACAACTTTAGTAACATAGGAATCTAGGTCAGTCCACATATCCTCCCATAAATCCTTTGACCGAACCAGCATTTCATTATTCGGGTTCTTATTTCTATTACCAACCCTTCTTGACCATAGGCATGCGTTACAAACAGCGATTTCATATGGATTTAAACCAAGAGCAGCTTTTAACGCAAGAGGTATAGAACCATCTTCCCATGGCTTAACATCCATTTTGGGGAAAGGGCCCTCAATAGCATAACTCTTTGAACCATCATAATCGGGATACAGCCTGCAAATTTTCTGCACATCAGAACAATTCGCATAAGCATTCGCTTTTAAATTTTGGGCTTCGGCAATAACAAGAACGCCATTCCAATTTTCAGGAATATACGGAATGTAAGGGATGTCAACAACTACAGAAGTTTCTCCAGTAAAATTGTTTCCCATACAAATATTAATCAATTTTTGTCTTAGTCGCAAGGCATCCATGTTCATGCAATTTCTAGATTCAAAGCAAAAAAATTACTTTTTTTCTTCAATCACAGATTCTTCCGGTCGAGAAATGTATTTCCCATATAACTTATTTACATTCGTTTCCAATTCTGATATGCTTTTATCATCCATAAGTTTAATTGTTTTTGAAGATTCACCATCATATTTTATCACTAAAATTTCATGATGCAAATATTCTAAATTTCCATAAAAAGCATCGACATCTTCTATAACAAATTCTTCAGACAACATTTCTTGAGTTAAAGCCAACAAAAGATTTATCGATTTTTCAAATAAGTCAAAATTTTTTCCATGCGGTCCATTCTTTATTTTTTCCACAACCAAATTGAATATTTTTCTTGCAAAGATGTACAATGGTTTGCCATTTAAACTTGATTTCTGCGCATCAAAAAGTGTTTCTAGGAATTCGATATGAAGATAGGTTGCATATAAACCATATCGATCGACCATCATATCTTTCAAAGGCTGGATAACTTCTTCTTTATTATTACAAACATATTCTTTTACTTTTTTTGGAAGAAGCTCTTGATTTATTTTTGACACAACCTTTTCTTGAATAGTGCTATTTTTATGTTTGATACGTTTTAATTCGCTTTCCATTTTTTGAAAATCATTTCGATCCCACCACTTTTGAATTGTAAAAAGAGCGACAAATACTGTTATTAACGCACCAAACAAGGACGCATAAGAAGCAAAAAAATTATTCACATCCGCTTTTTCACCATCATATAATAAGAATACGCCTTTTTCATATACATAATAAAAAAGGACTGCGCAAAATACAATAAGAGCTATTGATAGTAAAATTGATTTAAATTTTGAACAAAACATTCAACTAATACCTTTGTTTAAATATGGGTTTAGATCCAACTGCTTTTGTTATTCTTTCTATCAATTCATCTGCAGCTTCCGATGCATCACCTCCCGGTTTGAAATAAAATGATTTATCCAACCGAATTTTTCTAGCATTATCAGAACGCATAAGAATTGAGGCCAAGCCATTGGGAATGACATAAGGTTCTCCAATTAACTGATCCCAATTATCAATTTCATTCGCATTTGATGATGAAATTATATAAAATATCTGGTCATCAGCGTATTCAACTCTTAATCGAATTTTATCATTCATACAGATTCTCCTTTACACCACCTTTACTGTAGTGTTGGGGCTTATTGTTTTGAAGATTTCGGTGACGTTGATTTTGGCGGAGTCGCTTTTAAAGCTGGAGTCGCGGAAGACGGCGCGGAGGGGCTTGGCGGCTGCGATTTGGCGGATGGCGGCTTCGGGGATGTCGTTTGCGAAGCAGGCGACTAGGTCGCCGTCGTTGACGTTATAGACTTGGAGGTTTTCGATGGTTTCGGTTTTGATGGGGAGCGAGAGCGGGACGCCCCAATCGACGAGGCAGCCGAAGAGGAGGTCCATGTCGGTGCGGCCGTCCTTGATGTTGCTGATTTGCTCGACGAGGTCTTGCTGGGAGATTTCGCCGGCGGAGTAATAGACGTCCTTCATGTTGGAGTCGTCGATTTTCAGGACGCGGAAGCCGATGTCCAACGGTTTTGCGGCTGCGGGCTTGTCGCTTGTGCTATCGAACAGGTCCGTTTTGTCGGCGGCAAATTTTTCTTTGGCTTGTTGTTCTGCGAGGATTTTGTCGCCTGCGCGGCGGATGCGTTCTTTGCCGATTTCGCAGATGGTCTTGTAAGTCGGAGACTTGGTTTCTTCAGGAACTTGAACCAATATAAACTTACGGTTTCCACCATCTTCCGCATTTTTCTTAAATACAGAATGAGCCGTTGTTGCAGAGCCTGAGAAGAAATCAAGAATTACTGAATCCTTGTCTGTCGCAATAGTCAACATTCTATCAAGTAAACGAGTCGGCTTCGGAGTATCAAAAGGAGCTTTTCCATCAAACAATGCTAAAATTTCTTTTTTCGCTTCGTCGGTGTGACCTGCGTCTTCAAAAGACCAAAAATTCGTCGGCAATTTTCCACCAACATCATCTAAATATATTTTTCTAGCAATTCCGCCAAATCCATTTTTTGTGAAGTAGAATTTAGGCCATGGTCCTTTTTCCAGTACCTTCTTAGCCTTTTCTTTTGAGATTTCCAAAGACTCTGAAAGAACGATACTCATCACATTTTTTCGTATTTCAGAAACGGACACCCCACATACTTCAGCTCTTTTCTCTTCATCATGAAGATCGCGCAATTCATAACTGCACCAACCTTGCATAATTTCAAGCATTAAATCCTGTCCAAACGCCCAACATCTTCCATTAGAGGGATACAAATATTCTCCAGTTAACGGGTGTTGAATTGCATATACCATTCCTTGGTGGGTTGCTGCACCAGGTGCGTTCGCATCTGAACTTTTCCATAAAGCTTTGTCATTATCGGGATTTTTGTATTTTGCATCCATCTCTCCCGTTCTCGGTAACGCGTTCGGCATCCAATCCTGTTGACGGCTATAAGACAATATATGTTCTATTTCACGAACAATTCCTTTTGAATCATTCCTTGGAGCATATGTTCTTTGCCAAGCGATATCGCCAACAAAGCAATCTCCGCCAAACACTTCATCGCAAATCTTTTTCAGATTCGCTTGTTCGTTATTGTCGATGCTGATAAATATCACGCCGTCGTCGGTGAGCAAGTTGCGGGCGAGCAGCAGGCGGCTGTAAATCATGGAACACCAGTCGGAATGGAAACGGCCGTTGCTGTCGGAATTCTGCACCATGCGATTTCCTTCGTCGTCCACGGCGCCGCTTTCTTCGGCGTACTTGGCGCTGTCCATGCGGAAGTCGTCTTTGTAGATAAAGTCGTTTCCGGTGTTGTAGGGAGGGTCGATGTAAATCATCTTGACCTTGCCCAGGTAGCCTTCTTGCAGGAGTTTCAGGGCTTCGAGGTTGTCGCCCTCGATGTAAAGGTTCTCGGTGGTGTCGAAGTTCTTGGATTCTTCCACGCAGGGGCGCAGCGTCTTGCGGATCGGTTTCGCGGCCTCCACCATGGCATCGCGCTTGCCGACCCAGGTAAATTCGTAGGACTCATCGCCTTCCGCGACACTCTCGCCGAGCATCTGCTTGAGCGCGTCGAAATTCACCGCCTTCTTCAGCTTGCCATCGGCGGCCTTGCTCTCGGTCACGCAATTCGGGAACAACGCGGCAATCTTTTCGACATTCATCTGCGCCATATCGGGAGTTTCAAACTTCATCTTTTCCATGGGATACCTTTGTCCGAAATATATATTTATATCGGTTGTTGATGGTCTAATTCTTTATGATTTCCCTTCAATTATTCAACATTAAGTTTCAAATCACCATCGGCAAAGCCTTCTTCGGCGAAATCAATCAATTTGGGCTGGGAAGCAACAAAACGAATTAAAGCCAAAACAGCTGCGGATATTTTCTTCCCTTGTTTCCAGCGGTTCACGGTATGGGGCGCCAGATCAAGGGCGCGTTCCAGGCGGGCATCAGAATAGCCAGCCTTGTTGATTTTTTCAATCAACGAAGGCATGCTTTCGTTTGCTTTTTCCTTTATTCTCTGTTCAACAATTTTATGTGAATCAGAACTCAGACGAATATCTGAATTGCAGTCGTTGCAGTGGCAAAATCGAACTTTTTGCAAAGCAGACTTTGCCATCGGGACCAAAACTTCCTTCAATTTTTCTTTAATTTCGATATTCCTGGAATCACAGATAGGGCATTCCGACACGTCCATACAAGACCTCGACATATTACACACTGTGTGTAATATAGGTTGTTTTTGAAGGAAAAACAAGAGATTTGAATGAAAGAAAACTTCTTTCCGATTAAAATGGAAAAAATGGCGATTTTAGCGAAATTTCGCCATTTTCCGGCAAAAATCGCGTCGCATGTTGAAATTTCTATAATTTTGACCAAATTTTATGTTGAAAAAACTATAATTTTTTTGAAAATAGAAATATAAACCATAACCGTTTGCATTGGAAAGGATGTAGGGAAAAAAAGCCTTGCAAACAAGATGATTATTTTATTTTAATGTCAGCCAAAGTCTTACTTATGTCAGCAGGCTCATTCCCTGCAGATATGTTGTTTTGTCCAGATATTTTATCGACAATAGCACACGCAGCATCATACAACGGAGCAAAATCTTCGTCCGCTTTCATTTCATCAGAATTGGCAAAAAATTTTCGTTCCCTCCAAATTTTCGACTGTTCAAAAAATGCTTCTAAAAAAATTTTCAATTCGGAGCATTCTACATCTCTTTTCATTAATTTATCTTCTTTATCTTGCAAACAGTCATCATTTGATGTAGAAAGAAAAACTACAGGAATACCTCCATCTTCAACAATGCCTTTTAAGTCCCTCCGACCATAAAAGAACCATTTTAAAGCCTGATCAGAATCATCTGGTACACTTAGTATTCCTAAAGCCAATTCTGGCGATATAGCAATTCTATTTTTACTAGCCAATCCTGCAATACGAAAACCCATATCAATATCGGGACCAATAAAATCAACAATCTTACTATTAGGAATAACAGGTTCCTGTAATATGAAATTTCTTACAGGAAAACCAGCTGTCCACACCGTTCCCTTTACGGGCATTGAGTTTGGCAGCGAATTATTCTTTTCAATAACATCTCTAAATCGTTTTACTAGACAAAGAGCACGGTTCCAATCAAAAATCTGTGCAAAAAAGAGAATCTCGTCTCCATTATATTTCCACAAATTCACATCTTCTTTAGCAAATTGTTCTACAAATAAATTGTAAAAATTAAATACAACATTTTCAATCCAGGAACTTATGCACAATTCTTCCTGAGCATCTTGTTTTTTTCGTGTGCTGCCAATAATATCGGCACTAAAAAACAGATATACTCTTGGCTCTTTAAGATCGAATTCTGCCATAAAAATTAAAGCAAGTTCAAAGAAGTAAGGCGAACACTGGCGGCAGTAAATGACACATGATACATCTGCGCCATTCTAGATATTTTGCCATCTTGATCGAGATCATTAGACAACGAATTAAAGTCTTCTCTAAACATACTTTCTGGCATCAAAAGTTCAGCCGCAAAATAATTTGCTTCCTGTTCTGCCATACTAGTTCCTAAGCGAAATGCCTGCAAAGGTTTGTCACCTTGTCGAGAATGCAAAAAATAATGACCTAATTCATGAGCAAGAGTAAATCTCTGTCGTTCAGTAGTTGCTAACGGATGTAATTTGATGGTAAAATCAAGTTTCCCATGAACTTTTATTGTATCGCCGAAAAAGACATCCTTATCTTCTGAAACTTTTCCACCAAATGCTTCAACTACACTTTTAAAATCAGTTGTTTTCTTGGGATCAAAACCAGAAACTTCGCGAACTTTATCCGCGATTCTTTTAATTACAGTTTTGCCCCATCCGCATTCTGTTATTTCAGACACGACAACTCCTTGTTGGTATTATAAATATACTCAAATCACAATTTTAAGGCAAGACTAGCGGTGCCAGTTTGTGCAATTACACACATGGATAACTTCTATTTTGTTATTCTTCCAGTATCATTCTTGTTTTGAAACTCTTTTACTTCGCCAATTTTTTGTGTTTTTGCAGAAGTGTATCAAAATCATAGTCTCTTTTAATCTTTTCCAAAATTGTAGTTACCACCTCATATATATCAGACGTTTTTTCATAATTGGCAGGGCAAACGAAATTCACGCGGTCTTCTGAAATCAATTTTTTTGCAATATCCTTTTTCCCTTTTTTACTCGGATTATAAACCGCTATTGAATATCCGCCATTTTGCTTAACCATTTTCATGCAGGGAATATCCGTTTCTCCATCACCAAAATAAATCATCCTTTTAAATGGAATCGGACGATCTTCTTCTGCTACATATTTATTCACTTCTTTAGAATCGTATACTTCTTTAATTCCTTTGTTTATTTTGAAAATAAACTGGGTTTTAGTTGTAAAATCAACAGCAACTCCAGGCCATTCAGCAACTCCTGAAGCATCATATAAAAAAGAACAAGCGTATATATGTTCAAATTCCTTTGCTATTGGAGATCCTTCAATCATCTCTTTCAAGCCTGAGGAATTTATATAATGTTTTATATCTAGTCCTAATTTTTGTCCATATTTGTTTACTAAAGAAAACCATTTTTCTACACCAGAATACAATTCTATTTCTTTTCCAAAATCACGAAAAGACTTTTTTGTTATTGAAACTTTTTTATATTGCGCTTCCGATAGCATCAACTTCATATAGCATAAAATGCTACTAGCATCATTATCTTTTGACAACGCAGCACTTTTCGTCCAAAAATCCTTTTCGTTCATTCCCAAGGCTTTGATGAAGCCAAATTCTTGCATATTTCCAGGAGACAGAGTCCCATCGAAATCATAGATTAATGCAACTTGCGGTTTTTTAGGAGACATCTGTTACCTCACGAAATGTTTTTTCAGTTTCCTTATCTCAGCCCTAATTTCCACCTGGCGATTAAACTGCTTTTCGTTGGCGAGTTTTTTCTCCAGTTTTTCGATTTGGGCTTTGATTTTGGCGTGTTGTTTACTTTGTACAATATAGTCTTTTAGAGACGGCTTGGGTTGTTCTGCTTCTCCCTTCGGCAGGCTCAGGGAACTTAAACTCGCAACGGCATTTGAGGAATCTGCACCGCGGACGATGGATTCGTAGATTTCGTCCATGTTGCTGCCGGACAAATTAAATACGGACTCGTCGGCAGGTTTCCATGGAGTTTCGAAGGCATCCAAGAAGGTTTCGTCCTTCTCTTTTTCCTTGAAGTTCACGAAGAGTTTTGCTTTGTCGTCATAGGTCAAGACAAATATGTTGTGGTGGTGCAAATTCTGGTCGATGAACTCGAACAACTTGCTCGGGCACTCGAACGACTTCATCTTGACTTCAAAGACATCGATTTCGTTTACCAGCAAACCCTTTTCTGCGGCCATGGTCTGCGCGGTCAGCTTATTTTGCCAGACAATCTGTTCTACATACTTGACAAAAAGGTTCTTGGTCGCCGTATTCACGGCGCACTTGCTGTAGAATTTTTCCTTGGGCACCACCTTGCCCACGAATGTCGAAGAGGGCAGGTTTATCATTTGACTACCAGGAACGTCACGAGTTCAAAATCGTCCAGGCCGCGGATTTCGCCGGTGAGTGCGGTGGTCTCGCCTTCGCCAAAAAGGCTGTCGATATCGGATTCTTCCTTGACTTCGATAATCGAGGCGATTGCCTGCTGCAAAAGGTCGCTGTACTTGCCCATCTTGCGGCCGTCGGCAGTTTCCTTATTGAAGGCCTTGCAGAGTGCTATGTCGGGTGTGGCAAGCCCGCGGCAGGCGTGACGCATCAGGTCAAGAATCTTCTTCGGCGAAAGGTGATTGCAAACGACGCTACCATCTTGCCTCAGATAAACCATGTAGAAGGGGTGCAGACGATTCTTGCTGCGGATATTCACGGCATTGTTGCGGTTGCGCAAAATGTAAATCACGCCGGGCGGCAATTCGCCTGTTTCGTCGGCATGCACGAGCGCATAAATTCCCGTGGGCGCATTCTCGACTTCTTGATGGGTTTCGCGATATTGCAGCAAGTCCATTCGAAAATCGTTCAGGCCCAAATCCACGATGTTCACGCCGCCCTTCATGTCTTCAAGGTCAACCACGTCTTCTTTCAACTTGCGCAGTTGTTCCTTGCGGTATTCCAAGTCGCCCTTCTCTTCGGCGCTGATGGGGTTGTCGTCGCCGGTCGCGGTCATCACCGATATTTTCATGCGGGCAACCACACGCGATTTCAGATTGATGTATTCATCGAGGCTCACGTTGGGCCAAAAGTTCACCAGCTGGATTTTTGCATTCTTGCTGCCGATACGGTCTATACGGCCAAAGCGCTGGATAATGCGCACCGGGTTCCAGTGGATATCGTAATTGATCAGGTAATCGCAATCCTGCAAGTTCTGGCCTTCGCTAATGCAGTCCGTCGCAATCAGCAAGTCGATATCGCCCGGAACAATATTCCTAAGCAAATGGCGTTCCTTGGACTGCGGCGAAAAATAGGTCAGCATCGTATCGTAATCGGCGCGCAACTTCGGAAGGTTCGTGCGGCCGTCCATATCGCCCGTTACAAGTGCAGAGTGGATTCCGTATTTCTGGAGCAGTTTCTCGGCAAGTTGTTCGTAGAGATATTTTGCCGTGTCAGCAAATGCCGTGAACAGGATTATCTTCTTGTTCCCAAAATTGATCGGATTCTCGATCTTGTTGCAGATTCTCGCAAACAGGGTCTGCAACTTGGAATCGTGTTCAGGCGAAAGTTGCCCGGCTATCTTTTGCAACTGCGCAAGTACACCCAATTCTTGGCGGAGTTCGTTCAGCCAGCCAATGTAATCCATATCGGCCAAATTGAAGTGTACATCCTTGCCGACGGTAAATTCGTCATCTTCTAGAGTCGCGCTATCGATATCATAAATAATATCTGCATCCGCAGTCGCGTTGCCAGCATCAATACTCTTCTTGTACTTCTCAATCTTGTCAACTGTTTTTTGAACCAGTTCGTGATAACGGTCCAATGTCAGCTTGAACGAATAGACGGAACTTTCCAGGCGCTTGAGCATGTTGATGCTCATGAGTTTCCGAATGCCCATTTCGCGGCCAAGCAGCAAATCCTTTTCTTCGGAACTGTCGATGTAGCCCTCGATACGGCTCGGGTGCACAAATCGCGCCGGGCTATACACACTCATCTGTAACTGACTCAACAGCAAGTAAATACTATCGAACGAAATTCCCGCCACGTCGGTCAAGTCGGGAGATTCCGAAATGGGCGGCAGGCGTTCTGGGAACTTGCCCACTTCATTGATATCGTAGAATTTTTCAATATGCTTGCGGGAACGTGCAATCGTCACCGAATCAAGCAGTTCAAAGAAATCAAAATCCAAAGTTTCAAGCAACGCCTGCGTAGTTCGCTGAGAGGCCGGGAGTTTTACCCACGCATTGTAGGCACTCTGCGCCTGCTTGAAAATGGAATCAATGCCATTGTTCAAGTTCAGCAAAGAATCCATCTTTTCCGAATCATCTTCGTAAGCCAAGCGCAACTGATTCTTCAAATCGTTGAAGCGATTGTTCACCGGCGTTGCCGAAAGCATCAGCACCTTCGTCTTCACGCCCTTGCGGATGACCTGATTCAATAAGCGCTGGTAGCGGTTTTCCTTGCGGTCGATATCATCGTCAAATTCATCGGCAGAAAAATCATCGCCTGTGGCCGTACCGCCATTGCGGAAATTATGCGATTCGTCAATCACCACAAGGTCGTAGTTGCTCCAAATAATGCGGCTCAAGTCAAGGCCATTCGTGCTCCCCGAATCACGCGACAAGTCCGAATGATACAGCACATCGTAACGGAAACGGTCCGTAACAAGCGGATTGTTCGTCTGGTTATTCTTGAAGGTCATCCAGTTGTTGTTCAACTTCTTGGGACAAAGTACCAGCACATTCTTGTTGCGGTTCTCGTAATACTTGACCACCGCAAGTGCAGTGAAAGTTTTGCCGAGACCCACGCTATCGGCGAGAATGCAACCGTTGTATTTTTCCAATTTGTTGATGATAGCAAGCGCCGCATCCTTCTGGAAGTTGTAAAGCTTTTGCCAAATAGCGCTTTCCTTAAAACCCGTCGCCGAATTCGGCAAAACATCTTCGCTGATGTCGTTCAAGAATTCATGGAAAATATTGTAGAGCGTTACAAAGTAAATGAAGTCGGGAGAATTTTCTTTATAGACCGTAGCGATGCTATCCATGACCGCCTGGGTCACTTCTTCAAACTGCGATTCATCAAACCAGCATTCATTAAACTTGTTGATATAGTCATTGGAAAGAGGCGCCGAAACCCTCATGCTAAAATTGGAAATGTTGTTGCCTTTTTCTACACCGAGTCCCACCGCCGAAAACTCGCTGAACGGCGTATAAAGCGCGTCGTCATCGGGCTGCTTTACATGCATAAACGTCTGATAGTTCAAGTCGGTTATGTTCGTCCGGAATTTTACCTTCTGGCGAATCCACTCGGCGCATTCCACCGCAATCGCTTTCTGGTTCAGCTGGTTGCGCAACTTCAATTCAAATTCACTACCGAACAGCGAACGCTCGCGGGCAGACTGTTCTTCGTTGAGTGCTTGTTCTCGTGCGTTACGGGAGATGTCAAATTCGCGACTTTCTTTTGAAACCTGTTTCTTGACAAATGTCCTTGAAGTAAAAATGAACCGCAAGGAATCAATCTTCCAGAGTTCATCCTTCAAAGTCTCGAAAGCATATAGAGAAAAGCTTGCTGCGGCAATAGACAGGCGGGAACCAGGAACGACCGTTTTACGAAGGTCATCGACGACCTTCTCGGACATATTATTAAAAAAGCACTGTTCCATATAAAAATCAAACACCGCATTGTGCGGTACATAAAGGAATATAAACTATTATGGGGATAAGCGCAAACACAAATGCTCGAAATCGCCCCTTATCGAGGTCAAAATTTTTGATCTCGATGCGGACCTGTTAATATTACGCAGCCAATTTTTCACCTTTCCAAAGCATTTTTCGATATTTTTTATATCGTTTTTGTGTTTGATATTGACTTTTTTTGGGGGCCGAACCCAACAGATTGTCCCGGCGCACTAAATTTTTGTATA